>JBEKFK010000023.1:0-17121 GCA_050013375.1 Nitrososphaerales archaeon | reverse complement strand
TAGCTTGGCTCATTGCGCCGGGCACGCCTTAGGTGGGCGAAACTCATAATCCCAAGCTCGGATGCGAAATCCGGAGGTCGCGGGCTCGAAATGCGGAAACGCGAGAATCCCGCCCCCGGCACCTTCAGAAAACTTATACCATACTAATCTCGACCGTGGATTGAACGATGATACCGATCCTCGACGCCACCAGCTTTTACAACCTTATCAGCGGGGTCATGATTACACTGTTCGTTGTGGCACTCGTGATTATCTTCGTCTACGAGTACGAAGTCCTGAGAAGGCCGAAGAACCAGACCTAATCCGAGACCTTCTCGATCTTCGAGTCGTTCCCGAACTCTAGGGTCATCATACCCATCTTAGAGACCTGCCTGACCACATCGAGGACCTTCAGCTTCTCGCCGACCTCGATTTTGACGAGCCTGTCCGCAAGGTCCCTCCAGCCGACGAGCGTGATCTCTCCCGTGTCGTCCCCGATGATGAGCTCCGCCTTCTTCAGGCTCGGACCGTCCCGCATCGGCACCTCATGGGTGCTCGCCTTCGAGAGCGCCATCACTTCAAGGCTGACCGGCCCGGTCGCGTCCTTGATGCGGTTCACCTTCACGAGCTTCGCGCCCCCTCCGGCGGGCGCTGCCCCGATGTCCAGCACCCCCGTCGCGCTGTCCCCATGAAGCTCGCGGTCGCCGTTCATGCTCTTCCTGACTCGCAGGTTGGTGACGAGGACCGTCTGACCTACTTTCGCCTCGATCGAGACAGGATTCCAGACCACGACTCGGATCTTGTTCTTGCCCGCGTCCTCCGTCAACTCGAACTGCGTCAGCGATCCGGGCGAGCCGTCGCTCCTGGTGAAGCTGGAGAACCTGCTCGCGGAGGAGACGGTGCCTTCCACCGCTGGCATGTTCTGCTCCTCCTCGACTTCCCCAATCTTCCTTACCAGTTTAGAGAGTGGGGCCAGCCGGGACACTATTACGTCATCGCTCAACAGCTCTATCTTCCCTCTCTTTCCCAGGTTTAGGCTGGGCTTTCCGTCCAACCCAGGCCTCACGTACCCGTTGGACACTCTCACCGGCGCGTCCACGGATATCCCTTCGAGTTTGATTGCGTCCTGATTGTCATCCCAGATGGTAAGCCGGGCGACATTGCTCTTGTCGAAGAGGATTACCTTCCTGTACCTCCCCGGGGTACCATCCTTCCTCTTGTACTCGCTGATTGGGTAGACACCCAGGACCCTCGCGACGATGGTTATGTCGTTGGCTCCCGCGTAGATGTCCTTCAGGGTCAGGTCGGTGGAGGTCATGTGCTTTAGCTGGACCCCGAGCTCGCCCGCTATGAGGAAGAGAGCGCCCTGCTCAGTCAGGAACCCGGCTCCCACGTCCCGCTTCTTCACCTGTATCTGTTCCATAATCTGGTCTCGAGTGAGTTCTGGCCTATGGCTCAGAATCTCGTCCAGCAGGGAGTCGAAGTCGTACACTCTCATCATCCTCTTCTCAGGGATTCATCCAGCCACAGACTGACCTGGCACTAGAGGACAATCGTCCCGAGGGCATCGTTTTCGTTCCAGTATCTGGAACCGACAAGCGCCGATTCAGCTCGTTCAACCAGAGTTGCCGATCAGGTCGTGGTCGTTTGCGGCTTTGGCATCGACAGCTCGATTTCTAGGACCGGAAGGCTGAGCTGTCTGCCATCCCTCGAGATGACGTTCTCTCCGTCGATTTGAATCTTCGAAATCTGCACCTGGCTGAAGAATCTCTTCCTGAGGAGCTGTGCGACGTCGACTGCCATGTTTATCGCCTCTCCCCTGGAGCGGAGGACCACGTGATCGGCGCCGCCGTTGAACATCGTTATGCACGCGGTTACGTAGTTCAAGAGGGGCTTGGATTGACCAACGATTACAGTTTTCGTGCCTTCAGTCATGGCCCGACGTAGAAGCTTCTTGCTTATAACGCCTGCGTAGCCCCGAGGCTCCTCCCCCAACCAAAGATTGAGATACAACCTGCGGGGAGGGGTTTGCGCCAACGGGCTGGGGTCGTCGGCTAGTCTGGTCCAGGCTTCAATCAAACTTGGGAGATGCCTCGGGCGCTTGAGAGCGCCGGTTCAAATCCGGCCGACCCCATCATTCTCATCCTCATGACAGCGAACGCCGGCGTCTAGGTTCTTGGCTCGGGTCTTGGGACGTTCTCGACGGACCTCGTCCCGAGGATGTTCGAGACGTAGATGCCCGCAAAGATTAGCACGACGCCCGCCAATGTCACGTAGCTCGGGATGACACCAGTAGTAGCGACGCCGTAGATCAGTGTCACGACGGGGGCCATGAAGACGATTGTCGTGAGTCTGGACAGCTTCTCCGTCTTGAGCAGGGCCATCCAGAGAAACGGGTTGAGCGCCCACGCGATAACCCCTAGGAATCCGATGTCCACTGCAAGGTGCAGGGACGGCTGGAATCTGAAATCAATCCAGGACAGCGCCGCGTAGAACAGGAAGCTGACAAGCGCCCCCGTCGCGAGCGTCTGCGTAGTGTCCTGCAGCCTCAGCTTCCGCATGTACACGGAGAAGAGCGCCCAGAAGAATGCATCCCCGAGGGTGAGCCCCACTCCTATCAGCGTAGGGGTCCCGCTGAGCAGAGGGATGTTGTACACCACTATCCCGACGAACCCGACCAGGGCCCCATATGCCTCGACTCTTGATGCACGTTCTCTGAGTACGTACACCGAGAGAGGTATCGCGATGAGAGGCATTGTGAAGGACAGGATGGCGGACTGGGACGACGAGATGTAGTTCAGGCCGGTGATCAGGCAGGCGCCAGCCAACCAATAGAACACGGAGAAGAGTATCGTGTCCCTGTTCAGGACGAGCTTCCCACGGGTTACGATGAAGAGCGTCACACAGGTCACGAGCGTGGTCAGAGCGCCGTACACGAACGGAGACGCATACGCGAGGGCGTCCTTCGCGAAGACGTACGTAAACGCCGTGATCAGGATGTATGGTGCAAGGTACTTCACCGACGCCAAGCACTGAATACCACGGTGAATTCGTAAATGAACCTTCAGAACGGGCCTTGGACGGCATTCCGGAGCTGCCGGCTGAACCTCGATGCCACCTAATACCCTTAAATCGAGCGGAGAGCCACTCGCCGAAGGTTTGACCCGATTGGTGGGCCACCTCGACCTCGACTACTTCTATGCGCAGGTCGAGGAGCTTGAGAACCCCTCCCTGAGAGACCTACCTGTCTTGGTCTGCGTCTACTCCGGTCGCACGGAGGACAGCGGGGTGGTCAGCACGGCCAACTACAGGGCGAGAGAGCTGGGCGTCAGATCGGGCATCCCCATAGCCTTCGCAAAGAAGCGGCTGGCAGGGACCGAGGCGGCATTCATCCGCATGGACAGAGAGAAGTACGAAGGCTACTCCGAGAGGGTGATGGAGATACTTAGGGAGAACGTTGACGTCATGGAGCAGACGGGGGTAGACGAGGCGTTCTTCGACATTACAAAGAGGGCGGGCGGAAGTTTCGAGGCCGGCGGGGAGATGGCTTCCCTCATCAAGTCACAGGTGCTGCAGCGAGAGCGGCTGACATGCTCCGTGGGCATAGCGCCCACCAAGATATCGGCGAAGCTGGCCTCTGACTTCAAGAAGCCTGATGGGTTGACCGTCGTCCGGCCTTCGGAGCTGGCGAGCTTCATGGAACCGATGCCCGTGGAGAAGCTCTATGGGATTGGCGAAAAGACGGCGAAGGCCCTGCAGGGAGTGGGGGTCGTCACCATCGGGGGTCTCGCCAGATTGGGCATGCCACAACTCGATGACCTCTTCGGCCAGAAGATGGCCGTCTACCTTCACAACTCCGCGAGCGGCGCCGACGAAGAACCAGTGCAGGAGAGGGGCCAGGCGACCCAGATAAGCAGGATCATCACGCTCAAGAGGGACTCGCGGAACCCGGAGGAGATTATGACCCAGCTGGCACCCATGCTGGACGACGTCCACAAGCGGGTGGCAGAGAAAGGCCTGTTCTTCAGGTCGATATCGATCATAGGCATCCTCAGCGACCTCTCCATCAGGACTCGTACAAAGACGCTGGAGGCACCGACCAGCGACTCCTCGACACTAAACCGGGCTGCGTCAGAGTTGCTCGGCGGCCTCGTCGGCGAACTGGGTGATCTTAGACGAGTCGGGGTCAAAGTGGCTGACTTCGAGGAATCCAAAGAGCAGAGTTCGCTCTCAGAGTTCCTGAGGTGATGGACATGGCAGTCGCGGAACCTAGCGCGGACGACCTGATCTCAAGCCTCGCCCGAGTCTCCGGCCATCCGGGTCATCTCAAGAGGGCCGCTGAAGCCGTCCAAGGCGGATGCGTGAAGAGACACCTCTTCACTCCGAGCGGCAGGGTCCTCTTCACCGTCGTCGGGCGCAGTGGCGACGAGTTCATAGACCCTGACAAGCCCTTCTGCTCCTGCAGGCACTTCTTCTTCAGGGTCTTGGGAGGGAGGGACACGACCTGCTACCATCTGATGGCCTACGAGATGGCAAAGGAAACCCAGAGGTTCGACAGCGTCGAGATGCACGACGAGGAGTTCGGGTCCTTCCTCAGGCTGCTCGCGTCAGATCTGCTGGACCCGTCAAGGGACAAAGAAGATAAGGACAATCAGAAGGCGTCTGACAGCAGGCCTCGGTAGCTCAGCCTGGTAGAGCAACTGCCTTGTAAGCAGTAGGTCGTGGGATCAAATCCCGCCCGAGGCTCCTTCTCACGCTCGATTCCACGGGCAAGCATAGACGCGGTCCGTTCTTGTGCATGAGGCGTACATCAAACATTAATTGTCGTCCCGAAGCCTCCTATGCTATGTTGTATGTTACGCCATTTCTCTTGTTTGACGGTAACTGTGCCGAAGCAATGACCTTCTACCAAGAATGTCTTGGAGGGGAACTAACTCTTACAAAGCTTGGTGACACTCCCATGAAAGACCGGTATCCAAAGGAGAAGCATGACAGGATCATCAACGCTCACCTGAAAAGCGGCGCCATAGAAATCACTGCTTCAGACTGGATGGCATCCCCAACATGGGAGCCAAGACAGGGTACCACCGTTGGCATATTTGTTATAGCTGGACAGTACGACGAGATAAGAGCGGTCTTTGATAGACTTGTGGAAAGGGCTGATAGGGACAAGGGACTTTTCGTAGAACTGGGTGACATGCCATTTGGAACTTACGGACAATTCATCGATAGGTACGGCGTCCCGTGGAAATTCAAAGGGGATAGAAGAGAACAGCCGAGACTCGATCGTTAGCATCTAGGAGATGTGCTGGGTAGCAGCAACCTACTGTGACCGCCCCAGTCGACCCCATGGACGGCCGTTCTGTGCGTGTGGAGGTTGGTTCTTGGAGCCAGTAGGTCGTGGAATCAGCCAGAGGTCAGCATGTACGACTTGACCTTGTCCTTCTCGACGTCGCAGAGAAGCCCCTTCAGTATACCTGAGTTGTACTCGCTCCCCGGGTTGAAGCACATCGTCTGCCCGATCTTCACCATGCCTCTGGATTCGTGGATGTGCCCGTGTATCCCTGCGAGAGGCTGATACTTCTCGATGCTCGCCCTCACGGCCGTGCTCCCCGCGGAGGTCATCGTGATGTTTCCGCCGGAGATCACCGGCTTCAGGTTCTCGTCGAGCTTCGGTGCCTGGTCGATCACCGTGTTAATCGGAGGGACATGCAGGTTGAACAGAGTCGTCTTCATGTTCTTGACCTGCGCTATCATCCTGTCAATCTTCTGCTGAAGGACATCCTCGTCGACCTCCCTCGGGCTGTTCCAGGGGGTGTGGTTGGCATACCCGAGGGTGATCATCTCATGCTCGTCGTCTATGTAGACCGTCTTCTCCTCCGGGTTGATCACGTAGGTTGCCGCGTCCAACGCCTTGTCGATCTCAAAGAAGTCGTCGTTGCCGGGGGAGACGTAGCACTTGATCCCTGTGCCCTTCAGCCTCTCTGCAGCGAGGTTCATCCAACCTTCGATGCTCTCCCTCATCAGCTTCTTGAACAACTCGTGGACCAGCTCCGGCTTCGCCGAAAGCTCCTCGACCTCCTTCGGCTCGCTCAGGTGAGGATAGAACCCGGAGTCCTTGATGCTCTTGACCGTCTCGTTGACCTGTTCCTGCGACTTGAGGTCGTAGGATGTCCCCCCGAACTGGCAGGTGTAGCTCCCGTCGGGCTGCTTGACAATGGGGACGATCATCTTCCCCGTGATGTCCCCGCCGAGCACCAGGACTCCAGCGTTGTAGAACTTCCCGGCGTTGATGAACTTCCGGAAGCACCTGTCTGAGCCGTGGACATCAGTAACAAAGAAGAGCCTTGTCTTTGCCAATGCCCGCCACATCCTTCGAGGCGGTTTTAAACCTCACGCGGTGGGCGGCTGGGTCCCCGTGCTTACGCGCGAGTCGACGACTTCCTTGTCGGCTTCAGGAAGTTCGTACCACTGGACCTTCTCGCCGACCCTCGCCCTCATCTTCCACTTGAAGCTCTTCGGGGCGTCCTCGATCATCTTCCTCAGCCGCGCCACCCTCTCGGCGACTAAGGTCTTCTCGGCGTCCTCGAGCCCAAAGTCGTTGATCATGCCCGCTATGCGGTCGAGGTTCGTGACGAAGGTCTTGTAGATTCCCCAGTCCTCGGCACACAACTTCGCCAGGTACTCTCCGTTGATTGCCTCGGGCACGTCGCCGCTGCTCACATCGTGATCCATGAACATGCTGACGACGTCCTTGAGGTCCTTCTGGTTTATCTCGACGATCTGGAGCTTGGTGGCGAGCATGTCGGCGAGGGGTATCGTGTACTGGTCAATCTCGAGCCTGTCCTTGAAGTTGAATTTGTGACACATCTCGAACACGTCCAAGAATATGTCGACCCGCCTCTGGTGCTCGATGTCGTTGAAGATCAACCTCCTGTACCCCTGCATCGCGTTGAACCTATCCCGGGGAACGTAGCCGAGTTCGACGAACAGCTGCTTGATCTCCTTGGACTGCTTCGCCCGGCCAACGAAGTCTATGTCCACGTAGCTCCTAACGAGGCTCCTGTGCTTCGCCGAGGGGCAGCGAAAATAGAATGAGACGCCACCGAAGAGCCTCAAGATTATCTTCTTCTGCTGCGCAACCTCGATAATTCTCTTGGCTTCATCCGTCGGACTTTCGAGGATGGGCATCTTCCCGCCGTGAACCATTCCTTTTTCTTTTAACCTTTCCCGACGCCTTTTGTCAATTCCGTGTATCAGATAGACTAAAACCAGAGGGGTTCGTCCCGCTGCAGGATGGAATCTAGGGCCCTCGGGAAGACCGGAGAGAAGATTCCCATCGTCGGCATGGGGACCTGGGCCCTCGGAAACTCGAGCGGAGAGCAGCGGAGGGAGGAGATCAAGGCCCTCCAGAAGGGGATAGAGCTCGGGATGAAGTTCATCGACACGGCCGAGGTCTACGGACACGGGAGGTCAGAGACCCTCGTCGGCGACGCGATAAGGGATTACAGGGAGGAGGTCTTCCTCGCCACGAAGGTCGCCCCGGAGAACTTCGCCTACGACGACATCATCAGGTCGTGCGAGACCAGCATACAGAGGCTGGGGGTGAAGTTCGTCGACCTCTACCAGCTCCACTGGCCGAACCCGCGGGTCCCCATCCAGGAGACCATGAGGGCGATGCAGGAGCTTGTCGACACCGGGAAGACCAGGCACATCGGGTTGAGCAACTTCTCCGTCGAGCAGACCATGCAGGCGCAGGAGTCCCTGCC
The DNA here is from genome assembly GCA_050013375.1 of Nitrososphaerales archaeon. Taxonomy (GTDB): domain Archaea; phylum Thermoproteota; class Nitrososphaeria; order Nitrososphaerales; family Gagatemarchaeaceae; genus Gagatemarchaeum. The sequence continues at coordinate 9,373 of JBEKFK010000023.1, read as the reverse complement.
CAGGAGCGAGCTCGTCTCGAACCAGGTGAGATACAGCATCACGTCGCGCTCCATAGAGGCCGAACTCCTCCCGTTCTGCGATAAGGAGAGGCTGACGGTGATAGCCTACAGCCCGCTCGATACCGGCGACATCCCGATCGGCAGGATACCGAAGGACATGCTCGCGAAGTACGAGATGACGCCCGCGCAGCTGATGCTCAACTGGGTGACCTACCCGGACCCAGTGGTCGCCATACCCAAGGCGGGGAGGGTGTCCCACGTCGAGGAGAACGCACACTCTGTCGACGTCAGGATCTCCCGATCTGACTATCAGGCGCTCTCCAAGAAGTTCGAGTGACTAGGCCGTTATGTGGTGCATCCTTGTCAGGTCTGAGAGGTAGGGCTGGAGCTTCTTCGGGACCTCGACCTGGATGGGTTCCTTGAGCGCCATCCCCTTGTCCCTCTTTGACTTCCAGACCTGGACGTTGAACTCGACGAGGGCCTCGGTCACCCCCGGCGGGACGTGGTGGTCGCCAGGCTTGGGGAAGAGCTCTCTGTGGATCGACCCGGTGCCGTACAGCCTCCTCCAGATGTGGTCGGTGATGTGCGGGGTTATGGGTGCCAGCAACAGGAGGAGGCTCCGCATGACCCGGTGGAGCGTGTAGCAGGCGGCCTCGCGGTCCTTCTCGTTGCCCGAGTCACCGTAGGCCCTCCCCTTCGTCATCTCCAGGTAGTGAGAGGTGAACACGTTCCAGAGGAACTCCTTGATCTTCGTGGCCGGGACGAACATGTTGTACTCCCCGTATCCCTCGTTGCATTCCTCGATGAGCTTGTCCAGCTCGGAGAGGATCCACCTGTCAGAGTCGGTGAGCGTCGCTGACTCCGGCTCGGGGAAGGAGCCTATGTAGCGCGCGGTGTTCCAGAGCTTGGTGAGGAACTTCCCAGCTCCAGCAACCCTGTCCTCGCTCAGTCTGAAATCATAGCCCTGATTCGCCTCACCCGCCCCCCAGAACCTGAACGTGTCGCTGCCATACCTCTGGAGGAGCGGCTCAGGGTCCACGAAGTTGCCGATGCTCTTCCTCATCGCGCGGCCCTGGGCGTCCTGCCCCAGGCCGCCGACCCACGCGTCCCTGAAGGGCGCCTTCCCGGTTAGGAGGTAGCACCTAAGGAGCGAGTAATAGAGCCAGGTCCTGACGATGTCCTTGCCCTGGGTCCGGACGGTCGCCGGGTAGGTGGCGCGGTGGAACCGCTGGTTCCTCATCCACTTCGTGATGAAAAGCGCCGAGATGCTCGAGTCCATCCACGTGTCGAACGTCTTGACCTCGCCGACGAACTTCGTGTTTCCGCACTTCTTGCACTTCTTGAACGGTGCGGGGTCTCTCCAAGGCCGGTAGTATTTGCCGGGCTTCGGGAGGTGCGGTTCGTTGCACTTGCTGCAGTACCAGATCGGTATCTCGGTAGCGTAATACCGCCTCCTGGAGATTGGATAGTCGGTCGTGAGCGAGTTCATCCAGTTGTAGAGTATCTGCCTGTGCATATCAGGGTAGAAGTTCATCTCCTTCGCGAGCTTCTTGAGCTTCGGGATGAAGTCTAGCTGCTTGAGATAGAACTCCTGCATCGGTATGATCTCGATAGGCGTGTGGCTCCTCTCGCACAGCGGGGTCCTGTGCTGTATCTGCTCGACCTTCGTCGCCAGCTTGCTCTCCTGGAGGTCCTGGATGATCTGCGACCTGGCGTCCTTGATCGACATGCCAGCGTACTTTCCGGCCGCCGAGGTCATCTTCCCGTCGATGTCTATGGCGACGACCTCCTTCAGCTTGAACTCTCTTATGAGCTGGACGTCGTGATAGTCCCCGTAGCTGCATATCATCACGGCCCCTGTCCCGAAGGCCATGTCGACGCTCTTGTGGGTCGTTATGGGGACCTCGATCCCGAAGATAGGCGTCACGGCAGTCTTGCCCACCAGTCCCTTGTACCTCTCGTCCTCCGGATGAACCACGATGAGCTGGCAGGCCTCTAGCAGCTCCGGCCTCGTCGTCGCCACAAGGAGCTCCTCCTCGCTCCCCTTCACCTTGAACCTGTTAGTCACCAGGTAGGTCGGGAGCTCCTCGTACTCGATCTCAGCGTCAGCGATGGTGGTCCCGCAGTTGGTGCAGTAGTTGTTGGGCCTGTTCGCTATGTAGACCAGTCCCTTGTTCCAGAGCTCTATGAACGACCACTGGGTGATCTTCCTGTAGTCCTCGGAGTCGGTCCTGTACTTGTTCTTGAAGTCCCCGGAGATCCCGAGCCTCTTGAGGAGCTCGATCATGTACGCCTCGATGTCGTCGAGCGCGTGCTTGCAGAGCTCGATGAATTCGTCGCGGGGCGTCTTCCTGAGCTGGATCCTGTACTTCCGCTCGGTCGCTATCTCCACCGGCAGCCCGTTCCTGTCTATCCCCACCGGATAGAGGACGTTGAAGTTCCTCATGCGGGCCGAGCGCGCTATCATGTCTATCTGCGAGTACTGGGTGAGCGCGCCCGGATGCCAAGGCTTCCCGGACGGGTATGGGGGCGGCGTGTCGATGACGAAGTTGCGCTTCTTCTCGCTTCCCGGTTTGAACTCAAAACTGCCCTCCGATTCCCAAAGAACCCTCGTTGCTTCCTCCAGACCCGGATTCCAGCTTGTGGCCTCAAGCTTGGGAACGGGTGGGGTTTCCAATGTCTTCAAAACCCGAAATCGGGAGTATTTAGCGGTTGAGTAGGGCCGGGTCGCTTCCTCCCGGCAGCAACATATATAGAAAGACGAATCTCTTTGCACTGAAGCAAGCTAATGGGAAAGTGGGAGTGTTACAGGTGTTCCTACATCAGCGAGGGCGAGAATCCCCCGGAAGAGTGCCCCAACTGCCACTATTCGGTGACCTTCTGGATTGAGAGCGTAGAAGAGAAGCAGCGGACCGTGAAGGATTTCATGAGGTCCAACCTCCTTAAGCTGGATGCCAGTAACACGGTCCTGGAAGGGGCCAAACTCATGAAACAGAACGACGCCAGCAGCGTGCTGGTGACGGCCAACGGCGAGCAGGTGGGGATTGTGACGGAGCACGACATCCTCTACAAGATCGCGGCCGAAAACCTGGTCGCCTCGAGAGTCCAGCTCAGGGACGTGATGTCCACGACGATCATCTCGACCGACTCGAGCACGCCGATAAAGGAGGCGCTGAGGCTGATGGCAAAGCACCACATCAGGAGGCTCGTGGTCACGTCCGAAGGCCAGGCGGTGGGAATGGTCAGCCAGAGGTCTATCCTGGGCGGAAGCTTCAGGATCGCAAAGGACTCAAGCGAAGCCGAAGACTAGCGTCAGACGGCGTACACTGAGGGGTCAGCCACCCCCGCCTGGGCGAAGGCCAACTTCCTCCGTTTGCAATTTGAACACTTTCCGCAATGGAGCGGGAGCTTCCTCCCACCGACTTCCGTGAACCCGCTCCCCGAATAGCAGCTGTAGGTGTATTCCCACGGGACGCCGAGCTCGGCGCCCAGCTTCACGACCATGTCCTTGTCGTAGGTTATGAGCGGGGCCATCACATGGTAGCCTCCGAAATGGGTGGACTGCTGGGCCACCTTGTCCATCAGCTCGAGGAACTCCGGAGTGTTGTCCTTCATCGCGACGGGGGTCTCTCTCCTTATCCCGATGTAGACGTCCCAGATCTCGCGCTCGCCCGTCGAAAGGTACCTGCCGAGGTCCATGGACTCGGCGTGCGCGAGGCCCACCGTGACCAGCTCCAGGTTGCGGACCACGTCCCACCACTTGAGTATGCGCTCCTCCGCCTTCTTCGCGTTCCAGAGGTCCTCCTCCTTGGTCTCGGCGATGGGCGTCTCCGGCTTGGTCAGGACGCTGGTGCTCAGGTCGCCGAGCCACCGGAGGTCGATCAGTTTCACGGGAGCGCCGAGCTCCTTCCCTATCGCCTCGATGCAGAACCTCTCGTAGTCGTGGGTGCGCTGCTTGTAGTCGGCGAAGACCAGGATCATCTTCGGCACCTTGAGCCGGTACTTCACAAAGTAGGCCGTCGTGACGGAGTCCACTCCGCCCGATGTCAGCAGGACCGCCGGCCGGGCCTGGGTGGGGGTCTGCATCAGGTGCCCCTCCTGTTCCCGTAGAGGAGTATCTGGAGCCGCGGCGTGAAGCGATACCCTCTCTCCTTGCACACATCTACCAACCATCTGCTCTTGACGAGAAGAGCTTCCGCGTCTATTCCTTCGGGCATTAGCATTACCCTGTCCCGCGGCAATCCGTATGCGGATATCAATTCTTCGACTTCGTCTACGTCGTGGGAATCGGCTGTCACGAACTTGAACCAGGCCTTCCGATTGCGGGAGAAGGCCTCGAGTGGCCCACGGCGGGTCCTCAGCCTCGCATCGACCAGGCTGTTGGACGTCTTGGGGGAGACGTTGAAGCACTCGACGACCTCCACCATCTCAGGGAGCGGCTCGAGCGTGCCGTTTGTCTCGACCTCGACCGAGACGCCGGCCTTCCTGAGCGCTGACAGGAGCGGAAGCAGGGCCCTCTGGTGCATCAGGGGCTCCCCACCCGTGACGACGAGGTGGTTGCAGCCGTACGCCATGACCTTCTCGTAGACGGCGTCCGGGGTCATGGGCTGGTAGTCTATGCCGGACCTGGAGGCGTCCTGGTTCAGCCAGGTGTACTTTGTGTCGCACCACGTGCACGTCAGGTTACAGAAATACGTCCGCAGGAAGACGCTGGGGGTCCCCGCGTTTATCCCTTCGCCCTGCACACTGAGGAACATCTCGGCTATCGGGAGCTCGTTTTCTTGTCTTTGCGTTTTTCTCTCCTCCAACACCGGGGTTTGTCGTGGCGGAACGGGTCGGAGGCCCACTCACCCGCCAGATGCGTCTCGATTCTAGGGTGATTATAAACCTGAACCGCCCACTCCCGTCTCAGCTGCCCCCGGTCCGGTACCTCTGGGTCATCTCCTTTGGCAGGAGGCCATAGATGTCGGGATGCTCGGCCTTGAGCTTGCTCAGGGTCGGGGGCATCAGCCCGTTTCGCTTGGCCCTCTTCACGTTGTACTCGATGAACCGCTTCATCGCGCTCGTCTCTCCCTTGGCTGCCACGAAGGCCCGGATCTTCTCCACCGCCTGTTCCTCCTCGAGCTTCTTGACGTTGACCAGGTAGGGTGCCAGGACCAGCCAGGTCAGCCTGTGCCTCCCGTCGGAGACGGGGTGGCTCAGCAGGTCTTCGACGTACAGGTAGCCCCGGGTCGACTTCACGACCGGAGGGGGGAGGAACGGCAGCAGCGCCTCACGAACCTGCGTCAGCTGCTTCGGAAAAGGGACCTTCCGGAGGTTCTTCACGCCGCCATAGATCATCTTCTCTGACAGGTCTCCGAAGAGGTCGTTGACGCCGTTCTCGGCGAGGTATACGATCCCATTGGAAAGGGGGCGGTTCACCAGCCTCCAGAACTGCGACTTGAGCTCGAAGCGGGTGGTGGCCTTCAGATAGTCTTCCACGCGCATGCTGTACTCGTATCCGGAGGCCTCCGGACCGGGACGCGCGAGCTTCACGTCGAAACAGTCGCGCAGGAGGACCTGCTTCTCCATGGGCTTCTCCCTGATGAAGAGCCGCTTCGCCGAGTCGCTCTCGGCCCGCGCGAACTTCTGACCAAGGTAGACCTCCTGACTCGCGACAAGCGCAGCGACGAAGAAGCTCGAGAACTCGATGAGCTCCGACATGTGCGGCTCGTACCTCACCCGGCCGATGGAGCTCAGCAGCCTGTTCTCAGCCTGCCTCAACACTTCCGAGCTGGAGAAGCTCTCCTCTATCGGGAGCTTGTCGAAGAACCGCCGCGAGAAGGGGGTGAACGGATACCTGACCATGAGCTGAGAGAGGGCGGTATCTTCCCGAGACAAGTGGGTTGAAACCCTCGATTTTGCTAATAAAAGTTCCTGCCCCGGCCCCTACCCGCGCGTCGGGACCGAGGCTGCCTCGCGCCCTGCCTAACCCCTTCTTGCCGTCGAGACGATCGAGAGGACGTCACGGTCTCTCAAGACGTAGTCCGTCGGGAGATGGATTCCGGTCCTGACGTCGACCGCGTAGAGGAGGCCCTTGTGAAGGTCGGTGTGGACCGTCCTCGCAAGGTCGTCGAGGGTGGACCCCGCTGGGAGCAGATATACGTCCGGCAGGACGTTGCCGCTCTTGTCCGTCAGCTTCTCAGGGTCGGCGACCGGATAGATCGCGTTCATCTTGAGGAGCTTGAATATGGTTATGCTCAGGGCGAACTGCACTCCGGTCCTCAGGTACTCTCCGAAGACCTTCCTCTTGATGTAGGCCAGGGCGGTCCTCTGGGCGTCGGTCAGCTCCTGAGGGTTCATGATGTCGAAGCGCTCCTCGCCTGGCACGTACTTGATGTAGCCCTTCGATTCTGCCCTTCTCAGAGAGAGCTCTGCCTCCCCGCTGGTGGGGACCACGATGAAGTCCTTGTAGTGCTCCCTCAGTTTCTTGAAGTTCTCCGCGGCGTTCGGCAGGTCCATCTTGTTCGCGATTATGATGGTCGGCTTCGAGACGTCGCGCAGGATCCAGCAGAAGTTCTGTGTCTCCTTCTCGGTCCAGCTCTCTATGTCCTTGCCCTGCAGGAGGGCCTCATTGAGGGCGAAGTTGACGTGCTCCTTCTTCACACCGATCCCCTGCATCACCTCGGCCACCGCGCTGCCCATGTCTGCCCCTGGCTGCTTCGCGGCCTTGGCTATCTTCCCCATGTTGCTGGAGAACATCTTCGTGTACCAGAGCACGAGCTCCAGCTCGACGTCGGCGAAGTCGGCGATGGGGTCTCCGATGCCGGTCTCGGTGACCCTCCCCTCCTTGTCGACGCTGCCCGAGGCGTCCACCACGTGGAGCAGGGCGTCAGACTGCGCTGCGACCGAGAGGAACTGGTTGCCAAGCCCCTTCCCCATGTAGGCTCCCTTGATCAGGCCTGGGAGGTCGGTCACTTCTATTGGGATGAACCTCCACCCCTCCTCGCACTTGGAGTTCTTCGGGTTGTCCTGGACGCCGAACTCCTTGTGGACGCACAAAGTCACCGCCTGAGCTATGCCGGTGTTCGGAGACTTTGTCGTGAACGGATAGTTGGAGACCTCGGCTGTCTGAAGCGTCATGGAGTTGAATAGGGTCGTCTTTCCGGCGTTTGTCTTTCCTATAATTCCAATCCTTATCATTGATGTCCACCCGTTTCGCCACAACGTTCTACTTATAGTTGAAGGGTGATGAACGGGTCATTGGTCAGGGATTCGGAGGCTAGGTCCTGTATCTGAGGAAGCCTGCCGCCCCGCCGAACGACTTCAGCATTGCCCCTTCCTCCGTCCCGGAGGATATCATCTCGACCTTCGCGCCTATCTGGATGGCCTTCTCCTCGAGCATGTCGACGACGTCCGCCTCGTCTACCTCGTAGTCGGTGGCACCGCACTTCGTGCAGGGCTCGCTGAGCATCTGCTGCATGGTCTGCATCTTCTTCTGGTTGTCGACGACCTTCTCCTTGACTGTCCCGCAGTTCTTGCAGGTCATCTGGATCTTGGTGATGTTGATGTCGTCGGAGATCAGAATCGAGTCCATGTTGCTCTTGTTCAGCGCATCGATGATCTTCGGGAGGCCGTAGACGGAGAGCCCGTTCGGTCTGTTGACCTCGCCGAGGAACTTCTGCACCATCTTCCTCTCCTCGATGAACCGCACGTCCTGCAGCTTGTCGGCTGCCTTCTCCGCGATCTCGCGGATTCCCTCCCGGCCCGAGTAGGACGTGTCGACGACTTCGATGATGTTCTTCTGGAGCCTGTAGTCGAGATACCCTCCCTTCATGAAGTTCTCCTTGGTCGGTCCGGGACCTCCCACGATGATACCATTGACGTTGTTGTCGGTGATGAATATCCGGGTGACGTGCTCGGAGACCCTGTTGAAGAAGTAGGTGAGCTCCATCTCCCTGCCCCTCTCGTACCTACGGGCGCTCTGCCCCCCCTTCCTCGTCTTCCCCGAGATACCCGAGGTCATGAGGTCTTCAACGTCCAGCCTGTCCCCCGAGAGAATGCCTATCCCCGCCTCGTTCGAGTCGATGGAGAGGATGCCGTAGACCTTCTCGGCCTTCAGCATGTCCTTCAGGTACTCGACGTGGAAGTGATCGTCGCAGTTGTGGACAAGGAATCCGTTAGCAAAGAAGCTGTGGTCTTCGCTGTCTACGGTCAAGTCCCTAACATCGCTGATGGTCTCTTCCTCAATCGAGACGATGCTCTCCCAGACGAGGGGCTCTTGCAGGCCTGTCCTCGCCACCATCGCCCACTCCTCGAAGGATTGCAGCTGGGTGGCTCTTACAAGCTGCCGTCCGGTGGTCTCTTGAATCCAGTTCGTGACGGTCGACTGAGGTGACGCCAGAAGCTCACCAATCTGCTTAATCTGGACCCCCTCCTTCCTCATCCTTCTCGCCTTTGCAGCCTTCTGTTCGTTCTCGCTCCGTATCCGAGACTTGATTCGGAGGTACTCCCCCGTCATGTTGGTGCTCTCGGCTTTCGTCGAACAGTACCGGACTCCGACACCATGGCACAGTCTCAAGATGTTCTCCTCAGACATCCTGAACCCGATACGGAACTCAGACGTGACGTAGCCGTCCTTTCTGCGGTAGCCGGGCTTGCATTCGACAGGGTCAGTGACGACTCCGAAACCCGAGAAGAGCAGTCTGAGCTGATTCGCGTATCTTGTGGCTGAGTTGGTCTTCTCCTCTATCCTGTGGAAGCCTACGCTGGACTGGCTGACGATGTTTCGCCCGACAATCCTCGGAATAGTCCCGTCACCTCCGAAATAGGCCGCGAGGAACTCGCGCTGGACCTCGGCGGGGCTCTCGATCAACCAAGACGGAACAAGAGTGCCGTGCTTCACTTTGTCGCCAACCGGCGCGCCCAGCGCGCTAAACAGCGCTGCCAGCCCAGCGTCACGAAGCTTCACATGCTTGGTGTGTGTGACGTATGGTCGCCCATCAACGTTCACTTTGTGAACTGCGTCGAAGCCTTTCGGAAGCTTCCTGCCTAGCTTGGCGAAGTCCTCGCGTAACTCTCGCTCGTCTGCCAGGGACCCGACGCAGAAGTCAAACCCATACGAGCGGTAGGTACCGGAACGCCGTTTCTCGGTGGTCTGGTAGAAGGAGCCGTCGCTGAACAGGTGTCCTAGTATCCTTGCGATTGTCGCGAGCCTCGAATCGTCTGAACGTAGCGGCAGGAGCCCTTGCTTCTTGAGCCTCCTGATTGCGAGCTTGGCGTTCTTTGGAGCGTGAGTGGGCTTGTGGAGGGACTCCTCATCGAAGAGCACTCTCGTCGAGTGGTCCCCTTCAAGACGGACAGGAGGCTCGATGTCGGCCACAGGCAAGACGCA
>JBEKFK010000022.1:0-17142 GCA_050013375.1 Nitrososphaerales archaeon | reverse complement strand
AGGACGTGCTGCGCTACCTCCACTCCCAGACGCTCGACGGGACCCTCCCAACGTCGATCTACGACGAGATTTCCAGGGCAGAGTACCCCAGCGTCCAGCTCCTATCGAAGACCCTCCCGGAGGCTCTCATGACGAGAGTGCTGGTGCTCTTCTTCTCCACCAAGTATACCAAGCCCGTCACGATCGAATTCAGACACCTCGGCGACGAGGACCTGAGCGTCATAGGCCCGAAGCTCCAGGAGTTCTTCGAGACTTTCGCGCTCCCGGCCGAGACGAGGCAGAAGGTGCTCGCGTCAGAGTTCACGGTGATCCGCGTCAAGGAGGAGAAGAAGGAGATGCCCGTGCCGCCGCAGGAGACGCCCGTAGAGGAGTAGATGGAAGGATGCCCGAAAAGACCTCCGACATCTGGTGGCTGTTCTCAAGGCAGACGGTCGTCGTCTCGACCAAGGAGACCGTACTGAACGCCGCCATGCTCATGAAGAACAGGAACTTCAGGCATCTCCCCGTTATCGCCGAGTCCGGAAAGATACTCGGGATAATCTCGGTCCAGGACATAATCGACTCGCTCAACCTCACGATGGAGTCCTTCACCACGGCCGAGGACGTGAAGGTCTCGCTTCAGATCCCGGTGGAGCACCTGATGACGGTGCAGCCCATCGCGGTGGAGCCGGGTGACGGCCTGAGGGAGGTCATCAAGAAGTTCTCCTTCCACAACGTCGGCGCCCTCCCCGTGGTCAACATGCTCGGCGTCGTCGAGGGGATCATAACCCACAGGGACCTTGTCAGCCTGATGGGGACGAGCTCGTCCCCCCTGAACGTGCAGGTCTCCGAGATAATGAGCTCCAACGTCACGACGGCGGAGCCCGGCACGACCCTCGGCCAGGCCGTGAAACTCATGTCTGAGAAGAGGGTCAGGAGGCTGCCTGTGGTCACGGAGGGTGGCGTGCTGAGTGGCGTGCTCACGAACAAGGACGTCATAAGGCACATCGCCCGGATCATGAACGCGGGTCGAAGTTCTCCGGGGTTCGACCGACACATCTCCGAGCTGATGACCGCCGACGTGATAACAATCGGGAACGAGGAGGACGTCCGCGTCGCGGCGAACCAGATGACCACCTTCGGGGTCGGCGGGCTCGTCGTCAACGACCTCCCGTCGCGCAAGATAGGGCTCGTCACGGAGAGGGACCTGATCCGCACCCTCCCTTCCAAGAAAGGCATCGACTTCCTGATGAGCTCGATGCAGTATGAGACGGAGGCGGAGGACGCGATGGCCAAGGTCCGCTCCTTCTCGCAAGGCTGAGAAGGCCTGTCAGGTAGCGAAATAGCGCCTCTTCAGCGCCTCCCTCTCGCCCTCGATGACGTAGTCGATGATGTCCCCGCCCTCCTTCTTCTTCCTCGCGAGCAGCCCGGTGAGGTCACCGAGCCGAATCCCCCTCCCTCCCATCAGGGTGAGCGCGTCGAGGCCGTACTCCTCGCAGAGCTTCGTGGACTTCCTGAGGGCCTCGACCACCCTCAGGTTCTTGCCGCGCAGGTCGGTCCTGCTCCTCGCCTTCAGGGCGAGGCTGAAGATCGACTCATAGGTCTCGGTCGAGTAGCCGATCGAGTCCTTCCCGCACCTGGGGCACTTCCCGAGCACGACGCTCCCGATCCTCGTCGGCTCCGTGTACTCCCAGCAGCTCGTGCAGACCGCCGTCAGGAAGGCATCCATCACCCGCGCCTCCGTCGACTGGCGGATTATCGAACGGAGCCTCTCTGGCGAGACGATCTCGCCCCGCCTGCTGACCTCCTCCACGCCTATCCTGGCCAGAGGGCTGATCGTCTCGGCCTCCAGGACCTGGACCGCTATCTCCCTACCCTTTACCCTCAGCAGGACGTCGCGCGCAGCCTGGACGTCGAAGTCGTCGTGGAATATCACGCTGATAGCCTCTTCGTAGACCGGCGTCCCACGCAGGGCCTCCATCAGCCCGGAGATCGAGACGCTCGCGTAGTCTGCCTCCTTCGCTATCGCGCCGCACTTCTTGCCGACATGGATCAGACGGCGCTTGAAGATGCCCGACCGCTCGACCGCGACCCGGGCGAGCTCAGCGAGGTCCTTGTCGACGAGCCCCTCGAGCGTCGTCCGCACCAGCTCGGGGGACGCGTCGACCTCGAGTATCATCCTGTATGGGTCCTGGTGGACCGCGACCGACTGCCCCAGCCTCTCGGAGATCGCGTGGGCGAGGACCCTCGCCAGCACCCGGTTCACCCTGTGGCCGAACGATGCCTGTAGGATCACGTACCTGTCCCACCTCTCTATGGTGATCAGCCTGTCCGAGGGTATCGGGATGCCCATCGAGTGCTGCTCCACGACCTCCTTGAGGGACGCGGCCGCAGCATGGGCGTCTATGGGATACCTCTCGCAGAGCTCCCGTATGTAGGCCTCGCCCTTGGAGGCCTCGATGTGCTCGGCGTACTCCCTCCTTATGGCTCCGACCTCGAGCGCGACCTCCAGCGGGACCGGGATCTCGTCTCCGACCCAGCTTGGCACCGCCCCGGTCGGGTCTTCCTCGGGCGCCACGTACACCTTGTTCTCGTAGATCTCCAAGATCTTCCAGCACCTCCCTGCCTCCACGAACTTCACCCCGACCTGGCCGTACTCGGAGACGAAGGCCTCGTCGAGGACCCCGACCGGCCTGTCTCCCTCCCCGATCACGATGTACTGCTTCTCGTCGGGGATCATGGAGAGGTTCTCGAAGTAGTACTCGAAGAGGGGCTTGAAGTCCCTCGCCCTCTTGACTATGTTCTCCCCCTCGGCGAAGTGGAGCAGCTTCGGGTACCTGTCCCTCATGTAGGCCAGGATGTTCTTCAGGCTCTCGAGGCTCAGCGTGGAGTACGGGTACGCGCCCCGGATCAGGGAGTACATGTCCTCGAGCTTCCAGGAGCTCGTCTCGACCAGAAGGCCGGCGATCTGGTGTATCGCCGCGTCGTTCGCGTTCTTGAAGGGTGCGAGCGGCTCGAGCAGCCCGAGGAGCGACCTCCTGCAGAGCACCATCGCCTCCAGCGTGTCGTCGGAGTCCTGGGTTATGATCAACCCCTTCGAGGTCTTCCCTATCTTGTGCCCGCTCCTCCCCACCCTCTGGATGAGCCTCGACACCTGCCTCGGCGAGTTGTACTGGATCACGTAGTCAAGGAAGCCGATGTCGATCCCCAGCTCGAGGCTGCTCGTGCAGATGACCCCTCTGGTGTTCCCCTCCCTCAGGCTCTTCTCCACCGCCTCCCTCGTCGCCCGAGACAGCGAGCTGTGGTGGATGCCGATGGGCAGCTTCTGGTCCCAGACCCTGAACCTGTTCGCGAGAGCCTCGGCCTCGCTCCTGGTGTTGGTGAATATCAGCACAGATCTGTACCTCTCGACGATCTCCCTGATCACCCGAAGCCGGGCGGCGACCTCCGGGAAGGTGAAGATCGTCTCGGCGAAGACCCTGTCGTCGGCGGTCGGCTCCGGGCTCGTGACCGTGAGCTCGAGGCTCTTCTCCACGGGCACCCTTACGATGTCACACTCGCCCGCCTGGCCGACGAGGAACTTGGCGATTGTCTCTGGTGAGCCGACCGTGGCCGAGAGACCGATGATCTGGAACGGCCGCCCCGCGGTCCTCTTGAGCCTCTCCATGGCTATCGAGAGCTGGCTCCCTCTCTTGTCCTCGGCGAGCTCGTGGACCTCGTCCACCACGACCCACCTGAGCGACTTGAGGGCGTCCCTTATCCTCCTCCCCGTCAGCATGGCCTGGAGCGTCTCGGGAGTCGTGATGAGTATGTCCGGAGGGACCATGCTCTGGCTGGACCTCTCAGCCGCCGTGGTGTCGCCGTGCCTGACTCCCAGGCGGACGTCGAACCGCTTGCACCACCACTTCATCCTCTCGAGCATGTCCCTGTTGAGGGCCCTGAGAGGCGTAATGTAGAGTAGCTTGATTCCGTTCGTCCTTGCGAGGCCGTTGCGGATGATGTTGTCGAGTATCGGGAGGAAGGCGGCCTCGGTCTTCCCCGTCCCGGTGGGCGACATGAGGAGCGCGTTCCTTCCGCTCATCACGAGGGGCGAGAGCTTCATCTGGGGGTCCGTCGGCGATACGAAGCCCTTCTCCTGAAGCGCCTTGGTCAGGGGCAGCGAGAAGAGCTCGAAGACGTTGACCTCACTCACCCCAAATCACGCTCGATGGCCCTTTCTTTCCTGCTAGAAGATAACGTTGGCGGGCGGGTTTGGGGTGGATTCAGACCACGCAGACGGCGCCCCTCGATGCGGAGGTCACTAGCTTGGCGTACTTGGCGAAGACCCCGTGCGTGTAGCGTGGCGCTGGAGGCCTCCACGCCGCCTTCCTCGCGGCGAGCTCAGCGTCTGAGAGCTCGACGTTGAGGCTCCTCTTCTCGACGTCCACGTTCACGATGTCGCCGTCCCTCAGAAGGGCGAGAGGTCCGCCGACGGCGGCTTCTGGCGAGACGTGACCGATCATCAATCCGTGGGACGCGCCGGAGAACCTGCCGTCGGTGATGAGCGCGACCGAGTCCTTGAGGCCCTGCCCGATTATGGCAGCGGTGACGACGAGCATCTCCCTCATACCCGGGCCGCCCTTCGGCCCCTCGTAGCGCACGACGACCACGTCTCCAGGCACTATCTTCTTCGCCTTGATCGCTTGGAAGGCGTCCTCCTCTCTGTCGAAGACCTTCGCGGGTCCCCGGTGCGTGTTCCTCGAGGCGCCGGTGACTTTCAGCACGGCGCCATCGGGCGCGAGATTCCCCCTCATTATCGCGAAGCCTCCGCTCTTCCTCACGGGGTTGGCCAGCGTGTGGATGACGTCTTGGTTTGCGGGATAGGTAATGGTCTCGAGCCGCTCGCTGAGCGTCTCTCCGGTCACGGTCCTCGTGCCTGGGCGGATCAGTCCGGCATCCAGCAGCAGCTTCATGACGACTGGGACACCTCCGACCACGTCGACGTCCGACATCACATACTTGCCCGCCGGCTTCAGGTCGGCGAGTTCGGGCACCTTCGAGCCCATCCGCTCGATATCGTCGAGGTCCAGTTTGACGCCTGCCTCGAACGCGATCGCGAGCATGTGTAGGACGGCATTGGTCGACCCGCCCATCGCGGCCACGACCGCCATGGCGTTCTCAAAGGCCTCGCGCGTAAGGATGTCTCTGGGACGCGTGTTCGACTCGAGGATCTTCATCACCGCCCTGCCGCTCTCGTAGGCCTTCTGCATCCTTAGCTCGCTCGGCGCTATCGGGGCGGCGCAGTTTGGCACCGTCAGTCCGAGTGCCTCGATGGCCGAGGACATGGTATTGGCGGTGAACATCCCGCCGCAAGCCCCGTAGGTGGGACATGCGACGCACTCTAGTTCGTGGAGCTGCTCCGCCGTCATCGTTCCCCGCGAGACCGCGCCCGCTCCCTCGAAGACGTCCTGGATCGTGACCCTCTTCCCGTTCCATTCGCCGGGCGGGATGCTCCCCCCGTAGAGGTAGATGCTTGGGAGGTTGGTCCTGGCCATCGCCATCACGCATGCCGGCTGGGTCTTGTCGCAGCCGCCTATGGTCACGAGCGCGTCGAACTGGTACCCCACGGCGCCGAGCTCGATCGAGTCCGCGATGACCTCCCTGCTGATCAGCACCGCCTTCATCCCTTCGTGCCCCATCCCTATGGCGTCGTTGACCGCGATGGTGTTGAACTCTAGGGGCGTCCCTCCGGCGTCGCGCACCCCCTCCTTCACCTTCTGCGCCACCTCTCGCAGGTGGTAGTTGCAGGGCTGCGCTTCGACCCAGGTGTTCGCTATGCCGATTATCGGCTTCTCGAGGTCCTCGTCAGTCAGCCCGATGGCCCTGAGCATGGCTCTCTGGGGCGCCCTCTCCACTCCGGCGGTCAGTCGATTGCGCACGGTCCCCGGCATTGAAATCTCCCCCGTTTTCCAAAAAGGGTGCATATAAGCGAAGTGCAGCTACCTCGTTCTGCCTAAACTTATATCCGGTGCCCTGAACGCACATCCGCACCAATCATGGTTAGAATCTGGCACGACGAGCAGCTGACCCTTGCACCAATCAAGGGAGAGACGATAGCGGTGATCGGGTACGGAATCCAGGGCTCTGCGCAGGCGAGCAACATGAGGGACTCCGGGCTCAAGGTCATCGTGGGGTTGCGCGAAGGTGGCAAGAGCTGGGACAAGGCAAAGAAGGAGGGCCACAGGGTCATGACAGTCTCGGAGGCTGTGAAGAGGGCGGACATCGTGCACATACTGGCCCCCGACATGCAGCAGGCTAGCGTCTACAAGAAGGAGATCGCTCCGAACCTCAAGAAGGGAGCCGCGCTCTCTTTCTCCCACGGCGCGGCGATCCACTGGAAGTGGATCGTCCCCCCCAAGACTGCCGACGTCATCATGCTCGCACCAAAGGCCCCGGGCCAGAGAGTCCGGGAGCTCTACCTCCAGAACTTCGGTACCCCGGCGCTGGTGGCCGTGGAGAAGGACTACTCCGGCAAGGCCTGGGACCGGATTCTCGGGATGGCCAAGGCAACCGGCTGCTCGAGGGCCGGCATCCTCGAGACGACCTTCCGGGAGGAGGTCGAGACCGACTGGTTCGGAGAACAGGTCGACCTCTGCGGCGGAGTGGAGAACATGGTGAAGAACTCGTTCGAGACTCTCGTGGAGGCCGGCTACAGCCCCGAGGGCGCCTACTTCGAGTGCCTCCACGAGCTGAAGCTAATCGTCGACCTGGTCCAGAGGTACGGCATCGCGGGGATGTATCGGAGGGTCAGCGAGACTGCGAGGTACGGTGGGCTCACCAGGGGCAAGGTCGCGATAGACCAGAACGTGAAGAAGAACATGAAGAAGGTCCTGAAGCAGATCCAGGACGGGACCTTCGCAAAGGAATGGGTCGGTGCCTACGAGAAGGAGGGTCCGCAGGCCTTCGACAAGTACATGAAGGAACTCGACGCGCACCAGATAGAGAAGGTCGGCAAGAAGCTCCGCGGGATAATGTGGCCCGGCGAAGAGATAACCTGAGGGCGGCCCGTTACAATCTCGGCCCGGCGCGCTCCTCCTTCGGGGAATCCCGACCCCTCCCCGGACCATCCTACAGCCGTCTTCAGCGGCCTAGCCGAGCCGCACCCGGAGCCTGGCTCGGACGAGCGCGGCCTCGCTCATAGGCCTGTCGAACGGGTCTGGCCCCCGACGTGGGGGAGCACCCTGCTTCCGAAGAAGTCGATTACCTCTCTCTGATTCGGGGTCGCGGTGGTGAGTATCACGTGGGTTGCGCCCTTGGCGGCGGTCTCCCGGATCGCCTTCAGGTGGACCTCGGGGTCCGTGCCCACCGGCCATTCCTTGTAGACCGCCTCGAGCGGAATCTCGCGCTCCGCCTTCTTCTGTATGCGGAGGGGGTCGACCTCGTCGAAGTAGCCGTGCTTCCAGGCCTGGGGAGTGAAGTGCCAGAGGTCCGCGCTCTGCCTCGCTTCCTTCTCCCCCCCGTAGACCGCGTAGAGCTCCACGATTATGGGGAGTGCCGCCGGGTCCTTTCCTGACTCGCGGGCGCCCTCCTCCCAGGCGGCCCTGTAGAGGGGGTTGGAGCCCAGCGGCCCTCCTTCCGCGATGAGCCCGTCCCCATAGAGGCCCGCCATCCGCGCGCTCTTCGGCCCGCCCGCCGCTATGTAGATGGGGATGGGCGACGCCGGTCTGTCGTAGAGCCTCGCGTCGACATCCCAGTACTTCCCCCTGAACTTCACACGCTCACCGGTCCACAGCGCCCGTATGATCTTGATGGCCTCGACGAGCCGCTCCGAGCGCTCATGGTAGTCGCCCCAGCCGCCTCCTGAGGCCCCCTCGTTCAGGTTCTCGCCGGTGCCCAACCCGAGGAAGACGCGGCCGGGGGCCAGATGGCTGAGCGAGGCCCACGCCTCGGCCACTATCGCCGGGAGGTAGCGGAACGTCGGGCACGTCACGCCGGTGCCGAACGCGAGACGGGTCGTCCGCTGGGTCAGTGCCGCGAGGGTGACCCAGGCCAGCCCCGAGTGGCCCTGGTTGTGCTGCCAAGGCTGGAAGTGGTCGCTCGTCCAGGCCATCCTGAAGCCGGCTCTCTCCGCCGCGGCCCCGTAGTCGACGAGCTCGGGCACGGTGTAGGTCTCATGGGAGAGCGCGTACGCCACAACGGGCCCGCCGGCGGAGACGCGCAGTGGGCTCGCCCGTCGGTCCTGGCCCTCCTCCGTCCTCTCAAGTGCGCTCGATGACGCTGACATGTATAATCCGACCGCAATGGGTGACGGCCGCGAATTTGAACCTATTCCCGGCGCGAGTCCCCGGATCACGCCCGTCGCTTCGGGAACCGTTTATTAGCTAGGCCACGGGGCAATGCCCGATTGGCTTGATTTCCGCATGTGTCCTCATCAGGGCGGAGCGGGGAAAGTTCGACGAAGTCGCAGACAATCTGAAGCAGATTCCTCAGGTCAAGAGCGCCTTCTCGGTGCTCGGTCGCTACGACATCGTCGCCGATTTCGAGGCCGCCAACGGCAAGGCCCTGGCCCACGCAATCCTGCAGGCGAACAGGCTGTCGGGGGTAGTCTTCACCGAGACCCTGCCTGAAGTGGAGTTGTCCTGACATGACCCTCAACGCGTGCATCCTGATCAAGACGGTGCCGTTGCAGACCGATCCGGTCCACGATAAGGTCAAGTCTCTGAAGGGTGTGAGGAAGGTCTTCATCGCCTACGGGAGGTACGACATGGTCGCGTTCATCGAGGCCTCGGGCTACCCCGAGATCAGGAAGCTGACGAGCCAGATCAACTCGGCGCGCGGCGTCAGAAGTACAGAGACCCTCGTCCAGGCCTGAGCTCAGAGTATCTCGGAGAGTATCTTCTTCGGGTCCTGTATGATCTCGATTATCCTGTTCATGAACCTCGCACCGTAGGCCCCGTCGATTACCCTGTGGTCGAAACTGAGCGAGAGGTACATCATGTCCCTGACCTCGATCCTCCCGTCTCTTACCACCGGCCTCTTCGAGATCCTATGCGTCCCTAGAATCGCTGCCTCGGGGTAGTTGACTATCGGGGTCGCAAAGAGCCCTCCGATGGACCCCAGGTTCGTGATCGTGAACGTCGAGCCCTGGACCTCCTCGAGCCCCAGCTCGCCTGACCTGGCCCTCGAGGCGAGCTTCTCTATCTCCGCCGAGAGCTCGAAGATGTCCTTCCGGTCGACGTCCTTCAGGACCGGGACCATGAGACCGTTCGGCGTATCGGCCGCGATCCCGAGGTTGTAGCGCTTCTTCAGGACTATCTCGCCGTTCTTCTCGTCCAGGGTCGAGTTGGCGTAGGGGAACTCCCTGAGCGCGGGAATCACCGCCTTGATGATGAAAGGCAGGAAGGTGAGCTTGACCCCCTTCTTCTCGGCGCTCCCCTTGAACGCCTCCTTCAGGAGCACGAGCTCGGTCATATCGACCTCGTCCACGAGCGTGACCAGCGCCATCGTGTGGAACGATTTCGCCATCCTCTCCGCGATGACCTTCCTCACCCCCCTGAGCTGGATGCGCTCCTCCCCGCCGGAAGGAGCGGGCGCGGCGGACGATTGGGCCACGGGCGAGGGCTTTCTGCCCCTCACGTCGTCGTCGGTCACGCGGCCCGCCGGTCCCGTCCCGATCACCGTTGTGAGATCCACTCCAAGCTCCCTGGCCAGCTTTCGTGTCGCCGGGGTCGCGAGCACTCTGTCAAGGGCCGTCTGTGGCCTCGATGGCTGCGCAGTTGGAGCTGGTGCTGCCTGCGGTTCGGGTTCGGCCGGCAGCGGGGAGTCCTGGGTAGACCCCTCGACCTCTATCAGGAGGATTCCGTGTCCGACCTTCACGATCTCACCCTCCTTGACCAGGAGCCTCGAGACCTTCCCGTCCTTCGGGGAAGGGATCTGGACGTTTACCTTGTCCGTCATGACCTCGACGAGCGACTGGTCCTCCTTTACGACCTCGCCCTCCTTCACGAGCCACTTGAGGATCTCTCCTTCGGCAACGCCTTCGCCAATGTCCGGAAGCTTGAGCTCGTATTGAAACAATGAAGTCTCAGTAGCTCAAAGCCTTCCTTACGGCTCTAAGTATCCTTTCTGGTGATGCCAGGTAGACGTTCTCCAGGGCATAGGGGAAGGGCGTGTCGTATCCTGCGACCCTCAGGATCGGTGCCTCCAGCGTGTCGATTGCCCTCTCGCTGACCTGCGCTGCTATCTCGGCCCCGAATCCGGCGATCTTGGTCGCCTCGTGCGCTATCACCAGCCTCCCGGTCTTCGTGACCGACTTGATCACCGTCTCGATGTCGAATGGGAGGAGCGAACGAAGGTCGACGAGCTCGACGCTTACGCCCTCCTTTGCGGCGAGCGAGGCGGCGTCCCTGCACGTCTGGACCATCGCCCCCCAGCTCACCAGGGTGAGGTCGCTTCCTTCCTGGACGACCTTCGCCTTGCCGATCGGAATCGTGTACTCCTCGGAGGGGACCTCCTCCTTCACCGTCCTGTAGATCCGCTTCGGCTCGAGGAATATCACCGGGTCCGGAGACCTCATCGCCGATATCAGAAGGCCCTTGGTGTCGTAGGGCGTCGACGGCGCCAGGACCACGAGCCCCGGAGTGTGGATGAAGTAGGCCTCGGTGCTCTGTGAGTGGTAGTGGCCGCCCTTGACCCCTCCGCCGTAGGGCGTGCGGATCACGACGCGGGCCTGGTACTGTCCCCCCGACCGGTACCTCAGCTTCGCCAGCTCGCTGACTATCTCGTTGAATGCGGGATAGATGAAGTCCATGAACTGAATCTCAACCACCGGCTGTAGCCCGTAGAGGGCCATCCCTATCGCCATCCCGACTATTGCGTCCTCCGCCAGGGGCGTGTCGACGACTCTCTCCCCGCCGAATTCGTCCAGGAGACCCTCGGTCGCCCGAAAGACCCCTCCGTCCCTCCCGACATCCTCGCCAAGGATGACCATGTTTGGGTTCCGACGCATCTCATCCCGAAGGGTCTGGTTTACCGACTGGACGATGGTCTGCGTGGCCACCTATCTTCCCTCCTGCATGAGCTCGTCGGCCTCCTCCCTGATGTGCCACGGCATCTCCGCATAGACGTCGGTGAACATCGAGAGCAGGGTCGGGTGCGGGACCTTCTCGCTCGCCTTGATCGTCGCGACCAGCTCCGAGTCGACCTCGTCCTGAACCTTCCTGTCCTCCTGCGAGGTGAGCAGGCCCTTCTTCATGAGGTAGACCCTGAACCGCTTGATCGGGTCCCTCGATCTCCAGAGTTCCAGCTCCTCGGCGTTCCTGTACTTGGTCGGGTCGTCCGAGGATGAATGGCCTCCGACCCGGTAGGTGACAGCCTCGATCAGGGTCGCGCCGCCGCCGGACCTGGCCTTGTCGACCGCAGCCTTCGTGGCCATGTAGACGGCCAGCACGTCGTTCCCGTCCACGAGCACACCCTCGAAGCCGTAGGCATCTGCCTTGACCGCGATGTTCTCGCTCGCCGTCTGACGCCTCATGGGCAGTGAGATCGCGTACTGGTTGTTCTCACAGAAGAATATGACCGGGACCTTGAAGACGCCCGCGAAGTTCATCGCCGAGTGGAACTCTCCCTGGGATGTCGCGCCGTCGCCGAAGCTCGTCAGACAGACCATGTTGTCCTTCTTGATCTTGGCCGCGTACGCGGTCCCGACGGCCTGGGAGAGCCGGCAAGCCACCGGACTCGACAGACTGACTATGTTCCAGTCCTTGTAGCCCCAGTGAACGCCCATCTGCCTCCCCTTGTTCGGGTCGTCCGAGTTCCCCATGAGCTGGTCGACGAGCAGCTTGAGAGGGACGCCCCTCATCAGGCTGATGCCAGGGTCACGGTAGCCCCCGTAGACCCAGTCGGCCTGCGTGAGGGGAAGCGCACTCCCGATCTGGCAGGCCTCCTGTCCGTTCGACTCGATGAAGAACCCGATCCTTCCCTGCCTCTGGAGCAGCAGCATCCTCTCGTTGAAACGTCTGACCATGAGCATCTGCCTGTACATCTTCCGGAGGTCCTCCACACGGAGATTCGGCTCCAGCTTGGAGTTGTATTCGCCGTCCGCCCTGAGGATTTGCAGCATCTCCATGCGGATATGAAACCTAGGAAAGTGAGCGGCTTCGCGCTCATAAGACTTTCCAAAATCACCGCTGGACTTCGCTGATTGTCTTGTCTTTGAGGACGATCGAGCGGACGAAGAACTCGCCCGCCCTGTAGCTGCTCCTCACCAGCGGGCCGGAGGCGACGTACCTGAAGCCCATCTCCTCCCCCATCTTCCGGTAGGCCTCGAATGTCTCGGGGGTCACGTACTCCCTGACGGGAAGGTGCCTCTTCGAGGGCCTGAGGTACTGGCCCACAGTGAGGAAGTCCACGCCGGCGGCCCTGAGGTGCGACATCGCCAACCTCATCTCCTCCTCCCTCTCCCCGAGCCCGACCATTATCGAGGACTTTGTGAACATCCTGCGGTCCAGCTTCTTGACCGTCCTTAGGACCGAGAGCGACTGCCAGTAGTTGGCCCGGGGGTCCCTCACCCGGTCGCTGAGGAAGAGTGTCGTCTCGATGTTGTGGGCGATTACGTCCGGACGCGCCTCGACCACGGTCCTGATCGCGTCCACGTCGTTCTGGAAGTCGGGCACGAGCACCTCCACCATCATCCCGGGGCTTCTCTCCCGGATCTTGCGGATCGTCCGCGCGAAGTGCGCGGCGCCGCCGTCGGGGATGTCATCCCTGTCCACCGACGTCAGGACCACGTAGTTGAGTTCCATCTGTGAAAGAGCGAAGGCCACGTTGTCAGGCTCGAGCTCGTCGAGCGGAGAGGCCGGCCTGCCGGGGGTGACCATGCAGAACCTGCACGCCCTGGAGCACATGTCCCCCATGAGCATCAGGGTGGCGGTGCCCCCTCCCCAGCACTCGCCCACGTTCGGGCAGTGGGCCTCCTGGCAGACCGTGTGGAGGTTCAGGTTCTCGAAGAGGCCCTTCAGCTTAGCGTAGTTCTCGCTTCCAGAGGGGAGTACGGTGAGCCACTCTGGCTTTCTTTCCAAATCGCTCTTATCCTAGGGCGCGGGCCTTCAGCCTTATCTGGCTGCTGTCTATGGGGAGTCCGCCCACACACGCATAGCACCCCTCGGTCCTGAACCCCGGCTCGAGGTCCTCGTGCAGGTGGCACATGACGTGGTTGAACCTGATGTAGTCACAGACTTCCGTCATCATCCTGAGTGCCTCGGTCTGGTTCGGGGTCTCCGAGGAGAGGACCTGCGCGACCTGGTCGGCGGCCTTCGCCAGGTTAGGGTCGATCTCGAGGTTCAGCATCATGCCGCGGGCCTTCCTCGCATAGTTGCTAATCGAGGCCTGGGTCACGCCCAGCCTCATGGCGACCTCCTGTTGGGTCAAATCGTAATTGTCCGTGAGCCTCTTCGAGACCATCGCCCTGAATGCAGGCAGGGCGCTCTTGGATATCATCTCATAGGGGTTGATCATTTGTCTTCGGACCGGTCTATAAGGCCGTTATATTTAAGTGTGCCCCATGAGAGGGCCTGAGTGCCCCCTGAACCTTCGCCGATTACTTTTCATGCCTGTTAATTCTTAAATATATCTCCCGACTACCTTGTGACAATGCAAAGCGGCAACGCTACGACAACGGAAGTTCTTGCACAAGTAGCGTTGATTGTTTTACTCTAGAGTCTCTCGCTCTAGAGCTCAAGCGAGGGATTTCTAAAAATGAGTGATGATTACAATGCCTGAAAAAATGTCTGGCGCGCGGGCCACCGTGGAGGCCCTTGAGAAGGAGAAGGTAGAGTACATCTTCGGCATGCCCGGAGGGGCCAACCTACCCTTCTATGATGCACTCTGGGACTCCAAGATCAAGCACGTGCTAGTGAGGCACGAACAGCTCGGTGCCCACATGGCGGACGCGTACGGCAGGGTCGCCAGGAAGGCCGGCGTCTGCGCAGCCACCTCCGGCCCTGGAGCGACCAACCTGGTCACCGGGATAGCGACGGCCTTCGCCGACTCGTCGCCGGTCGTAGCGATAACGGGGCAGGTCGCCAAGAGCATGACGGGCAAGAGCGGCTTCCAGGAGACCGATGTCGTCGGGGTGCTTACCCCAATCACGAAGTACACCCTCCAACCCCTCTCGGCGGCCGAGATACCTTCGGCGGTGAAGAAGAGCTTCTACATAGCGCAGACGGGGAGGCCGGGCCCTGTCCTCCTGGACATCCCGAAGGACGTGCAGCAGGAGGAGGCGGAGATCACCTTCCCGGAGTCGATCGAGATCAGAGGGTACAGGCCCAGCGCCACGATCGACTACCAGGACATCGAGAGGGCGGCCGACATGCTGGTCAAGGCCGACAGGCCCCTGCTCTTCGGGGGAGGAGGGATCCGGATAGCCGACGCCTCGCTCCAGTTCAAGGCGATAGCCGAGCTGCTCGTGGCCCCGGTCATCACTACCCTCCAGGGAAAGGGCACGTTCCCAGAGGACCACCCCCTCTCCGTCGGACCCATCGGCATGCACGGAAGGGCGGAGGCGAACAAGCTCGTGGGCGAGTGCGACGTCCTCCTCGCCGTGGGCGTAAGGTTCTCCGACCGGTCGACCGGGACCTTCAGCGAGTTCGCAGCAGACTCCAAGATCATCCACATAGACGCGGACCCGACCGAATTCAACAAGAACAAGCTCGTCACGCTCAGCATCCTCGGGGATGCGGGCCGCGCGCTCGGCATGCTCTTCGACGCGCTGGTGAGGCGGATGTCGAAGAGGACCGACGACAACGCGTGGCTTGCGCGCCTGAGCCAGATCCGGGAGGAGATGAAGGGCATCCCTGCCTACAAGGACTCCTACGCGGAACTGTCAGGACCCAGGATCGTCAAGCTGATGAGAGACATCCTGCCCCCAGAGGCGATACTCACGACCGGGGTCGGGAGACACCAGATGTGGTGCGAGATCCATTACCGCGTCATCCGACCGAGGACATGGGTGACTTCCACGGGCCTGGGGACGATGGGCTTCGGTCTGCCCGCGGCCATCGGCGCGAAGTTTGCCATGCCCAGCGTCCCCGTCGTGGACTTCGACGGTGACGGGAGCTTCGTGATGACCGAGCAGGCGCTGGCGACGGCCGTCGAGGAGAAGGTGCCCGTGGTGGCGATTGTGATGAACGACAGGAGCCTTGGGATGGTCGAGCAGTGGCAGCGGCTGATATACAACCGCCGCTACATCGGCATCAAGTTCCAGAACCTGCCGGACTTCGTGAAGTTGGCCGAGTCCTACGGCGTTCAGGGCACGCGCGTCGGCTCGCTCGATGAGTTCGGAAAGGCGCTGAGAGAGGGGGTCAGGGGCGACTCGCCGACCCTCATAGAGGTGCCGGTCTCGCACGAAGACGACGTCTTCCCGTTCATGCCCCCTGGCAAGAGCATCAAGGAAACGGTCTACGGGACCTCGAAGGAGATGTCGATCTTCTGAAGGCCTCGAAGGTCCTCTCGGCCCTGGTCGAGAACAAGCCGGGGGCCCTCTTCAGGGTGGTCCACCTGGTGAGGCTGATGCGCCTGAACATCGACGGACTCACATGCGGCGAGACCAACGGGGGTGAAGACGTCCGAATCACGATAACTCTGGAGGGCGATGACGCGGCCGTGGAGCACGTGGCAAGGCAGCTGATGAAGGTGATAGACGTCCTCGAGGCCCACACCTATAGCCCGGAGGAGGTCACGGCCAGGGAGCTCGCCCTCGTCAGGATCAACACCGACAAGATGTCGATTGCCGACATACAGAAGATGCAGTCGTGCCGCATAGTCGACTCATCCCAGCGCTCGGCCGTGGTCGAGGTCGTAGGGAGCGCCAAACAGATCGACGACTTCGTAGCCGGTCTCAACGCCAGCGTCCTCGACATAGCGAGGACCGGCGTCGCGGCCCTGCCCAAGGAGGTCCAGACGTGACCTCCGGCCGCCTGATCAGGGTCTTCGATACCACGCTGAGGGACGGCGAGCAGACCCCGGGCGTCTCCCTTACGCCGCAGGAGAAGCTCGAGATCGCCCAAGCTCTGGACAGGTTGGGCGTCGACGTGATAGAGGCGGGCTTCCCCATAACCTCGAAGGGCGAGCAGGAGGCGATCCGCTGGATAGTGAAGTCGGGCCTGAGGGCGGAGGTGTGCGGCCTGGCGCGCGCGGAGAAGTCCGACATCGACACCGCCATCGGGTGCGGGATAAACGGGATTCACGTCTTCCTCTCCTCCTCGGACATACACCTCCAGCACCAGATGCACATCACCAGGGAGCGCATGATCGAGCAGTCCACCGAGGCCGTGAGGTACGCGAAGAGCTTCGGGGTGAAGGTCGAGTTCTCGGCGATGGATGCCACGAGGACGGACATCGGGTTCTTCAAGGAGGTCGTGAAGGCGGTCTCGGACGCCGGCGCGGACCGCTTCGACATCCCAGACACGGTAGGAATAGCGACGCCGCAGCTGATGGCCGACTACGTCAGGGCCGCCAGGTCGGTCTCCGACATCATGATCAGCATGCACTGCCACAACGACTACGGGCTGGCGGTGGCTAACAGCCTGGCCGGCGTCCTCGCGGGTGCCGACCAGGTCCACGTGACCATCAACGGCATAGGAGAGCGGTCCGGCAACACCTCGCTGGAGGAGTTCGTGATGGCCTGCAACAACCTCTACGCGCTCCCGACGAACACCAACTATCAGCTGCTCTATGAGACCTCGCGGCTCGTCAACAAGATCACCGGCGTGCCGATACAGCCCAACAAGGCGATAATCGGGGACAACGCGTTCGGCCACGAGTCTGGGATACACACGGACGGGGTTCTGAACAACCCCTCTACCTTCGAGCCCTTCGACCCGTCGATGGTCGGCAGGACAAGGTGGCTACAGGCCGGGAAGCACGCGGGCCGCCATGGCATCTCGGCGCAGCTGCGCGGGATGGGGCTCAAGCCCAAGGAGGAGAGTCTGAGGCTCATCGTAGGGAGGGTCAAGGAGATGGGCGACAGGGGATCCAGCGTTACCGACTCCGATCTCTACCAGATAGCTGTCCAGATCATGGGCGGCGGCAGCGCCGAGAAGAACGAGCTCGTCGAGTTGGAGGGACTGGAGGTCGTCACGGGCATCAAGAGGCTCCCGACGGCGACGGTCAAGCTGCTGGTGCGCG
>JBEKFK010000021.1:0-17481 GCA_050013375.1 Nitrososphaerales archaeon | reverse complement strand
CCCACCAACGCCCAATCGGCCGGAAGCCTTAACGCAATCCAGCTGATCGGGAGACTCGGTTTGTCAACTCCAGAGTCCGAGTCGAGTGGCTTCGTCCACCGGTTCGTGCCCTCGGTCAACGGCGGCCCGATCACGCTCCTCCTCCTCCACGGGACGGGCGGCAACGAGAACGACCTCCTGGGCCTTGGAAGCCAGCTCCTCCCGGGCGCCGCCCTTCTCAGCCCGAGGGGGAAGGTCCTGGAGAACGGGATGCCGAGGTTCTTCCGGCGACTCGCCGAAGGGGTCTTCGACCTCAACGACCTGGCCAACCGGACCGAAGAGCTCGCGAACTTCGTCGAGAAGACTTCGACCAAGCGCGGCTTCGGCAAGAAGGTGGTGGCCGTGGGCTACTCGAACGGCGCGAACATAGCCGCGAGCCTCCTGCTGCTACGGCCCAGGCTCCTCGCCGGGGCGGTCCTCTTCAGGCCGATGGTCCCATTCACCATGAAGAACGTGCCCGACCTTTCAGGCGTCCGCGTCCTGATCGAGGCGGGGACCGGAGACATCGTCGTCCCCAGGGACCAGCCCGATGCGCTCGCCGAGATCTTCCGGAGGGCCAAGGCCGAGGTGACGCTGAACTGGCACGAGGCCGGACACCAGCTAACGGAGGCAGATATCGAGACCGCCAGGAGGTGGCTCTCGGATCTCTCCGAGTCCCTCGCAAAGTAAGCCACCTTCTGGACCCCGCAGTGGCGCCCCGGGTCAGACCCTGCCGAACCTGTCTTTCATGAGGCGTCCCATCAGGCGCTTGTCATAGCGATACTCCCGGTCGGTGTCGAGCTCTTGGTACAGCTCCTCCGACCCAGCCTTCTTCGTGAGCACCGCAGAAGCCCAGCGCGACCCGTCACGCGTCTTCTTGAACGGCAGCCTCATGAGGTAGAAGGGGTAGTCGACCGCGTCCGGCACCACGCCCACGAACGGCAGGAACAGGGAGACGAACCTGCTCCCACGGCCCAGGGCGTCCTCGAAGTGCGGCACGTCCTCCTCAGTCTCGTTGTGACCGCAGTACAGAATGGTCGCATCGCTGAGGTCGGACTCCATGTAATCCTCGTTCCATATCTCGATGCGATCGGAGAGCCCCTGGTCTCGGACGTACCGGGCAGCCTTGGACGCGCGGCCCCTGTGCATCTCGATCCCCACGGCCTTCGTCACGCCGAACTCCTTCACGGCGACGACGCAGAGCTTGCCCATGCCGCAGCCCAGGTCGAAGAAGACGTCGCCCCTGGACGCCTTGGCAAGGCGCATTATCTTCCGGATGTGCCTGTTGCTCTGGTAGTCCTCGGGTCCAAGTCTGTTCATCGCGCACCGGCACCGCGTTCCATCAGGATCCGGTCACGGCCTGCTCTGGCGAGGCCTACTTCCGCTTGGTGCGTCCCTTGGGTGCGGGCCGCGTCCGCGCGGCGCCGCGGTGAGGCTCGTGGAGGCCTATCACGTTGCCCTCAGGATCGGACCCGATGAAGGTGAACCCAACACCCGGGACCTCCATCTTCTCGACGAGCTGCTTTCCTCCCGCCTTCTTGAAGGCGGCGATGACCGAGTCTATCCCCTCGACGGCGATGAAGTTCCGAGGGCTGTCCCGGGGGTGCATCTTCTTGAACATCCCGCCGCGCACACTCTTCCCCTCGGGCCCGGTGGTGATCAGCCAGTACTCCATCTCCGGCATCGGAGCAAGGTCGAACTTCCAGCCGAAGACGTCCTTGTAGAACGTGCTGAGACGGCCGACGTCGTCCGCGGGGATTTCGAAGTGCACGACTGTCTTGACTGTCATGAGATTCGATGGGTTCGCGACGGTCGGGTATATAAATCGGGAAAACTCGCGCCGGACCGAACCCTTCTAGATGAACGTCGACCAACCTGATAGCCGGACCTCAGCCGGCAGTTACCTCAAGAAGGGCAACATCGCCTGGGTGATAGCCGTAGTCCTCGTCGCGATCCTCGCGATCTACGCACTGGAGTCCAACACCACCACCCCCGGCCCAACCTACACCCAGACCACGAGCACTACCTACGAAGTGGCCGCCTCCTCGGTCATCCAGTCGGCGACCCAGCAGAACCCGGCCGGGTACGTGACCACTTCCACCGCCGCCCTGAAGGCCGCCTATCCCGGGGAGCAGGGCGCGGAGGACGCGATACTCAACGGGGACCAGGGGCAGGCCTCGGCGAACGTGACCGTCGCGGTCTTCGACTCGGTCAACGCCAGCCAGTCATACTACGGGGTCCTCACCTCGAACGTGAAGGGGCTGGCGGGGTACACCGACGTCACGAGCGTGCTCGCCAGCTATGAGCAGTATGGCAGCTGCTACGCCTACGGAGAGGACGTAGACGGCATAGCCGTGGTCAACGGAGTCTGCACGGACGGGAACGTCTTCCTGCAGGCGCACCTCTCTTCCAGCGAGTCATTCGCCCAGCTCGAGGACGACCTCTCCGGTCTGATGGGATCGATGTACCAGAGCGTCTAGGGGCGCAAACCCGAGGTCCTCGGAAGGGCACAAGTCGCGGTCGCCGCCGCTAGCTCGCTGGACCTGAGCCGGTGCCGTGGCAGATCGTCCAAGACAGCCCAAAAACGGCTCTTTATCCGCCAGGAATAGCCTGCTATCGACCGGATTGGGCGATTCCAACCCAGAACAGGGGTCTGGGGCTTCCGCGGCCGTATTCGCCGAGCTATGGGTAATTGCAATTGGTTTGGATTGATACTGACCGGTTAACTACTCCAAGTCGCGACCCCACACGTTAGTATGAGGATAGGCTCCGCATTCCCCCGTCTTCTAGAGCGGAGATATCCGACCATAAAGCCATCCTACTCCCTCCTGAGCGTGCTGTACCTGCTCCGAATGGAGGACGTGGCGGCGGTCCCGCTCTCCGAGGGTCTCACGAGTCGGAGGGCTGTCTTCGGTTACTCGAGCCTGCCCAAGCTCATGAATCTGTCCCCCGTTGACTTCGACGACTTCCTCGACGGGCCCTGCGAGCGCGGCGCCGAGAAGCTCGACTCCTTCGGGCTCGACGACGACGTCGAGAAGCTGCTCGAAGCTTTCGAGAAGCGGAAACTTGGCTTTTCACTTGTAAACGGGACTGTGAGGGGCGAGCCGCGCACCATCCTCTTGAGCCTCGTGGACATAATGGGTCTGTACAAGACGGGGCAGATCAAGTCTGACATGCTCGTCGGCGAGGTCTCCAGCCCGATATTCTCGATGGCCAGCAAGTCCTCCATCCGGGACGCCCTCTCGGCGATGTTCCGCCTCACGCACCGGACTGTCTTCATCTCCGGTCAGCGCAAGTACATCTCTGACCGGAGCATTATCGACCGCGTCTTCGGTCCGACCTCGCTCGATCGCATCCGCGAAGGCTCGAAGACCGACGTGCTCGACGCCAAGATAGGAGAGCTGGACAAGATGACTCCAATCGAGGTGGGCGGGCGGATGAGCCTTCACGCAGCCGTCCTTAGGACAGGCGACTGGGGTCCGTGTCTCGCGATCAAGAACAGAGATGAAGTTGTGACGGCATGGGACCTCGTCATGAAGCCCTGGGAATCGGGAAGACTGACGATAAGGGCTCGGACCTAGACGCCTAACCTCTGCTACCCGTCGCTCCTCCCTGCCCTACTCAACTGTTGGCTGTTGAGCGCCAAGAAGACAGCGACACTGCGTAGCACCCGTTCACCTCTCCGTGCGAGTCCTCCGGGACACATGTCCACCGTTAAGCGCTGATGATTCGACTTATCGACACCGTTCGGTTAGCAGGTCCCGAACGCGGGGTTAGGGCATCAGGACGGGTCGACGCAGGAGCTCCACCCGCGTCCGGGTCGAAGGCTTACCGCTTCAGATGCTCGAGTAGATCAGCGCGATGTTCAGCAGCACTATCGCTCCCCCGACTATGAGTGCGGCGATCGTCATCGCGCGCGTGTTCACGTACGGGCCCATCACGCTCCTCTTGGCGGTGTAGTAGATCAGCGGGAGCATCGGTAGGGGGATTAGGACGCTCAAGAAGACCTGGCTGTAGAAGAGCAGCGCCAGCGGGCTGATGCCCAAGAGGATGCACGCGGTCGTGGGGAAGACGTTGATTCCCCGGGTGACTATACGCCTCAGATACGGGTTGAGCTTGGCCCCGATCATCGCCGTCATGACTTCCTGCCCTGCGAGCGTCCCGACCACCGACGAAGCTATCCCAGAAGCGAGGAGGGTGATGGCGAAGATCTTGTCGGCGTAGTGGCCGAACAGTGGCCCGAGAATGTCATAGGCCTGGCTGATCTGCTGGATGTTCGTGTATCCGTACCTGTAGAACGCGGCGGCTCCCATCACGAGGATCGCGACGTTCACGCAGCCGGCGATCGAGAGGATGACCACGGTCTCTCGCTGGTGCAGCTTGAGGAACTTCCTCTTCGAGACGTGGTCGTCCTTCTTGATTCCCCACCTAGTCATCTTGGTCGAGGTCAGAGAGGAGTGGAGCCAGAGGACGTGGGGCATGACCGTGGCGCCGACTATCCCGACGACGATCAGCAGGGTGCCGCTGGAGATGTCCGGCGTTACCGAGTGGATCGCGATCTGCTGGACGGACGGGTTCAACAGAAGAAGCTCGTAGAGGAACCCTATCGCAATCACCGAGACGAAGACCATGAAGAAGTACTCTATCACCCGGAAGCGGTTGCTCGTCAGGGCCAGAAGGATGATGACGTCCAGGGCGCCGAAAATGCTCGCATAGAGTAGCGGGATGTTGAAGAGTATGTTCAGGGCTATGACCGTTCCAAGATATTCCGCCAGGTCGGTCGCGCCTATCGCGACCTCGGCCGCGAGCCAGTACGAGATTACCCTCGACCTGGTCTTCAGCGAGCCTTTGATCAGCTGCGCAAGGCCAGTACCAGTGGCGATCCCGAGCTTCCCGGAGAGGTACTGGAGGGTCATTGCGAAGACGCTCGCCATCCAGACCGCCCAGATCAGGCCGTAGTTGTACTGCGAGCCCCCCGCTATGTCCGTCCCGAAGTTGCCCGGGTCTATGTAGGCCAGGCTAACTATCAGGGTCGGGCCAAGATACAAGAAGAAGTCGCGAAGAGTGATCCTCGGGTGGCTCCTCTGGCGCTCAGTGACCTCCACCTCCTGCACCTG
Organism: Nitrososphaerales archaeon; assembly: GCA_050013375.1. Lineage (GTDB taxonomy): Archaea > Thermoproteota > Nitrososphaeria > Nitrososphaerales > Gagatemarchaeaceae > Gagatemarchaeum. Next base: position 12,346 of record JBEKFK010000021.1, on the reverse strand, counting down.
CTCAGGTGGTCTGAGACTTCTGTCGGAGCTCGCGCTCATTTTCAGATTGTAGGCGAACCACATGCTATTTAAACTTAGACGCATCTAATATTTCTCGACCCTTCAAAACTTTGGAGGTCGCTCACAATACTTTTATGCACTCAACACCACCGCTCCTCCGGAGCGCCTTGGCGAGAACGGTGCAGGTCAGAGGGGAGACGCAGAGGTCGGAGGATTACCTCGAAGCGATCTACCGCCTGGTCCAAGAGAATGGCTATGCGACCACCCTCGACATCGCCGAAAGACTGGGAGTCGGCGCTCCGAGCGTCTCCAGTATGGTGAAGCATCTGGCCAACGGCGGCTATCTGTCCTATGAGCCCTACCGCGGCATGAAGCTCACGGAGAAGGGGGAGAAGGTGGCCAGGTCTGTGGTCTCGAGGCACGAGATCCTGATGGAGTTCTTGACGATGATAGGCGTCGACTCGGCAACCGCATACACAGACGCAGAGGGAATCGAGCACCACCTCCACCCGCAGACGACGCGGGCGCTCGAGCGGCTGACCGCGGCTCTAAGCAAGGATCATCACCTGCTGAAGCATCTCCGCGAGTACATGAAGAGGGAGTAGCCTCCGCAGGTCGACCCCGGTCGAACCAATTCCTTACGGACAAATTTGGCAAGTGGCAAGCCGAGGCGACGGGGAAGAAAGCAGACGAACCTCTGGCAGCACCTGACCATCCTGGGACGGCACGGAATGCTCGGCAAGCGCCGGGACGGGCTGAACATCTACTGCGGCATCGCCGACGAAAGGGTAACCTTGACCTGCGGGCCCGTACGTCCTACCATCCGCCAGAGGCTACACCGGAGGAACCGCATCCTAGGTCTCTCCTGCCTGATAACCTGACCCGGCCCATTTTAATCTCCCCTGGAAAGGAGGCCTACCCTAGATGGTACGGCGCGTCGAGAAGCAACTCCGGTCGCAAATCTCAGGACGGGCCACCTTCATCGAGGACCTGAACGTTCGGGATCAACTCCACGTAGGGTTCCTCCGCTCTCCGGTAGCTCATGCGAGGATCAGGGAGATCAGCGCCGCTAGGACCAGCGAGACGGATGGCTTGCTAGGTGTGTTCACAGGGCGCGACCTCCGGGGCTTGGTCAGTCCGGAGGTCTGGCGGGAGTTCCCCCTGGCGGTATCCGAGGTGGTCTACCAGGGCCAGCCGGTAGCGGCGGTCGTGGCTTCCAGGAGACAGCAGCTGGAGGACTGCTTGGACTCGCTCAGCGTCCGGTACGATCCGATGTCCGAGGTCTTGGACCCGGTGCGTGCGATCGCGGATGAGGACAAGTGGCTCTCCACGGCCTCGTCCAACATCGTCCTCGAGAAGGAGTCCAAGGCAGGGCGGCCTTCTCAGGTCCTCAGGGGGTCCCCCCACAGGCTCAATCTTCGCTTCCAGATCTCGAGGCTGTCTCCGTACCCTCTCGAAGGGAGGGGCATCGTGATCGAGCGCGGGCGCTCCGAGACCGTAGTGTACTCCTCCACGCAGTCCCCTTCGGAGCTCCAGCAGTTCCTGGTAAGGTCCACGCTGGAGTCACGGCCGGTCCGTGTGATACAGACGGCGGTCGGCGGGGCCTTCGGCGCCAAGATATTCCCGCACGCTGAGGATCTGGCCTCGTACCTGGTCTCCAGCGTGCTCGGCAGGAACGTGAAGTGGGTCCCGCTTCCCGAGGAGAAGCTTGTCACGCTGACGAACCGGCCCGCCGAGACCCACGAAGTTCAGGTCGGATACGACGGCTCGGGCAAAATACTCGGGTTCCGGGACCGCGTGGTCGTGGATGCGGGCGCATACTTCGCCGGTGCGGCCGGGGGTCCGCTCGGGCGGCCTGGGATGAAGATCTTGGGAGGCACCACGGCCATAGACCAGATGGTCTCGATGAGCACAGGCCCGTATGACGTCCGGGACGTGGATGTCAGAGTGACAGCGGTCGCCACGAACAAGGTGATGATGGGCCCGATCAGGGGCTCAGGGGGCGCGATCGCGACCCTCATCCTGGAGAGGACAATGAATCAGATCGCAGGCAGGCTCGGGCTGGACCAGTTCTCGGTCCGGGAGACGAATCTGATCTCCGACGACTCGCCGGTCCACAAGACCGCGCTCGGGGCCTCGATCCCGCGGTTGCGCTTCGCCGCCCTCCTCGAGGCTGCCCGGAGCTCGAGGGCCACGAGGGAACTGATTAAGAGCGCCTCGCGAAGCAGGGGGCCAAAGCTCCGCGGCGTCGGCGTCTCCCTCTACCTCTCCGAGTCCGCACCGCCGTCGGAGGAGACGGTGCGTCTGGAGCTCACGAGGGGCGGGCTACTCCTCCTCTTCGTCGGCGTCGCGCCCTCGGGCCAGGGCAGCGAGCGTACTCTGGCTGCGATGATATCCGAGGTCCTGCACGCGAGCAAGTCCTCGGTCGAGGTCCGATTCGGCGACACAAGGACCAGCCACTTCGGGGCTGGGACGCAGTCGAGCAGGAGCATCACCTACGCCGGATCGGCAGCCATTCTGGCCTGTCGGAAGCTCGTCAGGCTGATAGAGGTCCGCTTGGGCGAATCGTCTCACGACCGGTCTGCCTCCGTCAGCTTCACAGCGGGGATGTTCCACCAGAGATTCAAGGACGGAAGCAGCCGCGGCCTCGACCTAGCCGAGGCGGCCCGGGAACTCAGGAGCGCGACTGCCGTCGACGCGACCTACAGATCGGAGACCTCCACCTTCTCGACGGGGTGTCACCTCTCCCTGGTGGAGGTCGACCGTGCCACGGGAAGCGCCAGGGTCGTCCGACACATCTCCTTCGACGACCTTGGGACCATCCTCGACCGCCCGGCGCTGACAGCGCAGATTGAGGGCGGGATCATGCAGTCGATAGGGGAAGCCCTCCAGGAAAGGATAGGATACGACCAGCGTGGTCGGCTGAGCGGCTCCTACTCCATGCCTTCGGCGACTGCTACACCGAAGTTCACACACGTCCTGGTTCGGTTGACGAAATCCCAGCACCTTCACGGAGCGAGGGGAGCCGGCGAGGCCGGGAGGATAGGTTCGCTTCCCGCCACCGTAAACGCCATCGAGAACGCCCTGTCTGCCGAGGGACGAACCGTCTTCCTTCCGTCACTTCCCGTCGCCGAAGAGTCGATACACAAGATTCTCTCGGAGTGACCCAGGCCGGTCGCAGTTGGGGTGAGGGAGCCCGGTGGCTGATGCTACTTCGACTGCCCGGCCTCTCTCAGAAGCCTAGAGGGCCACTCGGGCAGCCTGTAGTCGTCCACGCGGTAGCTATCCTGGTACGGCTTGATGTCCAGAACCGGCGTGCCGTCGAAGAAGTCGAGCCCGGTGACATGGAGCATGTTCCCCTCCCGCCTGAGGAGGGGGACAAGCGCGAGTCCGATTGGGTTGGGGCGCGTGGGGGAGTCGAGAGAGAAGACGCCTACGGTCGGCAGGTCCTCGGGCTTGACCCCGAACCGGAGGAGCGCCCTGGGCTTCACCCTGAGCGGGCCGATCTGCTCGGGCCTCAGCTCGTGGAAGTACCCAAGCACGAAGATGTGAGAGTGGGTCTCCAAGCCCTCGAGCGCGGGCTCGAACTCGGGGAAGACCTCGACCACGGATTCGACACCGGGGACCCGGCTCTTGATCACCTCGGAGGTCGCGTCGGTGTGAACTACGCCGACGGGCTTCAAGACGACTTCCTTCATGCATGTGACGAGTCTCGACCGCTATAAAATTGGTACCATGGGGCGAGTCTCCCCAGACCCGGCCCCGCTCGGGAGGATGCTTATCAGAAGACCCCTGCCTCTCTGGGGCGTGGACGACTTGGCCGAGTTCACCTCGGGCGAAGAGTGGGAGCGCTGGCTCGCCGAGAACCACACAAGATCGAAGGGGATCTGGATTCGGCTCTTCAGGAAGGGCTCGGGAGTGCCCTCGGTCACGGTCGCCGAGGCGCTGGACTCGGCGCTCTGCTACGGGTGGATCACGGGCCAGGCCAGACCGTACGATGGCACCTCCTGGCTGGGCAGGTTCGTCCCCCGCCGACCGAGGAGCATCTGGTCGAAGATCAATGTTGGTCACGTGGAGAGGCTGACCAGGGAGGGAAGGATGAGACCGGCCGGCCTGAAGCAGGTCGAGGAGGCGAAGCGGGACGGAAGGTGGGAGCGCGCCTACAGCCCCCCGAGGACGGCCAGGGTGCCGGCGGACTTCAACAGGGCGCTCGGGAAGAACAAGAAGGCGCTCGCCTCCTTCGAGACCCTGAAGAAGAGCAACCGTTATGCTATCCTCTTCAGGCTCGAGAACACGAAGAGCGAGGCGGCGAGGAAGGCCAAGATCGACCAGATCGTCTCGATGCTCGAGAGAGGAGAGACCTTCCACTGACCTCCTCTCGCAACGTCCCGCTCCGGACCTTCAACGCTTATTTACGACCACGACACATTCTTGCTGGGCTGTGAGCGACAGATCTTCTAGGACTGCCCTGCTGGCGGTCGCGTTAGCGCTTCTCTCCCTCTCGGTCCTCGCTTCCATCGGGGTCGCCCACGCGCAGGTCGGGGCCACGTCAGAGAGTTCGGAGACCACGACCATCGCAATCTCGAGCATTCCCCCTTCAACCGGCTGCACCCTCCCCGGCTACCAGGCTCCGGCCTCCCTGCTCACGACGCTCGACACCAAGTCGACCTCGACCCCCCTTACGCTGAAGGACGCGCCGAAGTCGGTGATGATCTCGCTGTCGTTGTTCTTGGTTGGATCTCTGGCCACCGGAATCCTGATTCTCGCGGGACTGGTCATCGTAGTCGTGTGGGCGGTCTCTGGCCGACGGCAGAAGCAGGAGCCGGGCCAGCCTCCTATCCGCAGGTCGCACCGGAGGCGGAACGTCTTCCTCGCAGTCTTCCTCGTCGTGATCATCATAACCGCCGCGAACTTCGTCGTCATATTCCCCTACCTCAACATCAACAAGACCACCACGCAGGAGAACGGGGTCGTTCAGAACATCGTCGCACCCGTAAAGCCGTTCAACATTGACCCGATAAGCATCAAGTACTACTTTGTCCCGGCGTATGTCAACGGCCAGACCACGGTCCTCGAGGGCAACTACACCGTGACTTCGGGATCTGTGCAGGTCCTCGTCATCCCTGGCCCCCAGCTCAATCAGCTGGGGGATGAAGTGCGCAACGGGACTCTCGCCGGCGCCTCGGACTGCAACCTGCCGGGGTTCACGGTGTACTACAATAGCGGGCTGGGCACGTCCGGGTCGTTCGCCGTCCAGCTCCCCATCGTCACCAACCAGACCACCTACGACGTGGCCTTCGTCAACCCCTCTTTCGTCAACGGGACGACGGCTGCGGCTAACGTGTACTGGGGCTACTAGTCGCCGAATCCGGCAGCGCCGGCCTTCCTCCTGGCAGTTACTGCAAGCGCCACGATTACGGCCGCGTCGGTGGCGGCCACGGCGAGGAAGCCTGACGAGAGCGACGAAGACCCTCCAAGAGCGCGGTGGCTCCCCTTGTCTCCGGACCCGCTGTCAGAAGCGGGCGAACTGCCTGCGGTGGTAGTTGTAGAGAATCAGGAACGGCCTCGCCTTTACCTCGACCACGCTGAGCGAGGCAGGGTCAGGGTGGAGGACGTAGTACTTCTTGGCGGCGCTCCTCTCCACGACTCGCTCCAGCATCGCGGTTATCACGTCGCCGTGTGAGACCATGATCACGTTGCCTTCGGCTCGCTTCCGGACGATCTCGACCGCCCTCGCGGTCCGTGCGAGGAGCTCTTCGTTCGTCTCGGAGTAGGCCTCGGGGTCGGTGAGTATGTGGTGCCTCCCTTTCTTCCCGACGAACTGGGGCTTTATCTTGGCCTCGGTCAGTTCCTCCAGGGTCTTCACCTTCAGGTCGTGGGGGCGTGCCAGTATCTTCGCGGTCTCGACCGCTCGAAAGACCGGGCTGCTGTAGACGGCGTCTATCTTGGTCTTCGACAGGGTCCTGGCCATGAAAGAGGCGTCTTTCACGCCCTTCTTGGTCAACGGGTAGTCCATCGGACCCGCCTCGATTCCCCTGACGTTGGCCTTGGTCTCGCCGTGCCTCACGAGGAAGAGATAGTCCACACCCATCGTGATTCGTCTCCGTCATCCGAAGCCTGGTTAGTTAAACTCGCTCCAGCGTTCTTCTACCCTCGGGGCCCCTGGTCCGTGTCACAGCGGGAGGCCGAAGATGCCCAGAACGAACACGATGATCGTGCCGATGCCTCCCATCGCCAGGGCATAGTAGATTAACAGGTACACCTTCTGCTTCCTGGTTAGGCGGCGGGGCGGCCACACCTGGAGGCCGTACTTCCACCAGGGATAGGCGATCGGCGGTATGAGGTCAGAATCGTAGGGGGTCGCGCCCATAGTGCCACCAGAGGTGCTGAACAGCGGCATCGGCCCGTGCTTGTGGTGCACCCCGCAGCGGCTGAGATGGCGTTCCCAGTGCTCCTCACTGATTAGTTCGTGGCACTTCGGGCAGACGGGCACGGAGTTTAGAAGGACCTCCGTTCATTTAAGCGCAGCGACCGTCCGGGCCCTCTCTCTAGGGTCTTTACTCCTCGTCCGATGAGGAACGACACCAATCGATTGATATTTCCTCATTTCTAGGCCAGCGGCGATGGCTGTAGTCTTGCCCGGGGCGGCGAAGCCCAGGATCCTGATCGTGGGGGCCGGCTTCGGTGGCATGGCCACGGCGGTCCACCTGAAGAAGGACATAGGGGCGGAGGTCACCCTGGTAAGCCACCGGAACTTCCACCTCTTCACCCCCTTGCTCTACCAGACCGCGACGGGGGTTATCGACATGGACCACTTGGCCCAGACGGTCCGTCCTCAGGCGAGGGCGCACGGTTTCCGCTTCCTGGAGGGAGACGTCACATCTGTCGACTTGGACAAGAAGACGGTCCAGACGACCTTCGGCGAGCTGGCCTACGACTACCTGGTGCTGGCCGTAGGGTCCGTCAACAACGACTTCGGGGTGAAGGGGGTGGGCGAGCACACGCTCTCCCTCAAGACGATCAACGACGGGAAGCTGATGCACGACAAGATCGTGGGGTCCATGGAGATGGCGGCCACCGAGAAGGACGAGGTGACTCGCCGGGCCCTGCTCTCGTTCGTGGTCATCGGCGCCGGGCCGACCGGCGTCGAGCTCGCGGGTTCGCTGCGGGACTTCGTCAGGGTGACGGCGAAGGACTATCCGGAGTTCACGGAGAAGCCGAAGGTCTCGATCGTCGAGGCCCTCCCGAGCGTGCTCCCCGGCCTCTCGGAGTACCCGGTCCGGAAGACTGCGGAGGCCCTCAAGGAGCGGGGCATAGACGTCCGCACCTCGTCGAAGGTCGTCGAGGTGAACAAGGACGGCGTCCTATTGGCTGGGGGAGAGCTGATCCCGTCTGCGAACGTCTACTGGACCGCAGGCGTCAAGCCGGCCAAGGTCGTGGAGTCCATGAGCGTCGAGAAGGAGAGGGGACGAGTGAAGGTCGACGGATTCCTCAGGGTCGCCGGTCACCCGGAGGTCTTCGCGCTCGGTGACATCACCTACCTGATCGACGCCAAGACCGGGAGACGGCTGGCCGAGACAGCGGCCGTCGCTGTCCAGCAGGGAAAATGGCTCGCCGACTCGCTCCCCGAGCTCATGGCGGGCAGGAGCGTCGCTCCGTTCGCCTATCGCGACAGAGGCTTCATGCTTTCTATCGGTAGGCATTCCGGTGTGGCCGACCTCCACTGGCTCAAGACTTCCGGCTTCTTCGGCTGGGTGATCTGGAGGGTCGTGCACCTCTCGCTGATCTCGACGTCTCGAAACAGGCTCGGGGTCGCCTTCGACTGGACCCTAGCCTACTTCAACAGACGGAACGTCGCCCACACCGAAATCTAGCGGGCTACTGCCGCCTCGCCCGCCGCCATGACTCTAGCGGTCGGCTTTCTTGCTCTCGAACCCGGCTATGGCCGCAGGCATGGTGTCTAGGACGACACCCACCCCCCGCAGATGGAGGTTGAGGGCCACGGCGCCCAGCACTTCGTCACGCGTCGCCCCCGCCTTCTTCGCCATGAAGGCGTGGTACCTCACTCCCCTGAGGTTGCGGTTCGCCGTCTGGATTCCGATGTTTATCAGCTGCCTGGTCTTCGCGTCTATCCCCTTGAGGGACCGCTGCGCCTCGACGAGCTCGAGGTACCTTGCGGACAGCTCCGGGAACTGCTTGGCAAAATCGTCGAACGAGTACTGCACCATGGACGGATTTGGCGGCGCATTCTTATAAAAAGAAGGCGGTCTGCGGCAGCCTTCCCAGCAAAGACCGTCCTACTCGGGTGGTAGGGGCGGTGGGCTCTGGGGAGCCACGACGGGTGTGGAACGCGGCTTCCCTTTGAGAAGGAGCGAGGACACCATTGCGAAAGCGGCGAAGAACGCGCAGGTGATGAAGGCGTCTCTGAGCGCCGTGAGGACCTCGCCGGGGGACGCCGTAACGCCGGCGCCGTGGGTCACCAGGCCGATGACGCTGACCGCGACCGCCAGGCCTATCGGTCCGCCAATCTGCCTCGAGGTGTTGATCAGCCCTGAAGCGATGCCCTCCTCCCCTCGCTCTGCGCCACCGAGCGCGGCGATGTTCGACGCGGTGGCGGATAGGGCGCCCCCCACGCTCGCCAGGAGCAGAGCAGGAAGGACTACCGAAAGGTACTCGGAGGTGAGCGAGATTCTCGAGAACGAGAGGACTCCCACCGCGAGACAGGCCATGGCGACGACCAGTACCGGCCTCGCGCCGTAGCGTCTGACCAGCCTGGGCGCGGCGAACCCGCCAAGAAGGAAGTAGATGAGGGCTCCCGGAATTATCGCCAGGGCCGCGTACAGGGGTGTGTATGACAGGAGCACCTGGAGATACGCGGTCAAGAGGAAGACCATCGCGGTCGAGGTCGCGAACGTCAGGAGGGCCGTCGCGTTGGCAAAGAAGACCGTCCTGCGCCGGAGGAAGCGCAGTGGCATCAGCGGGGCGGCCGAACGGTGTTCGATGCCGATGAACGCCGCAAGGGCGACCACCGAGAGTAGGAAGACAAGATACGTGCCGGCGGAGGTGTCGCCGTTCCCGACCTCGCTGAGCCCATAGACGAGCAGCATCAGCCCTCCGGTGACCGAGAGGGCCCCCGGCACGTCAAGGCTGTGCCCGGAGCTTCTGTCGCCCGCCGGGTCCGGCAGGTACCGCGCGGAGAGGACGGTCGCCACTATCCCGATGGGCACGTTCACGAAGAAGATCCACCTCCACCCGAGCGCCTCGGTGAGCACCCCGCCGAGGACGAGCCCCGCGGAGAACCCCGCTGAAGAGACGGCGGTGAATATGCCCAGGGCCTGGTTCAGCCTGCCGAGGGGCCCGAAGATCCTGACTATGAGCGCCAGGCAGGTCGCGGACGCCATCGCGGCCCCGATGCCCTGGACCACCCTTGCCGCGATCAGCACCTGCTCGGACGTCGCGAGCCCGGCAGCGAGCGAAGAGAGCCAGAATACCAGCAGCCCGATGAGGAAGAGCCTCTTGCGGCCGTAGATGTCTGATAGGCGTCCGCTCAGGAGGAGCAGCCCCGCGAAGGTAAGGCCGTAGGCGCTCACAATCCACTGGAGGTCGCCGAGCGACATGGCGAGCTCCGTGCGGATCGTGGGCAGGGCTATCTGTACGATCGAGAAGTCTACTACCACGGCGAACTGAGCCATGACGAGGAGGCCGAGTATCAGGCCCGTCCGCTGAGGAACAGATTGCTTCTTCGTACCTCCTCCCTCGGATGCCACTAGGGTTCGCGCCTCTGACAGGGGACGAGAAATAGTTTCATGGGGAGGTGGTGGCCCGACAGCCAGGCGAGAGGGCCGAAGCTCTGAAGCAAATAGCTAACACATCCGTTATATTGGATGCCCAATATAAGTGTTTCTCGCGCTCTCGCCGCTGAATGGGCCCCTGGAGCCCTAGTTTCTGAACCGGGACGAAGATAGCGCCTTGTGGGTTCAGCGGACAGCCTCGATGCTCCCGGCTCCCGTCCCGATTCGTTCAGGAGCTACTTGATTCTGATGACGACCTTGCCCATCAGGTGGCTACTCTCGAAGTGCGCGAAGGCCTCGCGGGTCCGCTCCAACGGGTACTCGCTGTCAAGCTGGGACTTCAGCGCTCCCCCCTCCACGAGAGAGGCAAGGCGGTTGAGCGAGCCGGCGTTGACCTGGGCGGAGACTGCGACGGTCCTGACACCGAACTTCGCCGCCAGCTCCTGGTCCGGCGGGTTCTGGACCAGCGATGCGAGAACGCCACCCGTCTTCAGCGTGGCAAACGACCTCTTGTAGACCTCACCGCCGACGGTGTCGAGGACGGCGTCGTAGTCCCTGACGACGGTCTCGAAGCCCTTGAGCTCGAAGTCGATCACTTCGTCCGCGCCGATCTTTCGGGCGAACCCCGCCTGGGACCCGCGGACCGTGGTGGCTACGTGGCAGCCTAGGTGCTTCGCGTACTGGACTGCGAAGGAGCCCACCCCTCCCGCTCCTCCGTGGACCAGGACCTTCTGGTCCGGTCCGACCTTCATGTAGTCTTCCAGCGCCTGCACGGCGCTCACGCCGGCGAGAGGCAGGGCGGCCGCCTCCCCATAGCTGGCCGCGCCCGGCTTGCGGCCCACCGCCATGGCGTTCGTTGCGACGACCTCCGCCGCAGCGCCCGACCCTCCGGCTATGACCGGGGCGAATCCGAACACGCGGTCGCCGGGTTTGAGGTCAGCGACGCCGGGTCCGACCTCTCTCACCTCCCCAGCAAAATCCCCCGCAACGGTCACGGGGAGGGTCAGCGGGAGCATCGCCTGCATGTAACCCGCCCTTACGATTGTATCTATTGCATTGAGAGAGGCCGCGTGGGCCTCCACCAGCACCTGTCCCTCCTTGACGTTGGGCAGCACCGCCTCCGGATTGAACTCGACTACCTCCGGGCCGCCGTATTTGCTGAACTGTGCTGCTCGCATGAAGGGCCCACGCGAGGCCCGGGATTAAGGATTCGCGCCCCTCGCTGGAGGTCCTTATCGCACCGACTCAGTCACTGACTCTGCATCACACCGGTTTCGGTCAGTCTGTCGTTGAATCCCCAATGCGAAGCGATGCCGTGCCTCGAAGAAGTGGTTACTCTCCGAGCCTGCCCCTCTGTCCCTTGCTGTACCTCTCGGCCCGGCGAAGGGTCCTGCTGATGTCCCCCTTCTCGCTCTTCCCTTCGACGTGAAGGTTCTGGCGGGCCGAGCCCTTCGTGGGGACGACCCTAGCCGGTGGGGCGACCAGCTCGTAGAGAGACCCCGGCTTCCCCAGCCCCTCAAAGTGAGAGAGACAAAGAGAGACCCGCATCGGCCTCCCTCCCCCTCTCGGCCTTATGGTCACGACGTCGCGCGCACTCTCGCTTGGTCTCCCCTCTTCCTTGCAGAGGGCGCAGTACCTCTGCCCTGATCCACTCTGACTGCGGGCTCTTCTCGCCGTGTTTTCGACCATTTGGACTTCGGGATGGAGGACCGAGCGCTTCTATAATAGCTATCGGACCCGAGCCGGACGAAGGAAGCCGAATGGGTTCTGACCTCGCAGTATGTCGTAAGTCTTACTCCTTGTCGATGGACTCCGCAGGGTTCGGTAGTTCCAAGACTTAAGGGGAGAACGTTTTTGAGCTACGCCCCTAGATAACACAGGGACTTGCTGTCCAAACCCGAAGTCGACTATCTCAAGACGCAACATCTAGCCAGGGTTGCCACCGTCTCTCCCAAGGGTCAGCCGGAGGTCTCGCCCGTGGGCTTCGAGTGGGATGGGAAGTACTTCTTCGTCGGGACTCATGATGCGGCCTTCTTCCCAAAGACACAGAGGGTGAAGAACATCAGCCGCGGCAGCATCCTCGTCTCCCTCGTTGTGGATGACCAAGTTTCGGTGGATCCATGGGTGGTGCGCGGGATCAAGGTTCTTGGGAAGGCCGAGATAGTGGAGCACGCCGGAATCTTCGGTCCCGGGAAGTACCTGCGCATCTCTCCGCGGGTCTCCGTGAGCTGGGGGATCGAGCCGCAGAAGCCAGGCGAGTGGTCATCGTCCAGAAAGGTCCACGAGTGAAGAGACCGAGACTCAACAAACCTCAAACTCGAACGGAAGACGCCAGACGGGAAAGCACCAGCGGACGTCTTGGAATTATTCTCCTTCGACGAACTCTGAAGGGGTCGAGTACCCCGGCGCTACTCCGCGAGCGCCTTGTTGGACACCCTTAGGCGCGAGGCGAGCTCCTTCATCAGGTTGACCGCGATCTCGGGGTTCGACTTCACCATCCCTATGAAGGACCAGATCGTGATCCCGAGGCACTTCGTGTCAACCGTAGCCTCCAC
>JBEKFK010000020.1:0-17633 GCA_050013375.1 Nitrososphaerales archaeon | reverse complement strand
GGCTTGGGTCTTGACGAGGGAAACCGCTTCTCGATTGTGGAAACCACGCAAGCCAAATGTCGCGAGCAGCCTTATCACGAATTCCCAATCCGGGAGGACCCAGAATTCCACGGTCTGGCTCGCTACCGCGACCGAGCCGTCTGATTCTGCGATGCCTTGGATGAGTCCAACTCTGAAATCGAGAGGGGCGTCTAGAGCCCATTCCATGGCCACCAGATTGTATGTGGTGTTCTGACCATCTTCAAGCCCTAGACATTCCTGAAAAATCCAGTCAAGAAGAGGCGAGGATTGCGAGACCCATTGATAGAACCCGTGGGGTTTGTCCTTTGGTTTAGGCTTGTCTTTGTATCTCTTCATTCGAAGACCGAGTTGGTTTGCGCAAGAACATGTGAAATCTCCGATCCGCTGATTAGTCTCGTATTTCTTGCTCAAGACCAAATCGATGTGTCTGTCCGAGTGACCTTGCTTGGGTTTGTGAGCATCGACAAGAATCATGCCCAACAGGAAGCCGAACAAGTACGGTCTGGAGAATTGAGGCATGGATTCGAGAAGAGGTTTGATTTGTGGTAACACCGGCTCGGCATCCTTCCAACCTCGCAGGACTTTCGGGATTTGGATGAACTGTCCGACGGGGATTGCGTATCCGTGGGACTGCTCCAGAGTGAGCCAGACACGATTGTCATTCGGCAGACCTAGCTTGAGGTACGCTTTCAGAAAATGGGCGAGTTTTGGCATCTTTTACAATAGGAGCCAGCTGCGGACTGTTATTGTCGAAACTCCAACTTCAAGCGAAATGATAGGGGCATCGTCGCCAGTGTAGGCTGCCTGTTGCGCGGAGACGAACTTGTGGCATTGAATTACGTCTGCTTCGAGCGGCGCGCATCCCTTCCAGAGATGTTTCGTGAAAGTCAGGTCGTCGCCATGCTCGAGGATATAGGAAGGGAGTGCCTCTTTCCAGGAATCCTCTGCCGCGTTCTCCATAGTCCTTCACCTTTGGCCGAATTTAACCCCCGCGCTGGTGAAAACCACCTTCGACCCGATGGGAGTAAACTCAGCATCTTTGGAAGGTCCCTTTCGGCATTCCATTCGCGATCTTTCCGCTGGGTTTGAACGCCTCCGGGCTGTTCTTTGGCGCTTCGTTTATATGCACAAGTCACAAGGGCGGAAAGAACACCTTTCAGGCGATAACTTGAGTTGTATACACCTAAGAAATGCTTTTTCTGCGGCAAGGACGTCCATCTCGGCTCCGGCATCATGCTGGTACTGAACGACGGGTCGACCAAGAGCTACTGCTCCAACAAGTGCAAGCTGAACGACCGCAAGCTTAAGCGGGACCCCCGCAAGTTCAAGTGGGCAAGGGAGAACAGGTAATGTCACTCCCCCCCGTCGAGCGGACGCTGATCGTCGTAAAGCCCGACGCGGTCGCCCGGGGTCTCGTGGGGGAGATAATCGGGAGGTTCGAGAGGCGCGGCCTCAAGCCCGTGGAGATCAGGATGCAGACGGTCTCGAAGGTAAAGGCGACCCAGTTCTACATCGTCCACAAGGACAAGCCCTTCTTCGGGGACCTCGTCTCGTTCATCAGCAGCGGCCCCAGCGTCGGCGTCGTGCTCGAAGGTAGGGACGCGGTCGCACTCGTCAGGCGGGTGATCGGCTCGACCAAGAGCTGGGAAGCGGCACCGGGGACCATCAGGGGAGACTACGCGACAGGGCTGCTCGACAACGCGATCCACGCCTCGGACTCGAAAGAGTCCTTCGACTGGGAGAGCAAGACGTACTTCTCTCAGTGAGAAATGAGAACCGCACGGCAAGTTATATTAGGCAGTAAGGCGCTTGCCAGCCAAGTTGCTTCTGCATGTCCCTTCCAACACAGACTCTAAGGCAGCCGGTCGTAGTCGTTCTGGGTCATGTAGATTCTGGCAAAACGTCATTCTTGGATAAGATCAGGGGCACCGCGGTCCAGGCGCGGGAGGCCGGAGGGATCACCCAGGAGATCGGGGCAAGCTTCTTCCCCATGGAGACTCTCACAGCGATCTGTGGCGCGCTCCTGGACAAGTCCGGCGCGCAGCTTAAGATACCGGGCCTCCTCGTCATCGACACTCCGGGCCACGAGATATTCTCCAACCTGAGGATGAGGGGCGGCTCGGCGGCGGACATCGCCATCCTGCTGGTCGACGTGCAGAAGGGGCTCGAGAACCAGACCATCGAGTCCATCGAGATCCTGAAGCAGCGGAAGGTCCCGTTCCTGGTCGCCCTCAACAAGATCGACATGATCCGCGGGTGGAGGAAGGACACCAGCGGGGCGCTGGCGAGCGCGCTGAAGCAGCAGCCCCCCGAGTGGAACGACGAGCTCGAGGAGAGGCTCTACAACGTGGTCGGCGCCCTCTCGAGGCAGGGGTTCAACTCCGACGCCTTCTACCGGGTCAAGGACTTCCGGAAGCAGGTCTCCATCGTCCCCATCTCTGCTAGGTACGGGGTGGGCATGCCCGAGATAATGGCCGTCCTGATCGGGCTGGCCCAGCAGTTCCTGAGCGAGAAGCTGGTCACCATCGACGAGAACGGGAGGGCGAGGGGGATCATCCTCGAGCTCCAGGAGGAGATGGGGATAGGCGAGACGGCCAACATCATACTGACCGAAGGGAAGCTCTCTGTGGGCGACCGGCTGGTCCTCGTTAGGAAGGACGGCGCGATCGAGTCGAGGGTCAAGGCGCTCTTCATGCCGAAGCCTCTCGACGAGATGCGGGACCCCCGCGACAAGTTCACCCCCGTGCAGGAAGTCTACTCGGCCGCCGGGGTGAAGCTCGTCTCTCCCGACCTCGCGGGGGTCATACCGGGGACGTCCGTGATATCGTTCAGGACAGAGGAGGAGTTCCAGGCCATAAAGGGCGAGGCCGAGAAGGACCTCACGGCCCTGGTCACGAAGACCGACATCGACGGGGTCGTGGTGAAGGCGGGCAACATCGGCGGACTCGAGGCCCTGCTGAGGATGCTCGCCCAGAGGGAGATACCCGTCCGGTCTGCGGACATCGGCGACATCTCGAGGAACGACATAGTGGAGGCAGAGGCCGTCGCCGAGCACGACCCGTACCTAGGTGCCATCATCGGCTTCGACGTCAGGGTCCTGCAGGACGCCAAGGAGAACGCAAAGGCGGCCGAGATTATCACCTCGGATGTGATCTACGACGCGGTGGAAGGGTATGTACAGTGGGCCGCAAAGAAGCGGGAGGAGGACCAGAGGAACGCCCTTCAGCTGGTGACCGGACCCGCAAAGATCAAGGCGCTACCAGGATCTTTCTTCAGGAGGAACGACCCCGCCGTCTTCGGTGTGGAGGTCATGGGCGGGAAGCTCAAGCCCAAGGTCAGGCTGATGGACGCGGTCGGCGTCGAGCTCGGGACCGTGGAGCAGATCCAGGAGAACGGGAAGCCCGTCCAGGAGGCGACCAAGGGCATGCAGGTGGCAATCTCGGTCCGCGGCCCGACCCTCGGCCGCCAGATAAAGGAGAACGACGACATCTTCACCTTCCCCACTTCCCAGGACGTGAAGATGCTCAGAGGGAAGCTCGCCGCGTCGCTCACGCCCGAGGACGGGGCCATCCTCGAGGAGATCGTTTCGATCAGGTCTGCGAAGGACATGATGTACGGATTCTGAATGTGTGCGGGTTAACGGACACCAATTCTTTTAATAACGCTGGCCGAAAGGCTCCCGAAAGATGGCTTCATTCAAGATCGTCATCTCAGATTCCAAGACGGGCAAGTCCGAGGTACTGGAGGCCAAGGACTCACAGGCCCAGATCTTCATGGGCCGCAAGATCGGAGAGGTCATCGACCTGAGCGTGATCGGCCAGAACTACAAGGTCAAGCTTACGGGCGGGTCCGACAGGGCTGGGTTCCCCATGAGGGGCGACGTGATGGGGAGCGGCAAGAGGCACGTCCTGATGACCGAGGGCATCGGGTTCAGGCACTCCGTCCAGGGCGAGAAGCGCAGGAAGCTGGTCAGGGGAGGCACGGTGACCGAAGAGGTCTACCAGCTCAACGCCGTCCGCTCAGAGTAGTCCGCGCGTACTCAGCATCTTTATCTATCCCCGAAAATCCGAACTTTCTCATCATCCCTCATGGCCCAGACTATGTCCACGGTCCCGACGATGCGCATCCCCAAGCAGCCTGAGTGCAACATAGGCACCAGCGGGCACGTGGACCATGGCAAGACGAGCCTAGTCGCGTCGATCACCGGGGTCTGGGCGAGCGCCCACAGCGAGGAGCTCAAGAGGGGAATCACGATCAAGGTCGGCTACGCCGACGCAGCGTTCTACAAGTGCTCACACACTCCCCCGCCGGAGGCGTATTCGACTTCTCCCACGTGCCCGGTCTGCGGTCAGGAGACGCAGCTTCTCCGCACGGTAAGTTTCGTGGACGCGCCGGGCCACGAGAGCCTCATGACGAACATGCTCGCTGGGGCGGCGCTGATGGACGGCGCCATACTGGTCATCGCCGCGAACGAGCCGGTCCCGATGCCCCAGACGAGGGAGCACATGCTGGCCCTCCAGATGCTGGGGATGAAGAAGATGGTCATCGTCCAGAACAAGATCGACAGGGTCGACTCCGAGGGTGCGAAGAAGAACCACGACGCGATAAAGAGCTTCCTATCGAACACGATTGCGGCCGATGCCCCGATAATCCCGATTTCCGCACAGCACGGCATCAACATAGACGCACTCATTGAGGCGCTCGAGGTCTACATCCCCACTCCGCAGCGGGACCCTTCTGCAACCGCCCAGATGCTGGCCCTGAGGAGCTTCGACGTCAACAAGCCGGGGGCCGAGATCCCCTCGCTGGTCGGAGGCGTATTGGGTGGGAGCCTAGTCAGAGGAGAGCTGAGCGTCGGCGACGAGATCGAGATATCGCCGGGACTTCCCGATGAGAGGGGGAGGTACGCGCCCCTCCTGACCAAGATTGCCAGCCTTGGGACGGGCGCGGGAATGGCCGAGAAGGTCGGCCCGGGTGGCCTGATATCGCTAGGTACCTACCTCGACCCGGCGCTGACCAAGGGCGACCTCATGGTGGGCTCGCTCGTCGGGAGGCCCGGGACGCTTCCCCCGCCGAGGACCAAGCTCTCGGTCGACCTCCAGCTCTTTGACCAGGCCGTAGGCTCCGTCGAACTGCTCAAGGTCGAGAAGGTGAGGATGGGAGAGTCCCTGAGGCTTAACATTGGTACCGCGGCGACCCTGGGGTCCGTGACCTCGGTCAGAGAGTCCGTCGCCGAGCTCGACATCCGCAAGCCCGTCGTAGCAGAGCCTGGGGCGCGGGTCGCGATTAGCAGGAGGATAGCGGAGCGTTGGCGGTTGATCGGGTCGGGCCTGGTAAAGTAAGGCACCCCAGAAAGGTCCTCTTCGACAGCAGCTTCCTAATCGCTGTCATGGAGCACCCCACTCCCTGGCAGGGAGACATACTCGAGAACGTCGGGGGATTCGAGGGTGTCGTCCTGCAGCCCGTCTTCGCCGAGCTCCGCAGGCTGGCGGGCAGGAAGGGGAGGCAGTCCAGGTTCGCAGCGCTCGCGCTGGCCCTCGTGGAGAGCGGCGCCATCCGGCTGGAGCCGTCCGAGGGGACCCGGGCCGACGAGGAGCTGGTCTCCCACGCGCTCCGGGACGGTGCCGTCGTGGCTACTATCGACGGCGGTTTGATCCGGCAGTTGAGGGCCTCGCACGTCGAGGTGCTCTCCCTGAGGTCGGGAAGGGTCGAAAAGCGGCAGAACTAGACTTTCACAAAATTTTATATTGGGGATGCCGAGGGGTCAAGGGTTCCTCTGGTTTAGATATGTTTCAACTTGTAGAGCTAGACGATGTAGTGCGCGTTCCCCCGAACCGGTTCGGCTCTTCGCTTGAGAACGTCGCCCTCGAGCTCTTGAAGTTGAAGTACGAGAGCACCATCAATCCCGACTATGGTTACCTGGTGCTCGTTACCAACGTCAAGGTCGACAAGATAGGGAAGATCATAGCCGGCGACGGCGCGACCTACCACAAGGTCAAGTTTGAGGTCTTCGCATTCTTCCCACTCAAGCAAGAGATAATCGAGGGCGAGGTCGTGGAGATCACGGACTTCGGTGCTTTCGTGAGGATCGGACCTACCGACGCGCTCCTTCACCTAAGCCAGATAATGGACGACTACCTCACCAGCGACGTAAAGTCGGGCGTCATAACGGCCTCACAGTCCAAGAGGACCCTCAAGGTCGGGAGCAAGGTCAGGGTCAGGATCACCGCTGTCTCACTCGGTCACGGGATCTCGATGGGCAAGATCGGGGTGACCTGCAGACAGCCCTTCCTGGGCGCGCTCGAGTGGATTGACGACGAAGTCGCAAAGGCCGCGAAGACGGCAAAGGCCGAGGCCCGGGCATCCTAGAAGTGATGATGGATGAAGGAACTCGCCTGCAGAAAGTGCCACATGCTCACCAACGAGAAGAAGTGCCCGAACGACGGGTCTAACGAGCTGAGCGACGAGTGGTCCGGCCTGATAATCGTCCTCGACCCGAAGAACTCCAAGGTCGCGCAGACCCTGGCGATAAAGACCCCGGGAAGGTACGCGCTCAAGGTAAGTTGACCGGACCCCCCAGGCGTTACGTCGTCACCCCTGCTCTTCGAAGAAAGCTCAAGAAACCTGTCGGCACGCTCTACAGGGCAAACCAGCTCAAGAGGCCACCCTTCCTACTCACCCTCCGCACCTCTCCCTTCGTGATCTCCGTGGGGGACCGCGTGACGGAGACCCTGCAGGCTCTGGGAAGGACGCCCGATGTCCAAGTCGTGGACGAGGTCGAGAGAAGGGCGAGGCGGCTGCCGCCCGAGGTTCCCTACGTCCGCCTTGTCCGAGCATCGAACCCAGCCGGGACGATCACCGTCGAGGCCATCGAGGCCGTGAGGAGCGCCCTGCGGGGCGAGAAGCCGGCTAGGGTCCTGATCGAAGGCGAAGAGGATCTCCTTGCCATCCCGGCGATCGAAGCGGCTCCCCCCGGGACATCGCTCTACTACGGGCAGCCGGGTGAGGGAGTCGTCATGGTCCTGGTCGACGAGAGGGCAAGGTCGTCCGCCAAGTCCATATTCGCCGCCATGAAGCCGGAGTAACCTGCCCCAAATCGACGCCGGCGGTCTAACGGCGAGCCTGGCTCGCCCTTTCGTCGGAGCGAGACATCTCCTTCTGAAGCTTCGCGAGGAGCCTGCCGAGCGTGTCCTGCTCTTCGGGTGTGAACCCTCGAAGCGCTTCCTGAACGAACTCGGCCGTCTTGCCGGACACGCCCTCCTGGACCCTTCTTCCCTTCGCAGTGAGCCCGATGATGGTGGCCCTCCTGTCGTCGCTGCGAGCGTGCCTCAGAATCAGACCCTTTGATTCGAGCCTGTCAACTATCCCAGTTACGTTAGCCGCGGTGACCGACATCTTGTCGCTTATCGTCTTCATTGGAGTAGGTCCGTACTTCGCGACCACCCTCAGCGCTTGGAACTGGGGTTGCGTCAGCCCCTCTTTCAAGAGCATGTCGGTCATCCGGCGGAACATTATCTTGTAGGTCGCCACGACCGCGTTGTATGTTCCGCTGCGCTGCTCAGCCAGGGCGGACTTCTCTGGCATGACATCATCTTCGATTAGTTAATGTATAAATAGTTAATGCCTAAAGCAGTTTGCGGGCGGTTTGAGCTTCACGAGCGCAATCTCCAGCAGGGTATGCCATACAGGGGCCGGGGAGTCCGCTACTGCGCCCGTGGCCTCGACGGACCGATTCAATCCGGGCAGTTGGGCAGAGTCGGCCCCCCTGCTGCACCGGTGATGATCATCAAGGAAGAGAGATGAATGGTCGAGTACAAGTGGGTCGCGCTCTCTAACACGACGATTGGGACGCTGATGGCGGGCATAGACGGGACGATCGTCCTGATCTCCCTTCCGGCGATCTTCCGGGGACTGTCCATCGATCCCCTGACCTCTTTCCAGTATCTTCTGTGGATTCTCTTCGGCTACAGCCTGGTGACCTCGGTCCTTCTGGTGTCATTCGGCCGGATCTCGGACATGTTCGGACGGGTCAGGCTGTTCAACCTGGGCTTCGTGATCTTCACCGTCGGCTCCTTGCTCTGCGCCATAACGCCCAACACCGGTGACCTGGGGGCGTCGGAGCTCATAGCCTTCAGGATAATCCAGGGGATCGGAGGCGCTTTCCTCTTCGCCAACAGCGCCGCGATCCTGACGGACGCATTCCCGGAGAACGAGAGAGGGAAAGCGCTCGGGATCAACATAACCGCGGTCATAGCAGGCTCGATAGTCGGGCTCGTTCTAGGAGGAATCCTCGCGCTCTACGACTGGCGCTACATCTTCCTCGTGAGCGTCCCGGTCGGGGCGGTGGGCACCGTCTGGTCCTACACCAAGCTCAAGGAGATCGCCACCAGGAGGAAGAACCAGAAGCTCGACATCTGGGGTAACGCCACCTTCGGCGGAGGTCTGACCCTGCTCCTGTTGGGCGTCACCTACGCCCTCAATCCATACGGGACCTCGTCCATGGGCTGGGGCAATCCCTGGGTTATCGGCTCGCTTGTCGCAGGGTTCGCCCTGCTCGCAGTCTTCCCGTTGGTGGAGAGGAGGGTCTCCGACCCGATGTTCCGTCTAGACCTCTTCAAGAACCGGATGTTCACTGCCGCGAACATCGCCGGCTTCCTGGCCTCGATGGGCAGGGGAGGGGTGCAGATCATGCTCATCATCCTTCTTCAGGGGATATGGCTCCCGCTGCACGGTATAAGCTACCAGTCCACGCCGTTCTGGGCCGGGATCTACATGATCCCGATGATCCTCGGATTCGTGGTAATGGGACCGGTGAGCGGGTTTCTCTCCGATAAGTACGGCGCGAGGCTGTTCGCGACGCTGGGGGCGGTGGTCACGGCCGGAACCTTCCTCGCTCTCTCGCTGCTCTCATACGACTTCAGCTACCCTACATTCGCGGCAATCATCTTCGTCATGGGACTCGGCGGTGGCATGTTCGCGGCCCCTAACACCGCCTCGATCATGAACTCAGTCCCGGCTGAGGACCGCGGGGCAGCCTCAGGGATGAGGGCGACGCTCCAGAACACGGGGCAGACCGTGAGTCTGGCTATCTTCTTCACGGTGATAATCACGGGACTCTCGACCAGCCTGCCGAACGCGCTCTCCAACGCGATGACCACCGCCGGGGTCCCGCAGCTCGCGGGTGCGTTCACTTCGATCTCGCCTACGAGCGCGCTCTTCTCCGCATTCCTGGGCTACAATCCGGTCCAGTCGATCCTCGCCCTCCCGCAGCTCGCCTCCGTCGTCGCCCAGATACCCGCGTCGGCCCTGGCTACGCTCGAAGGGCAGACGTTCTTCCCGAACGCAATAGCCCCGGCATTCATCAAAGCGCTGGATCTCTCTTTCTACATCGGGGCTGCTCTGTCCATTCTAGCAGCCGTCGCTTCCCTTCTGAGGGGAAAGATGTACATGTATCGGGCGAAGGTGCCTGAAGGAGCGGGCGCTGCCCCAGCGCCGATGTCGCCGGAGGCCAAGTCAGCTTCGGGCGGCCCACCGGGCAACAAGCAGGAGCCCGCATGAAACTATGGCCGGAGTGGCCTCTCTGAAGCAACAGCCCTAGGCGCCCGGTACCAGTATCACGGTCAAGGTCTGGGGTGTGCTGCTTGCGTAGAAGCTGACCAACACGGTCAGCTTGTACTGCTGCCCAACCGTCACCCCGCTGACCGCGAGGTACCCGCTCGCGACCTCACCAGACGGCAGCCTGTTCGAGGCGCTCACCGGCGATCCGTAGAAGTCGACGAACGTGCTGTTGACGACCCCGGCTATGGTGGGCTGGGAGGCAGAGACGGTCACCGCGACGATGGGTGAGCAGGTACTGTTGTCCACGGTGAGCGTGAGGTTCCCGGAGTCTGTCCCCGACTGCATCGTCATCCTCCCCAAGACCGACGCGAGGCCAGACTCGCCCTTGGCGCACTGGGCGCTCAAGCTACCCTGTTTCTTGTCCGAGGTGACGAGGTACGCCGCGGCGACTACGGCCAGTACCAGGATGGAGATTATCACCAACCCGGTAGTTGAACGCTTCATGTACGTCCGGGCCCCGATTCGGCCTCACTATTATTCATCACAGGGCGGATGCGGTCGAGCCGAGCCCAATCAAAACTACTTATTTACCCCCCTCCCCGGGAGCGTCAGAAGTCATGGAGATTGTGAGCAGGAAGGACTCTAAGCTCCTCGGAAGGAGCGAGGTCCAGGTCCTATTTGGAGGGAAGGCAGGAGCGATCAACAGGAAGGAAGCGATCCACGAGGTCGCCCAGGCGCTAAACTCCAGCGAAGCCAAGATCACCCTTGTGAGGCTCTCACCCCAGGCCGGCTCGCGGAACCTCGTCGGATGGTTCCACGTCTACGACTCTGAAGAGGGCCGGAAGGAGGTGGCCCACGAATACCTCTCTTCGAGGCTGCTGACCAAGGAGGAGAAGGAGGCGGCGAAGGCTGCGAAGAAGAAGGCCGACGCTGCTGCGGCCGCTGCCGCCGCCCCGGCCCCCAAGAAGAAAAAGTGATGATTAATGTCGAAAGACCCCAAGGATCCGAAGGCAGCGCCTAAGGGCGCACCAGCTCCTGCCGCCGCGCCGGCTCCGGCTGCCGCCGAAGCGGCTCCAGCCGAAGGAGAGGGTCCAGCGCCGAAGGTAAGGAAGGAACGCAAGGAGAAGAAACCGAAGGCGAACGTCCAGGTCTGGAAGCTTTACAAGGTCGATGACACCACGCTCACGAGGCTCAAGAAGGAGTGCCCGAGATGCGGGAAGGGCTACTTCATGGCCGAGCACAAGGACCGGATGTCCTGCGGGAACTGCGGCTACACGACGTTCAAGACCAAGGCCTAGGTCCGGCCAGAGTGGCTCTCGAGGGAGCCCCTTATCGCTTTCATGACCTGCGGAGTGACCAGCGGCCTGAACGGATTGACGTACTTCGACGCCAGCGCTCTGTCTATGTTCTCGTTCCCGTTCGACCCGACGTAGCCCTCAAGGAAGGCGTCCGCGACGACGCGGAGCGCGTCCTCCTTCATTGACAGCTTCCCCGCGTAGTAGAGGAACTCCGCGATGTCCCATGCCTGGTCTCCGTCCTCCTCCGCCTGCTCCAGGTCGGTGAAGTAGAGCGCGTCGTCCTTGAGGATTATGTTCTCGGCCTTGGCGTCCCCGAGCGCGAATCCCGTGCGGTGCATGATGCCGAGGTCCCTGCCGTAGCTCTTCACGCAGGTGAGGTCGGAGGATGTCCCCTTGAGTATCTGGCCTATGAGCTTCGAGAGGAGCTTCCCCTCGACGAACTCCTTGACCAGCACCCTGTCGTCGATGGCGGCTCCGATGATTATCGGGGCCTCCACGCCCGAACCTCGCAGCTTGCGCGTCGCGTTGTACTCCCTGTGCATCCTGGCCTGCGGGGACATGCTGAACTTCATCCCGGGCGCCCAAACGTTGAGGAGCGCCCACTTCATGGACCGTATGTCCGCGAAGTGCTTGAAGACGTAGCTCACCTCCCCGTTCCCTCGTATCGTGACGAGTTTTGCCGTCGAGTAGACCTCGCCAAGAGTCTTGGTCTGGTGGGTGTAGGTCGAGAACGAGGCCCGGCCCGCGAGCGCCTGGATCATGTCCGCGGTCTTGGCGACGACAAGGCCCTCGTCCAGCATGAGCAGCTCCTTGGGCCGGAGGAGCTCGGCGGGCGGCTGGGCCTTCTGCTGCATCCTCCTCACCTTTGAGAGCGCCTCGTCCCTAACGACCGAGAGCCCCACCCTTCCGGCGTATCCGTGGACCGCGTACTGCCTCACGCCCCTCGTCGTCAGGTTGAAGATCGCGAGCAGCCTCGCGAAGGACCTCCCCCTGATCTTCTCCGATACGAGCCTGACGCGGTCGCCCTGCATCTCCAAGAATCCCTGGGCGGCGAGCAGTCTTGCAGCCTCCCTGAATCCGTCGAGGCTACTCGCTCTGTTATGCGGAGCCGATGGGCACGTGTAGGTCTTGACGTAGCTGTACAGGACCGGCGGATAGATGGACGCCCTCTTGTGGAGCTTGTCGAAGAGGAAGTAGTCGAGCGGGATGATGATGTCCTGGGCGAACTCCCCGCTCTGGGACGAGAGCTCGTAGATCGCCTCGGCGATTACCCTCTTCTTGCTCTCGACCTCTGCCTCCCTGGTGAACCCCGGGTTCACGAGCGGGAGGTGGATGTTGAGCAGCCGACCCGAGACGAACTCCCCGAGCGACGCCTTCCTAGCGTCGGAGAGGAACAGCTCGTCCCTGACGATCAGCGCCGAGGCTTTCACGGGGGTGTCGACGTACTTGTACCGGACCCTCCCGCTGAACTTCTTGGAAGTGACGATGATGTCGTAGTCGGAGTCAGGCCTCGAGTACCCTGCTACCTTCGAGCCGTAGGCGGTGACCGAGGTGACTTCATCATCAGCCAGAGTCTTCGCGAGCTCGACCAGCTGGCTCTCCTCCTCCGGCGTGAAGACGTCGCTCAAACCGGGGCCTTCCCCTCGAGCTCCCTGATCTTGGCGAGGACCATCGGGTCGAAGACCGTGTTGGCGATGACGTCCACACCGACGCTCACGACGTTCTCCTCCGGCGCGACCCTCTTCGTGGGGAACCCCTTCTCGATCCAATTCTTGGCCACCTTCTCGTTGAGCTTTTCGTCCGAGAGCCCCCCCTTGAACTTCTTCTCGACGAGCGCCGCGAGCTTCCTGTCGTTGGTGAATATCTTCCTCGGGTCGACTACCCTCTCTTCGTCCGCGTACTCGGACTCGTAGAGAGTGCTCACCCTCTCGTCGCTCGTAATCTGCATCCTGCTGAACCTCCTGACGAGGTCCACATAGTGGGTGAACTCGTGCGCGGCGACCGCCTCCACGGTCGCCTTCAGCCCGAACAGAAGGAGCGGTGCCGTGAACTGCACTATTATGGTGAGCCTCCCCTCGAACTTGGCCGGTATGACCCTGGCGTAGAGAGCGCCGACGCTTCCGAACTCGACCGAGGTCGTCGCAAGCGGCAGTGAAGGTTCGACATAGTAGGGCGGGTAGGCCAGCCCAGAGGCCTTCTCCACTCTGGCGACCGCAGCGACGATGTTCTTTGACTTGGCCTTCACCCTCTTCGCCGCCGCGGGCTTCAGCGCGCCCTGCGCGACCGACTGGTCGACTAAGACGAAGGGGTCCAACTGGTTCGCGGCGCGCCCTCCCGCACTATAAAGAATTTCAGTTGAGGGGCGCGTCTGCGATCCTGAACTTCACGACCGGCCGTATCTTCTCTACCTGTATGAACGTCTCCGCCTGGTTGACGCCGGGGACCTTCCCCAGGTTCTCCGCCACTATCTTGTAGATGTCCTCGATCGTCCTGGCCCTCATGGTGACGAAGGCGTCGAACCTGCCCGTGACCTCCTGTATGCCTCTGACCTGGTCCAGCTTGGCTATCTCCGAGAGCGCCTGGTCCCTCTGCTTGGGGTCCAGGTTCACCCCCACCACGGCGGAAGCGGGAAGTCCGAGCTTGTCCTCATCGACGATGATAGTGAACTGCTTGATGATCTGGCGCTTCGAGAGGCGCTTGATTCTGCTGTAGGTAACCGAGAGGTTGAGACCCAGGTTCTTGCTCAGCGTCGGGATCGAGACTGAGGCGTCCTGGTAGAGCGAGCCCAATATTTTCATATCGACATCGTCAAGTTTTCCCACTAGGAATCACTTAAGTTGCAATTAATACATCAGTTCTATATACGTCTTTTGCTTTTGCATAGGATAGCTCGTTTTTTTCCGAACATTATTCCAAAGTCTGCCCCGGCGACCATTTTCGGAATATTACGTAGGTCATGGTCAATATTGTGATCAGATTCTGGGCAGACCATCTTCTCACTCTTTCGACTCTCCCGAGTTTTCTGTACGGTCTGCCTTCCAGTTCACTAAGGACAAATATCCGGCCGAGGCCAGCACCATGAGGGTGAGAGCTGCGCAGGGGGTTCCGAGGCCGAACGTCGAGAGCAGCCTCCGCGATTTGAGCGCGCCGATCACCAGCAACCGGTCGTTCTTCGTTCGGAGCCACTTCCCGGTCCCGGCTATCGATGTCTCGAAGTGGCGCCTGACGGTCGAGGGCGAGACCGGACCATTGATTCAGTTGACCTACGACGAGCTTGTGAGGATGCCCCAACACACTGTCGCAGCAACCCTCGAGTGCGCGGGAAACGGCAGGGCTGGATTCGGAGAGGTTGCAAAGGGAGAGGTGCCATGGGGGAACGGAGCGGTCGGGACCGCGAAGTGGACAGGAGTGCCGCTAAAGGAACTGCTCGCAGATTCTGGGATAGCGAGAAATGCAACTCAGGTCGTGGCAGAGGGTCGGGACTTCGGACCTGTGCGCGATCAACCCGGTCCGATTCACTTCGTCCGCACTCTCCCTATTGCCAAGGCGCTCGACGGGGACACGATTCTCGCTCTGAGGATGAACTCGAAAACGCTGCCGAATGATCATGGGTTTCCTGCACGGCTTGTTGTACCTGGCTGGTACGGAATGGCCTCCGTGAAGTGGGTCAGAACAATCCGCGTGCTGTCCGGTCCTCTCCTGAGGACGTTCTTCAATTCGACGAAGTACATCTATGCTTCGAGGAGAGGCTCGACTCCGGTCACGGAGATGCGCGTCAAGTCCCTCGTGACGTTTCCTCTCGAGGGAGAGCGAATCCGCGTCGGCCAGTTGGTGACCATTGCAGGGAAGGCCTGGTCTGGGAGCGGCTCCATTCGGCGGGTCGAAGTCGCGGTCGGCGGCAAGTGGAAGGATGCCAAGGTGGAGCAGAGGATGGGAAGACACGGCTGGGCGACGTGGACCTTCATCTGGCGCCCACTGAGAAGAGGTGTGATTTCAGTAGCCACGAGGGCTACCGACGATGCTGGAACTTGCCAGCCGGCCCAGCCCCTCGATAACCGCTACCAGTATGGCTTCAACGCGATTCAATCTTTCAAAGTGAACGTCTTTGACTAGGCTGATCTGGACCTTCTTCTTGCTTGCTAATCACAATCAAGGGAAGCCGTGCAATAGAACTTCGAGAGTGAGAAGGGAGACCGCCTGAGACCTCCAGAATCTTAATCAATACTCAAAGCTAGGCCGGGAGAACGATGAAGAGGAAGAGCCGCTACAACTCCACCGTCGGCAAGCTAGTCTTCATCTTACCCGTCATTGTGATAATTGTGATTGGCGTATACGCCTTCGTGTCGCTCAACTCACCGGGCACGCTCATCGTCGAGGCCCAGGACGCTAGCTGTGTTCAGCTCCAAGAGAACTGCCCACAGCTCCAAGTCACAGCCACTGTGAACGGAGCTGCTCACACCACACCAACAACCCTATCACTCGGCCAGGGGAGTTACACCGTTGATTTCGGGACGATGCAATTCTACTACACGCCTGCCTCCAGTAACGTCTCGGTCTCCCCCGGCCACACGACCTATGCGGTCGGATCTTACCAGCCAATAACAAAGTTCATCGAGGTCTCGGGGACCGGTTTCAACGTGACGAGCGTGACTGTCTTGCACGGCGTCACGCCCGTAGTTTGGGCAAATCCCACTGGTTCAACGGTGTCGTTTACCGGATCACCCTTTTCGCAGGTGACACTTGTTCCTGGAGACTCTTACACTTACACTTTTGCGACCCCGGGTAACTATCAGTTCTTTATCAACTCCGCCAACGCAACCTTGACGATCAAAGTGCAGTAGTTCTCACCCAGATTACCTCCTCGGCCCCATCTCGGAGGCCGGCAAGCCCTGTATCCGATTCACTTTACTGCGTGAAATCGGTGGAGTCGGTGAGCTTCTTCGCCCAGCCATCTTCAAATGTGTGCGCTGAGCTGGGAATGAAATATTACGGATAATCGGGCTTTCATGGATATTTTGGGCCTAAAAGGCCTCCTTTTCCCCTAGAATCGTCTGATTTGTAGACAATTCGTCCACTCTCCTTATATACCGATTTCAAGCGCCCACCCTCGAAAATAATGAATACATCTACGATGTATTTCAACAAATTCAGTTCGGGAACTATACTAGCATTGCTAGCACTGTCAGGAATGCTCTTTCTGGTGCCGCTAGCGGCCCCAGTACACGCAGGAACACCAAACGCAAGTCTTCCAACCCTCACCTCAACCCCTACCGCTTTCATAACAGGGGCCGCGGGAGTAGCCACATCGCTTAAGGTAACCAATCCAATCACGAACTCGTACGCGATAACTTCAATTACGATCTTCGCGCCCACCGGATTCACCTTCGGCGGAGCTCCTACCATCGGCACCTATCTCAACACTGATCCAGTAATTACGGGTACAGCGATCACCTTCGGTACCTCTGGTACCGGTCTCGCTCCGGGCTTCACCGACACACTCGGCCTCGGAACCGTATCTACCAGCACAGCCTCACCAGTAACTTCTCCTCCTCCAACGGGCACATTCACAACGACTTTGATTGACGCTGGTTCCAACCCAGCATCATACCCCGGCCCATCGTGGGTGGTGTATGACGTTGCAGCAACCACTTCAGTCTCAGTCACCTACCCAGCAGGCTCATCGCCCTACACGGCCGGCTCAGCTGCGATAACAATCACAGTGAACGATGGCTCAGGCCAGGCTGGCGTCCCAGTCACCTTCAAGTCGACTGGTACACCATTTGCAGGCTTCACAGCCGTCCTAGCGCCGACCTCTGGCGTAACGGGCTCAGCAGGGACAGTCACCACCTCGTTCCAACCAAGCAACCACGCAACTGACTCGACGACCATCACCGGTACAATCGGCGGTGGAGCAGGAGCGCTCACTGGAGCATCTGCTGCGATCGTCACTCAAGCAGCTGCACCTTCAAAGGTCACCTTCTACCTCCCAAGTTCACCAACAGTCTTCCCAACCACCGACTATGTGACAACTGACGTCCCATGCGGGACCTCATTCTGTGCAAACATCATTGGTGGAGGAATGACCTACGCGGCTACTGACGCCTTCGGAAACCCCGCGGGCGGCGCAGTAACGGGTGGAACACTCACGGCAGCCAACGGCTACTTCGCTGGAAACCCACTAACGACTACCTGCACCGTAACGACAGGAGCCGGCCTGTGCCAGTACAACACTGTCACTAATGTGGGCGCTGTGCAGCAGTACTCCCAATCGGGCACATATGCCACGATAGGGCAGATAAGCGCAGTACTCCAGTGCGGTGCGACGTGCAGCGTCAGTGGAACGACAGGGTTCATCCAGACCTCGACATTTGCAAATAGCGCAACCTTCCCGTATCCTGTAGGTGGCATCGTTGCCGCGGGATCAAAGGTTGACGTCAAGTTGCAACTCGGTGTCGTGCAATCTGGTGTCCCAGTCAAGCTACAAGTCTGCGTCCACACGAGCTGTGCTGGTGCCACGTCTGCTGGATACGTAGGAACTTTCTCGGACGGTCTGTCCTCCATAACCGGAGTGACGAACAGTTCGGGGAGCTTCGGTTCAGCATTCGCCATCTCCACGGCGCTCGGTGCGACAGTAGTCTTCAACGCGACCATAACACAGCCACAGAACCCAGTGAACACACAGTCGTTCAACACGGGCTCATCCCTTAACGTAGTCACAACCGGTCCAGGAGCAGCAGCCAAATTCCAGCTCTATGC
>JBEKFK010000019.1:0-17727 GCA_050013375.1 Nitrososphaerales archaeon | reverse complement strand
TTCTTGGAACAGTCGCGCAGCCGTTTTCCTCGTCCACATAGTGGGTCTGCCCATCACGACGAGGTAGCCGACGATCTTTGAACGGACACTCCGAGGATTCTACGTCGAACGGGCGAGTCAGCCCTTCCATGATCGGGTACCTGGTCCAGCGCGTCTTCTCATCCTATCAAATGGCGAGGATTCGAGCAGTACGATGGATGGGGCAGGAGAGCTTCGGACTCCTCGGCACCGGAAGTCGATCAAACTAGAATTCCCCATCCAATCCGCTCGTCTATCGTTGTCGCCGATTCCATTGCGATCGAATCATTACACACGAGCTCGATATCATCTCAAATCCTGATTAGGAGAATCGAGTACGATTCCCGCAGTGCCCGCTCCAGCGATGCTTCGGGCGCAGCCACACCCGACCTGTGAAGACTAGAGCTTCGTTCCCGATGGCCTAGGCGCTCCCCCGCTCTCATCGTGGAAGTCTGCCCGCGACTCTTTGGCAGCGTTCGCCGGTTAGAAGGTGCGACGTGAGTTGAAGTGGACCGCTACTGTCCGAGATTGCGGGTCCTGATGGCCAGGGAACCGACAGACCGGTACATGCAGTAGATCCAAATGACCGCAGGAACAGGAATCAGCACGGATGGAGATACGATCAGTAGCAAGACTCCAAGAATGCTCAGCAAGACCCACATCGTGTAGGTCTTGATTCGCCTATCCGCAATTCGGCGATATGTGACGGCAAGTGCAACCGCAGCGTAGAGAGCAGCCAAAGCGAAGAGGACAGTGACGATATCACTGCCGATGGCCGACTCGCTTGGACTGAACCACCATGGGGGAAGTGAGGCTAGTGCGTACGCCAAGAAGACCACGACCAGGGCCGCGATGCCGCCACCCTTCTTCCAGAGGAGCACATCCCGGTGGAAGAAGTCTGCGGCGATAGCGACGTTCACGTTTACCGCCACCCACCCATAGAGTGCGATGAATGTGAACCCCCAGACGACGCCCTCTGCGACCACCCCTTCCATCGTCGTTGGAGTGTCACCGAAGACGCTGTCGATGTACGCTGCAAAGAAGAATGAGACTACCGATGAGGCGCCGATGGCGGTCCAGAGCGCCCTCGTTCTATACGGGCGGTCGACGAGCACGCGTCTGAGATCGAGCGCGCGGTACATCGTGAATAACGCGATGATGACCCAGACGCCTTCGACCGCCGCAACCAGTACGTCACTTGACATAGGGTGTCACCTCCATGACTCCCTTGACGAACGAGAACCGGAACCATCCGTGGAGAGGCGGTTGACCGAGCATCTGCCTAACCCGGAGCAATGGCGTCACCGTCAGACCCTCTTCGTGCAGCTTCAGCTCGATCACACCGTCAAAGAGCTGCTCCATCGAGGCTATCGTCGCGGGCGTATGCATCTCCTCGTCTCCGGTCGCCAAAAGGACTGCGTCGTGGCTCTTGACTTCTTGGAGGAGCTGCGTCCAGTAGCTGAACATGGACTCGGGC
This sequence comes from Nitrososphaerales archaeon, assembly GCA_050013375.1. Taxonomy (GTDB): domain Archaea; phylum Thermoproteota; class Nitrososphaeria; order Nitrososphaerales; family Gagatemarchaeaceae; genus Gagatemarchaeum. The sequence goes on along the minus strand of JBEKFK010000019.1, from coordinate 16,232 downwards.
TGGTTGAGGACCAGCAGCGGCGAGAGAACATCCGTGACCACTCTCATGCGCCTCCCGGAGTTCTGCTGGAGCGCCTGCTTGATGTTGTACGATATGGCGGGGGAATCGCGCAGGTCACACTTCAACGGGGAGCCCGAGCTGGCAATCCACTCGGGGACGCGGTCGCCGACGACTCCGAAGCCCTTCATGTCCCTCTGGACGTCTGCTACAGACCGGTGCGTGACGTAGAGGCAGTAGTCTCCTTGGGTCAGCCCAGACCGAAGGAACCAGTATCCCAGGGCCTGCTTGCCCAGCCCCGCCTGCCCTAGGACCAAGATCGAGGACTTGTCGGGGTAGCCATCATTCAGAATCTGGTCTAGGCTGGTGACCCCAGTGGAAACCAATCGTCCCGTCAGTTCATTTGTAGCTTCGGCTATTCAGCGTTTCGATGCAGGCCCGGTTCACGGTGGTTGACTTTCGCGGTCGGTCATCCCCAACAAAGATTCGGAGTGGACTTGGAGACTCCGAGCCTACGCAGTGTGCGAACAGGATTCGACTAGCGGCGGCCGGCAAGATCCTCGAGCTTCTTGAGGGCCTCGCGCACGACGGCCTCCCGAAGGTCGAGCGACTCCGAAAGCTCCTCCACGTCTACCGTGTGCTTCTCTAGAACGCTGTAGATGACCGCCCTTCTGTTCTCCTCCTTGATGTCCTTCAAGGCGCTTGCGGCGGCATGCATCGCCAAGTTTCTGATGTAAAGGAATGCGGCCCGTTCTCCCTCAATCGCATCAAGTCTTTCGTCTACACCCTCAAGAACCTTGGAAAGTGAGGCGATTGCCTTCTCTTCGTTCCCCGAGATCTTCGAGACATCCGCCAGGAGCGAGTTTGCCTGGTTGGTCAGCACCCTGTCCTTGACCGTCCCAAAGGTGAACCCCCGCTGGATGAAGAGGTTGGGGGCCGTGTCGAGCGTGATAGAGATGCTCTTCGCGAGAGAGTAGACTCTTCGGTCGGGTCCGCCGCGGCTCTGTTCCATCGAGGAAGAGACTATGCCTGCCTTCTCCATCATAGCCAGATGCCTCGCAACCAGCGGCTGGCCCAGCCCAAGGTCCTTGGAGAGCTGGAGGGAATAGCTCGGCGAGCGGCTCAATCTCTTGATGATCTTCCTCCTCACAGGATTCTCAAGAACCCTGAGGATCGAGTTGAACTCTTCGTCATTCATGTGATTTCGACTATACTCTGCTATGTAGTATACCGATATAAGAACAGGTTGTTTCGAAGCGAGAAAAGACCATTTTACATAACATTTATTAAGGTATACTACTGACGGTAGTATACGTGATAGCTACATGAGCACCCAGAACCCGACGAAAAGAAACAACTCGATGATCCCTTCAAAGGGAAGCAGCGGCCAGCAGATTACGGATAACGGGAACGCGAAGCTTGCCAACAACCTCGACAGACTCTTCGAAGACTTCAGGACTTCGTTCAACCAGCTGATGACTCCGTACATAACCTCGCCCTTGTCCACGGACGCTATGCTACCGGTGCCTTTCTTCCCAGATCTGACCCAGGTGGTGCCCGGTGCACTGCCCTCGAGATACCCCGTCCTAGATGTGGTGGACGAAGGCGAAACCTACTCGGTGACGGCGGAGCTCCCCGGTTTCACGAAGGAGAACGTCGAAGTCCAGGTCAACGACGACGTCCTGTACCTCACGGCCCAGGTCGAAGCCGAGAAGAAGAAGGGAGGCAGGTACATGAGCCACGAGAGAGCCTACTCTTCGTTCCAGAGGGCCGTCCAGTTCCCGGAGCACATTCTCCCGAACAAGGTCGAAGGCACTATGAAGGACGGGGTCCTTCAGCTGCGGATACCCAAGAAGGAACCGACCTCGAGCAAGTTCTCGAAGGTAGCCCTCAAGTGAGGGCTCCCTTCCATTTCTTTCCCAGCCTTTGAAAGCGAGATGGAGGGGTAGTTAGAAATGGGTGGTGGGGCCGGTGAGATTTGAACTCACGGTCGCCTGCACTTTGACCCGAACCGGGTCCCCAAGCAGGAATCTTGACCAATCTAGGCGGTCAGTTCCCGCTTACTAGACTACGGCCCCAACGATTCTGGTGTCCCGGAGGACGCGGCTCAGGCCCTTTCGCCGCGATTTTAAACGTTGCACGGGCGGCGATATCCCTTAATTCTCCACGGCCGCGTTTCGGGGCGTGGCCTTCTTCGTCCTCTCCGACGATCTCACGGGCGCCGCTGGGGTAGCGTCTATGGTGGACCGTCCCAAGACGGTAGCAGTTAACCTGGACAGATTCGATCGGGGACTGGCCGGCGAATTCGCGTGCATCGCCCTGAACCTGGAGATTCGAGAGAGGAGCGAGGAGGAGGCGGCCCGCAGGCTGGCGCTCGCCCTCGAAGTCGTCGGCGAGGGCCAGGTCGCCGTCAGGATAGACAGCGCGCTCAGAGGCCATGTAGGGATGCTGATTGCGGCCATGGCAGAAAGAGGAGACGTGCTCGTCACCGACACGCTCCCCGAATACGGGAGGCGCACCCTCTCCGGCAGGACCTTGATCGGCTCCCAGGAGAGGGACATGGAGCCGATTCTCGCCCCCCTCCGGCGGCAGAAGATGGACCGCAGGATCGAGGTCGCTGACTCCGAGACATATGAAGACCTCGACGCCCTAGCCTGTCGGTGCGTCGAAGATGGGATGATTCCGGCCGACCCGGGTCCTCTCGTCGCAAGGGTCGCGAGGGCCAAGATCCCGCTCGTCCTGGGGCGACCGGCGGCCATCGGCGCGAGAAGGGTGGCGTTCGTGGTGGGAACCCGTGACCCCAAGACGTTGAGACAGATCCGGCACATGGAGGAACTCGGGGTCCCCGTGCAGAAGCCTCGGATCAAGCCGACCGAAGAGGTGGACATTTTCGCATTCTCAGTTGAGAAGGACGGCGCACTCGTCACCAGGGACTTCCTCCAGCACTTGGCCGGGTACGACGCCCTTGTCCTGAGCGGGGGTGCCACTGCCAACTACATCCTCGCGAGGTCGGGGTTCAGGTACCTGGTCAGCGAGGAACAAGTTCAGCCGCTCGTCTCTTCGGCCTCGGTGAAGGGAGGACTGTTCGACGGGAAGCGCGTCGTCCTGAAGGGAGGCTTCATCGGCGATGACTATACGTACAAGAGGATCCTGGACTGGCTGAGGAAAACATGATCGGAGTAACACTCGGAGACCCTGCGGGAGTGGGCCCCGAGATTGTCGCGAAGTCTCTGCCGAGCCTCAAACGAGACCAACTCGTGTTGATAGGCAACGAGGCGAACTTCCTTCGAGTCCTGTCGGATCTACAGCTCGACGAGAAGAAGATTCGCGGCTACAGGTTCGTCGACGTTCCAGGCAAGGAGGTGAGCTACGGGAGGGTCCAGAAGTCGGCCGGCCAGATAGCGGTGGGGAGCATCAAGAAGGCGGTCGAGCTCGCCCTGGACGGCGAGGTCGAGTCGATAGCGACCGCCCCGATAAACAAGGAGGCTATCATCATGGCAGGGTCGAAGTATGTGGACCACACAACGATGCTCTCGGCCCTCACCGGCTCGAAGGAGAACTTCACGGTCTTCGAGACCAGCGCGCTCCGCATCTTCTTCATGACCAAACACGTCTCCCTGGCGGTCGCCTGCGGCCAGATCACGCGCGACAGGGTTCGCTCCTCGATTTCCGATTCCGACGAGTGCCTAGCGCTCCTGGGCGTGAAGAGGCGGAAGATCGCCGTGGCCGCGCTCAACCCCCACGCGGGAGACGGCGGCCTCTTCGGGAAGGAGGAGATCGAGACCATAACGCCGGCGATAAGGGATGCGCAGAAGGACTTCGACGTCTCAGGACCGTATCCCGCCGACTCGGTCTTCCACAGGGCCTCAGAGGGCGCCTTCGACATCGTGATAGCGCTCTATCACGACCAGGGGCACATCGCGGCCAAGATGCTCGACTTCAACCGGACGGTGAGCCTCAACCTCGGACTCCCGTTCCTGAGGACGTCGGTCGACCACGGGACGGCCTTCGACATAGCCGGGAAGGGGATTGCGAACCCGGTGAGCATGGTCGAGGCGGTCAAGAAGGCCGCCAGGTACGGGAAGAGCTACAGGGAGCGGCGTTCCGCCCTCAGATGACTATCCCGATCGTCTTCAGCAGACTGGCGTAGTTCCCGTCAGACCTGTCCTTCTTGTAGGCCTTCAGGGCCTCGAGGACCGGTCCCTGGTCCTTGATGCCCAGGAGTCGCTTGACGAATGGGGCGCACCTCCCCCCTATCAGCAGGTACTGTGAGGCAGTCGTGACGTTCTTCGGGGCGCGCCTCTGGCTCGAGGACTCGAAGTCGATTATGTATGGCATGTCCCCGGCCATTATCACGTGCTTCCTCAGGTCGCTGAGTTGGCCGTGGTCCAGGTCGATGAGGTCGAGCTTCCGGCACTGGTTCAGGAGCAGGTGCAGGATCTCGCGGGCCCGGGCCCTGGTCCCAACCCCTTTGACCGCACGGAGATGGTCCTCGAGGTCCTCCCCCTCTACGAGCTGCATCACCATGAAGTCCCTCGTGGCAGCGAACGCCTGCGCGCCCACCCCGATTCTGTTCGCTACCTCGGTCAGCCGGTACTCCTCCAGCATGCTCTCACGGTTCGCGTCCGCCCTCCTTATCTTCAGAGCGTGGACCCTGCCGTCGATGATGCCTCTGACGACCACGCTCACCGTGCCGATGCCGACCAGGCCAAGCCTGCCGATCTTCGTCCTCCCCTCGAAGACGACCTCCTCGACGCCCAGCTCCTCGAGCTGTTCCAGCCTCGACCTGGCAGCCTTGAGGTCCAGGGCCGGATATGTTAGGACGTTGAGGTAGGGAGTCCTTGCGAACTCGCTCAGCCTAATCCGTTCCGATGCTGTCTGCGACAATCTCCCCGATCCCTTCGCTGAGCCACCTCTCCTTCGAGGCCTCCACCAGCAGGGCCCTCCCCGCCAGGACCCTCCCGGATTTCCTGATGGCAGTCGCCACCTCCCGGGAGGCCCCCACACTTTCCATCCCCCTCGCGTGGACCCCGGCGAGGAGTTTCCCCAGGTCGGTCTGGTCCCTAATCTGCAGCAGGTGCACCCTTCCGTCCTCCCCTGCCCAGACGAGCTCCGCCCTCTCCCTGTTCTTGGTGATGAACCTCTCGACCTCGGCCGACCTCTCGACCTCCGGCCCGACCCGTTCCTCCAGGTCCGAGAGGTGATCCGTCTCGGGAAGGAGTATGATGGCGCTCCTGTCCGAGTTGTTGGACGCGGCCGACGCCCGGATTATCTTGAAGCCCCTCTCCTCGACGTACCTTACAAGCTGCTTTGTGCTCCTCTTCAGCTCGCCCCAGAGAGTGTCCTCGCTGATCGACCCGTGGTCGAAGCGGATGGCGTAGAGCCTCGGGGCGAGACCCCTCCTGGTCTTTCGGGTGACCCCCGTGAAGTAGGCGAGCCTCGGCTCCGCGAGGAAGGCCCTCGAGGCGAGCACCATCCTCGCCACCGTCCCCTTCGAGATCGCCCGGGCCAGCTCCCTGTCGGCGTCGACCGGGTCCTTCAGGCTGAGCAGCGTCTCCCCGGTGGGCCTAAGGCCCGCGAAGAAGCGCAGGGCCCCCTCGAAGCTCCCCTGATTGTAGATGAGCACCTCGGCCGCGTACCCGCTGAACCCTTCGTTCTCGATCTCGGCGCCGTAGACCCCCACCGTCTTCATGAACCGCTTCAGCAGCCTGACCTGCGTCCTCTTCTCCTCGTCCAGGCTCCCCCTTACGAACTCGACGTGGTAGGGGGACCTGTCGGCCGCGCTCCTCCACTCCCCGGGTCTCGCGTCGTAGCAGGGCACGATGTTGACCTTGACGCCGTCGACGGTTGCTTCGGTGTAGGGGTGCTGGGCGTACTTCTTCCCGGGCCTGTACCCCCGGGCCGCAAGCTTGCCGACCTTCAGTCCGATCGACTCGAACGTCCGGTTGTCCACCTCCTTGGCGAACTTCACGAAGAGGTCGATGTCGGGGACGTTCTCGCCGTCCTTCGGCAGCCAGGTCTTCTTGGCGAAGGAACCGCCTAGGATCACTCCTCTGATTTCTTTGTAGGGTCGCGCCGCGGCCTCCACCTTCGCCTCGACCTTCTGCGCGACGCGTTCGAGGTCGGCCTCCTCGTCCGGCCCAGGAAGGACCAGCTTCCTGGCCTTCGCAAGCACGGTCTGGAGCTTCGTCAACCCAGGGCGTACTCCCTGACGTCGGCGTAGGTGGGGCCGCCCGGTGACAACACGCTCGACTTGAGTTTCAGGCTGGTCACCCGCGTCGTGCCGAAGTCGCGGCCGGCGTTCTGCTGTAGGAACGAAGACAGGGCGCCTCCGTTGAGGGGGCTCCTCACCCTTGACAGCGTGATGTGGGCATGGAATTCGTGGTCCTCGGGTTTCCCGACCCCCGCGAGTGCGCCGATGACGGCGGAGGCGGCGCCATCGATGGTCTGCTCGCTCTCCCGGGCGACGCCGGCCCAGACGACCCTGGGTCGACTCTGGTCGGGGAACGCCCCCACCCCCCTAACCCGGACATCGAAGCTCGACAACGTCAGTCCCCGGAGTCGCATGTCTACCTCCTTAACTGTGTCCTCGGAGACCTCGCCTAGGAACTTCACCGTGAAGTGGAGGTTGTCCCTGCCGACGATCTTCTGGTCGGCTCGGGTCTTCCGCAGCTCCTCGCCAGCCGAAACGAGCCTCTCAACAACTTCCTGTGAAACCTCGAAAGCGAGAAATGCGCGCGTTGATCTCTACCGCTGCCCGTCGCTGCCCGTTCGAGTTATTAAGCTGAAACCCGCAGATGCTTATTACCGATGCTCTGACGCGGCTGAGGGATAGAACATGTTGATCATTGCCATCACGGGGATGCCGGGCGCCGGGAAGTCCACGGTGGCGGAGGCGCTCGGCGGAGTGGGGCTGAGGCGGATCGCGATGGGGGACATGATACGCGAGGAGACCAGCCGGAGGGGGCTCCCGCTGGACGACAAGAACATGGGGCTTGTGATGCAGGAGCTGCGGGGGAAGTACGGCGCCGGCGCCGTCGCCGAGCTCTGCCTCCAGAGCATCAACTCGAAGGACGGCGAGGCGGCGGTCGTCATCGACGGTATCAGGTCGGTCGCGGAGGTAGAGATTTTCAGGAAGGCGGGTGATGTCGAGCTCCTCGCCGTGCTCGCCTCCCCAAAGAGAAGGTTCGAGCTGCTCACCTCGAGAGGCCGGACCGACGCTCCGCCGAACCTCGATAGTTTCAGGGCGAGGGACGCGAGGGAACTGTCCATCGGGATCGGAGACGCCATCGCCCTTGCCAACGAGGCCATCGTAAACGAGCACATCAGCCCCGACGAGCTGGCCGATGCCGCGCTCAGCATAGCCGCGAGGTGGATGAGGCCCGTTGGAACCTAGCGTCGGCGTAGTGATCTCCCTCCATGCAGCCGTCTCGCCCAGCGAAGACCCGGCGAAGGTCCTGTCCGCGGCGCGCAACGTCCTCGGGGACTGCACCTACGACGTCGAGGAGAGAGACGGGATGGTCTCGCTCCGCTCCAGAGAGCTGAAGTGCCTCCAGAAGATCCACGACCAGCTCAGGGACAGGCACGTGAGGGCGGCGGCGAACCGGCTCCTCCTGAGGATGCGCGACGGCCGAAGGGTGACGATGCTCCTAAACAGGCAGGCCGCGACGGCAGGAGTCGTCGCCCTCTGCACGAGCGCGACCGAGTCACCGCTCGGCCCCATCGTCGTCGAGATCGAGACCGAGACCCCGGACCGCTTGATCGACTGGCTGACCGTCTACTGAACCGCAGGGACCTCGAGGACGAGCCCGTCGCTGGCCGCGACGGTCTCCGGGAATATGCCCCGGGCCTCCCGGAGGAGCGCGTCCGCCCTCCTGTACCTCGCGCTGAAGTGGGTCAGGACGAGCCTCTTCACTCCCGCCTCCTTGGCGAGACTGGCGGCCTCCGATGCCGTGCTGTGCTTCCGCTCGAGCGCCTTGTCCGAGTCCTTCGACGAGAAGGTCGATTCGAAGACGAGCAGCTCGACGCCGGTGAAGAACTTCGCGAGGCGCCTCGTGGGCCTCGTGTCGCCGGAGTAGCCGATTGACCTCCCTGGCCTCGCTGGACCGAGCACCTGACCCGGGCTGAACTTCACCCCGCCGACCGAGACCGATCGCCCCCTCTGGAGACTCGACCACTTCTTCCCCTCTGGTATTCCGAGGGAGATGGCCTTCGCCCGGTCGAAGACCCCGGGGCGCGGCAGCTCCTCGAAGAGGTACGACCACGAGTCGATCGAGTGGTTCGCCTTGGCGGCCCTCACCCTGAAGTCCTTCCCTCTGTAGACGACCCCGGGCCTGACAGGGACGAACGAGACGTCGAAGGTCAGGCCGATGTGGAGAACCCTCATCGTCATCCTCAGCCATCCGAAGAGCTCGGGCGGCGCCACGATCGTGAGTGTCCGTATCCTCTGCGACATACCCATCGTCTGGAGAAGCCCGAGCAGGCCGTTGACGTGGTCTCCGTGGAGGTGCGTGATGAGGACCAGCATCTCCCGGTTCAGTCCGAGCCCGAACTTGACGAACCTTCCCTGCGCGCCCTCGCCGCAGTCCATCAGGATTACCTGGCCCTCCCTCCTTATGGCGACGGAAGGGAGGCTCCTTGTCTTCGTCGGGGCCGCGGAGCTCGTCCCGAGAAAGATCACCTCGAGTCTTGGCATGTTTCAGACCCTCCTGAGCACGCTTATGGTCCGAGTCAGCTTCCTATGAATGTAGAGGTGATGCTCCTCCTCCAGCTCGAAGTCTTCCCTGCTCTCCACGGCGACGGTGTCGGGGTGCATCACGACCAGCCGCCTCCCCTCCCCCAGGAGGCCTGCGGCCGTCTTCCTGAGCCCCTCCAGTATCTCGCCGGCGCTCGACCCTGCGGTGCTCGATGCCCTCCCGTAGGGGATGTCCGTGGCTATCGCGTCAACCCCGGTGAAGGGCGTCTCTCTCACGTCGGCCCTGACGACCGCCAGCCAGTCCTGCCTGAAGCTCGCCATGTTCTTCATGGCTCCCTTCACCATCCTCGGGTCGCGGTCCGCCCCGAGCGCCCGGACACCGATCTCGTGGGCCTCTAGGAGGAGGCTGCCCGTGCCGCAGAAGGGGTCAAGGAAGACCTCACCCTGCCCGACCCCGGAGAAGTTCACGAGCGCACGGGAGAGCTTCGGGAAGATGGCCGCCGGGTGGAAGAAGGGACGCGCCCTCGGCCGGCGCCGGACCCAGTCCTGGCTCATCAGGGAGGGCCTGCAGAGGGCGAGGTAGTCGCGGTCGCCACGGACAAGAGCGATTTCGACGTCCGGATCGTCAAGCGCTACCTTCCCGCCGATCTCACCGGCTAGGTAGGACAGCAGCGCATCGGAGTCTGGCCTCTTCTCCCCGAGCTCGAAGACGGTCACCCTGTAAGTGCCGGCCCTGAGCGAGCTAAGATGGTCCCGGTCGAGGCGCCCGTCCGGGACGAGCGAGCCGACGCGCTTGGAGAAGGCGACGCGGCTCGCAATGGTGTCTGCGTCCGAGTCGGTCGAGGCGATGAGGATCCTCTCCTCCGGAGACTCTATCTCGGCCGACCGGTCCTGCATGCGGACCAGGGCTGACGCCTCCGCGGCGGGGATCGTGGTGCTCTCACCTGAGAGCAGGAAGATTATCTTACTCCGCGACCGTTCTGAGGTACGAGGCGAGGGGCTCGGTCGCGTCAACTTTGCTTACCCTGCTCGGCACCGTGTTGGTTCCTATTATCTCGTCCACGCCCGCCTCGATGAGCTTTTCGTAGGCGTCCTCGACCAGGAGCGGGTGGACGCAGCTGACCACTATCTTCGACGCCTGGGCCTTCCTGAGCTTCTCGGCCGCGGCCCGTATCGTGGCTCCGGTCGAGATCATATCGTCCACTATGATGATGTCCCGGCCCTTCACGTTCATCTCGCCGGCGTCGATCCTCACCTCGCCCGTGACCCTGTCTCGCTCCTTTGCGAACTGGAGGTGCTCGGCCCCGTAGAGCGTCGCGAACGCCTCCGTCCTCTTCGAGGACCCGAAGTCCGGAGAGACCACCATGGGAGACGAGAGGTTCAGGTTCTTCTTGATGTACTGGGCGAGGATCGGAATCGCCGAGACGCTGTAGGTCGGCATGGCGAAGAGGGCCAGGCCGACGGCTGAGTGGATGTCGACCGTGGTGACGCGCAGGACCCCGCACGAGCGGAGGAGATGGGAGACCACCCCGAGGCTGACCACCTCGCCCGGCATGAACTGCTTGTCCTGTCTGGCGTATCCGAGGTAGGGTATCACGGCGTGGACCTTGGCCCCGTCCTGGCTCAGGTGGTGGGCCGCCAGGAAGAGCTGCATGTAGTTCTTGTCGACGGGAGGGTAGGTCGACTGCACGAGGAGGATGCTCGTCCCGTGGACCTCCTCCTCCACCTTGAAACGGGTCTCTGTGTCTGAGAACTCCTTCACGGTCACGGACAAGAGGGGGAGGCCCAGTCGCTTGGCGAGGGTCTTCCCGAAGTCCTCGCTGGCCGGTCCCGCGAAGAGGAGTCTGTCGGTCAACTCTCGACCGAGCTTCTATCGCAGCTTATTTAACGAATTATTCTCTTCAGCCCGGCCGCCTCCGAATTCGCCAAAGGCCAAGTGTCGAGTTCCAGGTCGATTTTAGTGCGGACTCTCCTGACGCGTGAGGTTCATGGTCCCCCACCCAGGACCCCCCGCCGCACCGCCCCAAGGGTCTCAGGTGCTGTAGAAGGCCCAGAGGGAGAGCTGAGTGGCGCTGGCGGGTTCCGAGACAGGGAAGTAACTGCTCTGCCACCCGTTGCCCCATTCTGCGAAGACGTACTGACCGTAGTTCTCGACCTCCACCTGATAGGACTGGCCGCCCCCTACCGAGAGTGTGCACGGGGAGAAGCAGCTCTGGACTGGGTTGCCGTTGTTCCACAGGACTGTGTACATCCCGAAGATCTCTTGCCCGTCCTGGTTCACCGTGGTCACGGTTATGGTGCCCGGCGTGTCGACCTGTCCGTTGGTCGCCGCGGCGTTCAGGCTCGAGTCGTAGGCCGAGAGGACCGTGGCGAGGTTGTCGAGATAGCTGGACTCGGACGCGTATGGGTTGGGCATGACTCCGTCCGTGAGATAGATGTAGCTGGCGTACTGTGCAGCTGTGTCGACATAGGAGGCGTCGAGGTTTGGGACACCATATGCGACGAACGCGTAGTTCGCCTTGCCGTACGAAGCGAGGGCCGAGAGCGAGCCTGTGCTCGGCGCTCCGGAGTTCTCGTATATCACCATGAACGAGACTGTCCCTATGTAGCTCGAGGGGACGCTCGTCCCCGGATTGCCGACCACGATGGTCATTCCGAGGGACTCGGCGTAGGCGGTGAGAGTGGAGTAGTACGACTGGTATCCCTCGACGTTGGACATCTGATCCAGGTAGACGCCGTTGACTCCGTACGAGGTCTTGTATTGCGCTATCTCCGACTCGACGGTGCCTATTTTGGTCGAGGCGTATCCGGTCGGGACGTACCCGATGACGACCACCCCGGCGGATTGAAGGCTGTCTATGCCATTCACGAAGTTAGGGTCCTGCAGACTCCCCGGTCCATTGGCGGGATCAATCACGGCTATCATCGGGACGCTAGGATTGGCTTGTTTTGCCCAGACTAGGTTGCCCCAGTCTGAGCCAGAACCAGGGTAGCCGTAGAGAGGCACGATGATTCCGGTAGGTGTTTGAGGCGTTGAGGCCGCAGCCACGTGGGTCGCGCTCATGGTTAGGCCGATGAGAAGAAGGAGGCCACAGATTGCGACGATTTGGGGTTTGTGGGAGGGACGCAAGGTGCATTTTGCCGCGGAATTTCGCTATAAAAAAGGACGGAAGGTTTCCTCCAAAAGAATGTTATGTCTTGGGGATACAGCCTCTTGGGGTCTTTCATCCTCATCGACCCTTCCCCCCTTCTCGACCAGGCGGTTGGATCAGCTAACGGTCCTCATAGGGTCCCTCGTTGCATCGCTCGTGCAAACGTACCAGGCGTCCGCACATTTCCAGTTCGCCGTCGTGGCAGGCGTTCTGGTCGCAGTGGGATTGTCTCCCCGGCAGGCGAAGGACGCATCTCGTATCGACCCGTGGCACACGGGCACGGATGGGCCCCGGGCCTCCATCGTAGACTGAGATTCCAGCGTCGACGCTTACGGTACCCCCCTCTCCTCAGGGGTACCCGAGGAGATTCTGCCGAAGGCGAGCTGGGTGAAGTTGATGAGCCTCGACCGGGAGCAACACAATCCCGTTCTAGCGTGCAAAACCTGAACGCGTCGCGCCCTCCGGTGAAACACCAAAGAGTTAATGTATAGGAAGTTCAACCTTGTCTCTGAACGCATTGGACCAGTTTTGTCCCGAGTGTGGGGGGCCGATTCTATTTGACGCGGTCAACAAGCGATTTTCGTGCAAGAGTTGCGGCCTCTTCCTTACCCGCGAGCAGCTCTCCGACCTGAGGTTCAAAGCGAAGAACACCGGCACGGACGACGGCCGGAAGAAGCAGAGACAGCAGGCAGACTACCTCGACTGGTGGCTGAAGGACAAGAAGGACAAGAAATAGCCTAGATCTTCTCCGACCGGCGCCTCTCCTCCATGATTTCGCCGAACTTCTTGGTGATGAGCTTGGTGTTCGCGGTCGCGTTGAGCCCCTCGACGGCCGACGGCTCGAACCAGTCGAACTCGTCCGACTCCTCGTTAAGCGTTATCTTCTCACCTAGCGGCTTCATGAGGTAGTCGATCAGGACGAAATGGAACTTTATCCTCCCCTCGTCGTCCCTTATCACCTCATTCGCCACCTGCAGCAGCCCCTCCACCTCGACCTCTAGCCCGAGCTCCTCCCTGACCTCGCGCTGGGCGGCCTCCTGGGGGTCCTCCCCCACCTCTAGCAGACCGCCAGGCGGGGCCCACCTCCCCTTGTTCGGCTCGAACTTCCTCCTGATGAGGAGCACCCTCCCTTCCCTGTGGATGAACCCGCCGACGCCGACGAGCGGGTGCTCGGGGTACTCTCTCCTGCTCCTCACAGCCGCGTCGAGGGGTCGAAGAACATATCAACGTTTCAATACACCGACCACCAGATGGTATCCGTCTCCAGCCTCTGCGTCGGAAAGGAGCTCCTCATCGGGAAGACGACGAACACCAACGCCACCTGGGTCGGCGGAAGGCTCTTCGGCATAGGCACGATGATCGACCGGATCCTGACGGTCACCGACTCCCTCGACGAGATCTCCTCCGGCCTCCTGGAGCTGCTGGCTAGGAAGCCCGACTTCATCATCGTGATAGGCGGGCTGGGACCCACGCCCGACGACATGACGCTCAAGGGCGTTGCGCGGGCGCTCGGAAAGAAGGTGAGGCCCAACGCCGAGGCCCTCCGGCTGATCCGGGAGCACTACGTCAAGACCGGGAGGTCCGACTTCGAGATGACTCCCGCCCGGAGAAAGATGGCGTTGCTCCCCGAGGGCAGCACGCCCGTCCTCAACGAGCCGGGGACGGCGCCGGGCGTGAGGATCGAGAGCGGAGGGACGGTTATCTTCTGCCTGCCCGGGGTGCCGCACGAGATGAAGAGCATCTACTCCCGATCGGTCCATCCGGAGATCCTCCGGAAGATAGGGCGGCTCTTCACCACGAAGATAGTGATGCAGCTGGAGGGGGTCTTCGAGTCGACCCTGACCCCCGACATCGCGGAGGCCGTGAGGGACCACCCGTCGGCGTACATCAAGTCGCATCCGAGAGGCCTCAGGACTGGAAAGTCCCACGTCGAGCTCGACCTGGTCGTCGTCGCGCCGGACAGGGACAGGTCTGAATCCGAGTGCTCCGCGATGGCCGACTTCTTCGCACAGAGGGTGGCGAGGGCGGGCGGCACGGTGGCCCGGAGGACCAAGTCGGAGCTGCACCCCCGTGCTCAGTTATAGGGCACCAAGGGCGCAGGGGGTATCGGGATGAACATCATCTACATCACGGGCACCGCAGGCGCGGGGAAGTCCCTGCTGACGTCCTCCCTCGTGAGCTGGTACAGGGAGAAGTCGCAGGACGCGATAGCGGTCAACCTCGACCCGGGGGTGCTCACGCTCCCCTACGACCCGGACGTGGACATCAGGAACTCGATCGACATGCAGCAGATCATGACCGACTACTCGCTCGGCCCGAACGGCGCCCTGATATTCGCGAACGACCTGATAGCGAGCAAGCTGAACGAGATCCAGGAGGAGATCGACGGGACCACCGCGGACTTCGTGGTGGTCGACACCCCCGGGCAGATCGAGCTCTTCGCCTTCAGGGAGAGCGGCCCGTTCATCGCCAAGGGCCTCCAGGCGGAGTCCAAGGTGCTCCTCTTCCTGATGGACTCGCTCGTCGCGTCGTCCCCGACCAACTTCCTCTCATTGGCGCTCCTCTCGACCTCGGTCCAGCTGAGGATGGAGCTTCCGCAGATCCAGATCCTCTCAAAGACCGATCTGGCAAAGCCCATGATACGCGAGATGATCAGGTGGACGAAGGACGCGACCGCCTACGAGGAGGCGCTCTCCAAGCTGAAGTCGGGTTCCGAGTACTCCTTCTACTCGCAGCTCTTCAGGAGCCTGAAGAAGTCGTCCCTCGCCCTCGGGCTCTTCCCCGTCTCCTCATACACGAGGGAGGGGTTCGTCCCGCTCATAGGTGAGTTTGCGAGGATCTTCGGCGGCGGCGAAGAGTACGAGGAGTAGCCCTCCTCTACACAAGTACCACCCAGACCTCTTCGTCTTTGGCGTAGGGTCACAGGCGCAGAAGCTGCGCCACGGTCTTGTCCCGTGGCGCGGCCAGTGAGACGGTCTAGTAGTTGAGTGTCGATGATAGTGTGACTCCGGCGACGCTCTTCCCCGCAAGCCAACCGAAGACATGACAAGGACCGACGTTGCTGCCACGTCCTGGGAACCCTTCTCCCCAGAATCCAGCGCTGGCGGCCCCGGCGGCGTAGAGGCCGGGGATGGGATTATCGTTCCAATCCACAACCTGTAGCTTGGTGTTGATCTTCACGCCGCCGACAGTCCCCGTCATTCCCGGAACGAGCTGGAGTCCGTAGAACGGAGGAGTTGACACCGGGCCGAGGCACGGATTGACAATGTCCGTCCTCAGGCTGTCCCCGCCTGACTTGTCCAGGATGTTCTGGCCGCGCCCGAACTGCGGATCGAGTCCTAGGATAGCGTTGGCGTTGAATGCGGCAACGGTGGCTTGGAGCTGGGTCGCATTGATTCCCAGGGTAGCCGCGAGGCCTGCAAGGGTGCTTGAGGACGCGATCCACGATGGCACGGCGGCGTTGGCCGCGACGCCCGCGATTGCGTAGTGACTCCGGTGGACGGAGTCGAATATTGTGAATGCTGGATAGTTGATGTAGGTCTCGAGTGTGGAGTCCCACTCGTGGAGTGTCCTGAAGTACAGGTGCCCACCCAGACACTCATCGATGAACCGGTTCCCAAACCGATTGACTTGAAGTGCGTTGGGCTTCCCACCAGCGCCGCTGTCTTCTATTGCTATCAGACCCTGATATCCGTCAGCGCTCGGGGTCAGGTACAGGGTCTGGCCTGAGACGTTGTTCATGTTCGCAAGTTGAGCTCCTACGGCTGCGCCCATCATCTGGCCATCACCGGTGTTCGTGAGCACCCCTTCAGCGAAGGGCTCAGGTCCCCTCACAAAATTGAGGAGCATCTGGCTGTTCCAGTCGAACCCTCCGGATGCGAGAATCACGCCCTTGTTCGCCTTTACGTTTATGACCTTGCCGATGGTTGTCGATGGCCAGCCGACTCCGCTAGAGCTGGACGAAGCAGAGGTTGTGGAGGTAGTGGACGATGATGTGGAAGTAGGAGCCGAGTATAGGGTCAAGCCCAGGTGTCCCGAGCCGGCATAGGGAGGTTTGTAGCCTATCGCGCTCACGCCCAGAATCGTTCCAGTGGCATCCTTCCAGAGTTGTGTCACCTGCGTGTTCAAGAAGAGCTGGGCCCCCTTCGACTGGATGAGGGCGTCTTCGGCTGCGATTAGAGCGGCACCGGACCCGGAGGGTGAGACCGTATCGCTCCCGTTGTTCGGGAGGATTCCGGGAGCCAAGAAGTACTGGTCCGCGCCTCCAGTACTGAACTTCACACTGGTGTTCGCTTGGAGATACTGAATCCACGCAGGCCCATTGGCGAGGTAGAGCTGGATCAGATTCTGGTCCTGCTCACCGCCGCCTATTGCATTTACGTAGGTCA
>JBEKFK010000018.1:0-17907 GCA_050013375.1 Nitrososphaerales archaeon | reverse complement strand
GGCGTACTTCAGCCCCCTTCTGTATCGGGCGACCGAAGCGGTAAGGCTCGTCGCCCCCCTGGGAGGCCTCAGGAGGAAGAGCTTGGAGACGCTCTTCTGGTTCACCCAGTGGTAGAACTTCATGAGGGGGTCTCTCGAGACCGCGCGAGGCTCCTCGACGAACTTGTAGCGTTCCGCCCAGAGGCTGAACTCGCGGAGGAAGACGAACTGCCAGATTATGACGGCGATTACGAGGAGGACTATCGAATAGAAGTAAGCAGTGAAGTCCTTCGCGAGGCCGTAGGTGATGATGTCGACGCCGATCCCACGGACGGGGATCTTGGTCGCGCCCTCGGTGATGATCTCGCTCGAGACCAGATAGAAGAGGCCCACGGCCCAGGAGGTCTGTGTGTTGTAGGCGATCCTGCTAAGCGACGCCGGGATGTAGAGAGAGGTGATCCTCTGCAGAGTGGAGCTCTTGGACATGAAGGAGAGGTCGATGTAGTCCTGGGGGATTGACTTCACCGCCTCGTAGACCCCGAAGGCGATGTTCCAGGACATGCTCGTGAAGATCAGGAAGATGACGGCCAAGCTGTACCCGGCCTGCCCGGGAATGAGCCCCGAGATCGCGAAGATCACGAACGGGAAGAACCCGAGTATGGGTATGGACTGGAGGACATCTAGGAGCGGGATGATGACGGTCTCCGCCCTGTGGTTCCGGGCGGCGATGATGCCCACGGTGAGGCTGAAGAGAATGCTGAAGACCAGCGCAATTATCATCCTGCTCCAGGAGTAAAGAAGGTCGATGACGGTGGAGAACAGGTTGAAGTCTGCTGTCGTGCCGCTTCTTCGGCGGGCTGGGTCCGTGCTCTATTAGAGGCTATTGGCGCGGGAGATCTCGGGGCGCGCCCGAGAGTCCACGCGATCGGGTCAGCGGATGTACGGTGTGCTCGAGGAATCGAACCTCTCCACGGTCTCGAACTGTCCCTTGTCCCGGAACATGGAGAGTTGAGGCACCTGCGGGAAGAAATCGCCGAGCGGCTTCATCGCCATCTCGCCTGCGATGTGCCCCTTTCCCAGATAATCGTCGGCGATCTTCCTGCCCAGGTCTCGTACCTGCGCCTCGTCGGTGAACCCCAGCGCGTGAAGGTACTCGTGGAGCAGTATCATGAAGGTGAACGCGTTCCGCTTGCTCCGGGCCCGCGTCGACCGCCAGACGATCTTCACGATGTTCCTGTTCATGACTATCGCGTTGGAGCCGAGCTCGTGGTAGGCCCCCACGTTGTTGGGGATGTCCCCGAGGACGAGCGATAGGCCGGCCCGGTGCATGTCGAGCGAGTCCTCCGCCGCCCTCTTCACCAGCTCGAAGACCTGGTCGAAGCTCGAGGCAAGCGCAAGCCGCCTTGAATTGGAGCTTGAGTTCGTTAGATCCACTCTTGTTGTATGAGCCCCTAGTAATTAAGCTCCCCTATCGCTTCCCCGGACGGGTTCATCCTCGGTCTTGCCGGAGGAGTTGGAGAGCCTAGCTCGTTGAGTTCAGTTCGACGACGCTCGTCCAGGTAGCCGTCTGCAGGGTGCTGTCTGTGACCGTCACGGCGTAGGAGCAGCTGAAGCCCGAGGCCTGTCCCGTGGGTCCGAAGGTGATGTAGTACTGCTTGGTCTGCGAGTCGTAGCCGATTGGGATCTTGGTGTAGACGAGCGAGATCCCCGAGTTGTTCGCGGACGGGTTCAGGCAGAGCCTAGTGACAGAGGGCAGACCCGGAGCGGTGCCCGGGGGCAGCGCGAAGAATAGTGATATGCTGCTGGAGTTGGCTTTCTCGGTGTTCACGGCAGCGCTCTTGAGGACGACGCCGGCCGACGGGTCGCCCCAGTACACCTTCTCCACCGTCGCGGTCGTGACGCTGCTGTTCACTATGCCTGCGTAGTTCCCCAGGATGAGGATGATCACTGCGAGAGCGATGAACTGGCCGCCGACTATGGCAGTCTCTCCCTTCTCCAAGACCTATCCCTGTTCCGACTACCGCCGAGGACTGCAGATAAGTCTAGTGCTCGCCTCTCCGAGCGAGGGGTCAGGACAGGGAGTGGGCTGGGTGCCGGGCAGACACACACCGGTGACCACCCAACCCGAAGTGCTTGTTCCGATGCCGATGGAGGCAGAGCGGACTGGATTGCGCGACGGTGAGGGAGGTCGACCCGAACGGGGCCGAGCCCATTGTCCGGGACCCAATGGTCCCCGCGCTAGGCGGGACGTTGGGCCGCGAGCTGGCCGTTCCAGGCGGCCTAGTCGTTCGACCTGCCGCAGTTCGGGCAGAAGACCACCCCTGGCGCAAGGTAGTTCTTGCAGTAGACGCAGGTCCGCTGGGTCGGGGCCGCGGCCCGGGCTGGGAGGGCGGGGGTTGATGGGGCGGATGGGGTCGGAGGTGGCGATTCAGGAGGTGCCTCTGCGGTGGAAACCGCGGTCCCCGCGTTCCTCTTCTCAGAGCGCGCCCTGCTCCTGCCTCCGATGAAGACCGCGATCTCCAGAAGAACTATGATCGGGACGAAGAGTATGACGTCAAGGAGGGGACCTCCGTCTGGTGTTATCACCGCGCAGAGGATGTAGGTTACAGCCCAGATGATGATGCGGTTCCGCCTGAAGGTCTCGGCCTTGACGACCCCGAGGACGATCAGAGTGTAGACGTAGACAGGGACGGTGAACGCGAAACCGCTCATGGCGATCGTGAGGAAGATCGTGAAGTAGAAGCTCCCCGCGTCGACTAGCGGGAGTATTCCCGTCGTGACAAAGAAGGGCTTGAGGGCTATCAGGAGGAACTTTGCAAGGAAGAAGTAGCCGAACACCACCCCGAAGGCGAACAGGAGCGTGTTTGCCGCGACAAATGGATAGACGAGGCTTCTCTCCTTGTCATTAAGCGCCGGGTTGATGAAGCGGATCGTCTCGTAGGCGAAGATTGGTGCATTGAAGATGAGCGCGAAGAGGACCGAGGCGACGAGGTAGATCTCGAGGGGCTGGCTCAGGCCTCCGGAGGCTATGAGCGTCCAACCTGGGGGTAGCAGCTGCGAGTCGATGTTCTGGATGAAGAAGCCGATCATCGGCCTGAAGGCGGTGTAGCCGCCGGTCAGGAGCGCACTCGGGTTCTCAGGGACGATCAGGAAGACGCACAGGATTATCACGAAGCTCATGAACGCCACCTTGAACCTGCGCTTCAGTTCGGAGAGGTGCTCCCGCAGTGACATCACGGTTTCGGAGGACAATGTTCCACTCTTGTCTCGAGCGTCTCAGGCGAGCGATATCGTACCCGACGAGCTGCTCGACAATTGGCTGGTGCGGGGAGATTTGTTAAGGTTTTAAGCTTTCGAGTACATAGGGGGTACCCTCGCATGACAGGTGTAACCCTGCAAAATCTCGTCAAGAAATACGGCTCAGTTCAGGCGGTGAAGGGAGTTTCACTTGATATCGAGGACGGGTCCTTCGTCGTCCTCCTCGGTCCATCGGGGTGCGGAAAGACGACGACCCTCAGGTGCATCGCGGGACTCGAGGTCCCGGACTCGGGCGACATCAAGATCGGCGACGTCAGGGTCAACGACATGCAGCCGAAGGACCGGGACATAGCGATGGTCTTCCAGAACTACGCGCTGTATCCCCACATGACGGTCTACAACAACATCGCGTTTCCCCTGAAGATGCGGAAGGTGCCGAACAGCGAGGTGAAGCTGCGGGTCCAGAAGGTGGCCGAGCTCCTCAACATCGCCGAGCTGCTCCCCAGGAAGCCGGGACAGCTGAGCGGAGGGCAGCAGCAGAGGGTCGCCCTGGCCAGGGCCATCGTGAGGCAGCCGAAGGTCTTCCTCATGGACGAGCCGCTCAGCAACCTCGACGCCAGGCTCAGGCTCTACACCAGGGCCGAGCTCAAGAGGTTGAAGCAGGAGCTGAAGATCACCACCATCTTCGTGACGCACGACCAGGCGGAGGCGATGTCGATGGCGGACAAGATAGCGGTCATGAACGCCGGAGAGCTCGTGCAGTACGCCGAGCCGTACACGATCTACAGCAAGCCGGCGTCGACATTCGTGGCGAGCTTCATCGGCAGCCCCCCGATGAACCTGATGAAGGCCACCGTCTCGACGGCGGGAGAGGGGCTCTCCCTCGACACTGGGTCCTTCAAGTACCAGGTGCCGGCCGAGGACGTGAAGGCGATAAAGGACGCCGGAGTAGCCGAGGTGACCCTTGGGATTCGGCCAGAGGATCTCACGCTCACGACCAAGCAGACCCCGGACGCCACATTCGACGCCGAGGTCTACGTGGTTGAGCCGCTCGGGGCGAACACGGTCGTCGACCTGAAGATGAAGGACGGCCTATACAAGGCCGTGGCCTCCGGTACATTCCGGGCCGACGTCGGGTCGAAGGTCTGGGTCACGTTCTCGCCGGAGCACATACACGTCTTCAACACGGCGAGCGGCGCGGCCATAATCTAGGTAGGTCCATCCCGGCGGGCGCGCCCGCTCCTAGAACGGCTTTACGAAGTAGAGAGGGTGCATCACCCTGAGACCGGTCCCGTCCGTAATCTGCATGGAGCAGACGCTGCTCTCGCTGGCGACCAGCTTCGTCGCGCTCTCCTTGAAGAGAGCGAAGAGCCGTTCACCGACCGCAATCGAGAGGTCGTATCCGAGCGCGCCCTGCTTCATGCCGAAGGTCCCTGCCATACCACAGCAGGTGCCGGTCTCGACCACCTTCACCTTGAACCCCGCTCGCTCCAGGAACGCCATCGCGGGGACCCCGCCTGTGAGCGCCCTCTCGTGACACGGGATGTGGAACCCGATGGGCTCCTCGGTCGGGAAGGCCGCCAAGATGTTCTTGGCTCCTGCGAGGTCGCCCTGTATCCTTGCGAAGAAGCTCGAACTGACCGCCGCGACCCTCTTGGAGGCCTCCCCGGGCACGAGGTTCGGGTACATCTCTGTGAGCATGTACGCCGCCGTCGGCTCGGTCGCGACCACCCCGTATCCAGAGGCGACGTACGGCTCGAGGACCTTCAGGTTGAATTCCGCCGTCTCCGTCGCCTTGGCCACGTCACCGTAGGAGATGTACGGCATCCCGCTCCACTTCAGGTCCGGGACCTCCACGGAGTAGCCGAGCGAGCGGAGGAGCGATATCGCCCTGTAACCGAGCTCGGGGTCGTTGTAGTCGGCATAGATGTCGGGGAAGTAGACCAGCTTGCCCTTCTCCCCGGTGCCCTGGGGGGCGCCATTGAGCAGGTTCTTCAGCCTCTTGTGGCTGAAGCTCGGGAGGGTCCTCCTCCTGTCGACGCCGACCGCCTTCTCCAATACGTAGCGGCTGACCGATCTGCGGATCATCCAGTTGGAGAACGGGGCGGTCGCCGACGCGAGCCCGGCGAGGCGGTCCGATTTCATGAAGAACCCGTTCACCCTGAGCTGCCCGTTCTTCGCGATCTCCTGGGACTTCACCTTGGCTATCATCAGGGGCATGTCGATGTCGACCGGACAGATGTCCCTGCAGAGCCCGCACGAGATGCAGAGGTGAGCGAACGTTGCGTTGTCGACGCCGTGGACGCCCGCTGTCCATGGTATCCCGATCGGACCCGGGTAGAGGTATCCGAAGACGTGCCCGCCCACGATGCCATAGGTCGGGCAGATGTTCATGCACGCCCCGCACCTTATGCAGTTGAGGGCGTCGTTGAAGGACGGGTCGTCGTGCATCTTCGACCTTCCGTTGTCGAGGATCACGACGTGGAACTCCCGCCCCTCCGACGAACCGGCGAGAGGAAGGTGCTGGGTGAAGACCGAGACGTAGACGGTCTGGCTCTGGCCGGTGGCGCTCACAGCGTGCGCCCCGAGGAGCTGGTCGACGTCGTCCCATGACTCGATGATCTTCTCCATCCCCATTATCACGACGTGGACCTTGGGGAGGCTGGCCACCAGCCTCGCGTTCCCTTCGTTCGTCTCGACGAGGATGGTCCCGGTCTCTGCCACGCCGATGTTGGCCCCGGTCACTCCCATCTGGGCGGTCAGGAATAGTGGGCGCAGGTACGGCCTGACCTCCTTGAGGATCGCTTCGGGGTCGGCGGGGATCTTCTTGTTCAGCTCGCGGGAGAAGATCTCCGCGATGTCTCCCGTCGAGAGGTGCGCGGCTGGGGCGACAAGGTGCACCGGCTTCTCGTGGTTGAGTTGAACTATGAGCTCTCCGAGGTCTGTCTCGACGCACCTCACGCCCGCCTCGATCAGGTGGTGGTTGAACTCGATCTCCTCGGTCGTGAGGGACTTTGACTTTACGATGAGCTCGGTGCCCGTCCTCTTCGCGAGCTCCGCCACGTAGCGTACGGCGTCTTCCCCTGTCTTGGCCATGTATACCTGGCCCCCGTTCTTCCTCACTGACCCGGCGAACCTCTCGATTAGAGCCGGGTTGCCGGCCTTGCCGGCCTTCACTCGCCTGTCGGCCGCCTTCATCTCCTTGACGTTGATGCCGAACTCGGCGAGTCCGGTCTTCCTGTTGCTGCGGCTCCTCGCCATCGACCCCCACATCTTGTCCGAGGCCGGGCGGTCTGCTATGGCGAGCTCGATGTCCTTCTTGAGCTTCTCTCTGGGGGTAGCCATGTCTGTCACTATATCCAGTCGAGCAGCAGGACGTGGAGCTCGTGCGGTCCGTGCACCCCGTAAAGGAGGCGCAGCTCGATGTCGGCCGTCTTGCTGGGTCCAGAGATGAACGAGATGACGGGCTTTACATCGCCCGCCGAACGGATGATCCCGGCCGTCAGCTTGACGGCGGAGGACATGTCAGGGCAGAGGTTCTTCGACGAGAGGAGGAAGATGCTCACACGGGGGAGCGACGAGACGAGCTTCACCGCGTCGTCGTAGGCGACCTCTAGGAGGGCACCCTGGCGCGCTGCGCCGTAGCGGGCCCAGCTTATCCCCACGTCGGCCTTTGAGATGACGCCCGCGGCCTCCGCCGGCTTTAGGTCCTCGGCGAAGGCATGCTTGGTCCCCTTGAGCGCGGCCTCGACCAGCATCTTCGCCGGTGTAGGCAGTCCCCCGGCAACTACCGACTTTGCGTCGGCCGCGGAGATTATCGATTTTATCGTGTCGACCGTCGTCTTGGCGTCCCCGATGGCGTAAGGGGTCGTGTGCAGGGTGCGGAGCGCCGCAAAGAAGGCGTCTGGGCTGCCGAGGACGGGTATCTGGTCGGTGAATTCCTGCATGGCCTTGGCCCCGTCTAACCCTTTCTATATTTTAGGGTGATGTGCCCTGAGCGGGTGTCGCAAGCACCAGGCCGCGTCGGCGGGGGGCACCTGCCTGACAGTCGCCGGATCCGCCGGATGGATTCAGTCCGTCTGGATCAGCTCGACGTCCGGGACGGCCCCTTCCACCGATTTCACCACCACGAACTCCTGGGGTTCGGCGAGCGTCACATTCCCTCTCGCGTCTGGCACCGCGACCCTCAGGTCGGACGTAATCCCCTTCTCCTTGGCATACTCGCGAAGGGCCGCCTCAGAGAGGAAGACCGCTACGACGCTGTACCACGTCCATTCTTCCGACGCCCCCATCTGATAGAGGACCAAGAGTTCGGTCCCGTGCTCGGGCATTAAGGCGACCTAGACTCCCTGACGCTATTAATTGTAGGGGGAATCGAGAACGCGTCACGGGTGGGTGATGGTCTCTTTCTTCCGTTGGTCAGAGCGAAGGAACCCATTGCTGTCAACGCGGCGCCGCGGTCCGTTGCTGCTCGCCATGCTTTATAGCGGCCCCCGGGGCTACCAAAGGGAAGAGGACCAGCTGACTTGAAACTAGCGAACTATGAGAAGGACGGGCTGATCAGGGCGGGGATAGTCAAGGGCGACAGGATCTACGACATCGCTGAGGCCGCGGAGAGCGCCGGGGTGCCACACCTCAAGGCGGTGAGCAGCGTCGACCAGGTGCTTGACGACAGCCTGATCGAGGCGCTGAGGAAGGCTGAGGCCAAGCTCACGGCTGGCAAGGGGAAACCCCTCAGTTCGGTGAAGCTCAGGAGCCCGGTGATGTTCCCGGAGAAGATATTCATGGTCGCGGTCAACTACGGGTCCCACGGGAAGGAGACGCGCACGCCTCCGCCGCCGTACCCGTACCTCTTCACCAAGTTCAGGAACGCTCTGATCGGACCCGAGGACGCGATTATCGCGCCCAAGAGCTCGAAGAAGGTCGACTGGGAGGTTGAGCTGGCCGTCGTGATAGGGAAGGAGGGGAAGAATATCAAGAGGGAGAAGGCATACGAGTACATCGCCGGCTACGCCATCTCGAACGACATCAGCTTCCGCGACTTCCAGGGCCAGAAGAACGAGTCCCTCGGCCTGAACTGGGTCAAGGGGAAGGGGATGGACGCCTCGTTCCCGCTCGGTCCCTGGCTCGTCACCCGTGACGAGATAGGAGACCCTCACTCGCTGAAGATCTCCCTTACCGTGAACGGCAAGCAGCAGCAGGGCTCGAACACGAATGAGCTGATGATCAAGGTAGACGAACTCGTCGCCTACGCCTCCATAGGGACGACGCTTAGGCCCGGGGACATAATCTCGACCGGCACGCCGGAAGGAATCGCCGCGGCGACAGGGGAGCCTTTCCTCAAGGCGGGGGACATAGTCGAGGCCAGGATAGAGAAGATAGGGGTCCTGCGCAACCCCGTGACGGCAGAGACCTGAGCAGGTCAGTCCCGAAGGGTCGGGATGACGTCCCTCGCGAAGCGCTCAACCGTGCCCGCGGCGCCAAGGACGTTCTGGACGAGGACGTGTGTCGCACCAGCCTTCACGAACCGGGCCACTGACTCTGTGCACTCCGAAGGGGTCCCGACGGCCATCATCTCAGAGATGCCGCGATCGAGCACCTCGTCCGAGACCGGGAGCGAGCGGTAGACCTTCTCGAGGACCTTCGCGAAGGCAGGCGTCGGCGCTATCAACTGGTACTGGAGGGTCTTGGAGACCATCTCGTACGCCTCCTCCGCCCCGAGCAGCCTCAGCATGTACCGGTTTATCACAAGGGCCCGCCTGTAGTAGCTCCTCAGGGCGTCCATCGTCTTCCTGTCACTCGCGAAGACGACGGGCACGTTGGCCACAAGGTCGACCACACCCGGCTTCCTGCCCGCGCCGCGGGCCGCCCCCAAGACGATCTCCACTTTCTCCCTGAACGCAGCCGGCGAGAAGAACGAGCCCGGGTACCAGCCCTCCGCCAGCTCGCCCGCGATCTCGAGCATGGGCCTCGAAGCGAAAGCCCCGACGTAGACCGGCGGCCCTGGCTTCTGGAGCGGGGGCAGACTGAGGTGGGCCTCATTGAAGTTGTAGAGCGTCCCGTCGAAGCCGACCTGTCTCTCGAAGGACGATGACCAGAGCTTCTTGACGACCTGTATGTACTCCCTCACGCGCCGCACGCGGACATCGGTCGACTCCCATTCCATGCCGAAGGGCCTCGTGTTCATCACCTCTCCGGCCCCGATCCCCAGAACCGCCCTCCCTCCCGTCAGGTTGTCCAGCGTCGCGACGGTGTTCGCCGTCTTCGCGGGATGCATCCTCTGGGTGTCTGTGACACCGGAGCCCAGCATGACCCTGTTCGTCTTCGCGCCGATGTGCGCCAGCACCGTCCAGGCGTCGTAGATCGCCGTGGCCGGAGGGACGTCCGTTAGGTGGTCGGGGACCCAGACGAGGTCGTATCCGAGCTTCTCCGCCCGGAAGGCTTCCCCGAGCATGGGGCCGAGGGGACCGCCCACGCCGAGGGAGAACATGAGCCGCCTTCGGCTACGGATGGCCGTTGCTGGACGGGGCATGCTTCCTGCTCCGCCGGAACCTACTTCTTCCTCTTCTCCTTCTTGGGCGCCACGATCTCCCACTCGGGCCAGACGGGGAACGGGGGAGAAGTCGTGACCATCACTTTCATCATCGTCTTCCCGGTGTTCTCGAGGCCGTGCTCGGCGTTGGCCGGCAGGTGGAAGAACATCCCCGGCTCGATGTCGATGGGCTTGCCGAGGCCGAAGTGGCCCTTGCCGGTCCCCTCCAGCAGGATGTAGACCTCCTCGTTCTCGTGGGAGTGTGGGTCGACGCTGCCTCCTGGCGCTATGTACAGCAGCTGTACGCTGAGGTTCTTGGAAGGAGCCTTGGGGTTCTGGGGATGTACGATCCTGATCCCGAAGCCCCTCTTGAACTCCTTGTAGAGCATGGGGATGCCGTCCTCCTCGCGCACGATGTTGGCCTTGACCATGATTAAGACACGCTCGGGAGGCTCGGACGCTCTATAACCTTTGTTCCGCTCCTCACGCATTCCTGTCCCGTGGGGCCCGGGAACAGATAAAGCCGGGCGGAGGGAAAGAGCGCCCGCTAAAGATTTGGCGCGCCAGACTCCTTTGATCAGGGCCGGAGGAATCAGCTTCAAGGACTATCAGCTCGAGGAGGCCATCGGACGGATGAAGCGGGCGGGATACGACGGGTGGGAGGTCTTCACCCCCCAGGTCGCGAAGGTCAAGACTCCCGAGCTGCTCGAGCAGTTCGTCGAGTATTCGAAGCGTGCGGGCCTCGAGGTGTGCGCGCTCAACGACAACGACAGCGACCAGTTCCGGCCCTTCGACTCCGAGAGCGGATTCGAGAGGACCCTCCAGCTCATGAAGGAGGGGGTGAGGCTGGCGAGCGCCCTCCATGTGAGGGACGTGATGTACTGGGAGGGCGTACGGCCGAGGGGGGACAACAGGTCCGACGAGGAGCTCCTGAAGGTGGCGACGAGGCTCTACAAGGAGGCGATCTCCTACTCTTCGAGGTTCGGGGTCAGGTTCCTCGTGGAGCCGCACCCGTTCTCTCTCGGGATGAACCTCGAGTACCTGGTCAAGCTCTGCGACGCCCTGGACTCGAGATACTTCGGGGTGCTCTACGACACCTGTCACTTCGGCGTCGGGAAGCCGAAGGGGTACATCGAGTCAATACTCTACCTCGGGAAGAGGATAAGGTACATCCACTTCTCCGACAGCGACCTGAGGACCTCCGAGCTACACTATCCCCTCGGGAAGGGGAAGCTCGACATCGACGGCATCGTGGACGCCTTCGCGGCGATCGGATACGACGGCCAGATATCTCTGGACACATGGGGCTACCCCCTGCCCGAGGAGACGTCGAGGATCGGCATCCCCGTCCTGAGGAAGGCTCTGCGAAAGCTCGGCCTGGACCGGTGACCCGAGCTTGGAGAAGGTCTCCGAGGTTCTCGCGGAGTTCGCTGCCGGCGCAGGGCTAGGGTCAGTACCTGAGAGAATCCTGAAGACGGCGAAGCTGAGCATCCTCGACGGCATCGGGACGGCGCTGCTCTCTTCGGGGTTGGACAAGTCCAGGCGGACCGCGAGGGCCGTCAAGAGCGCCTCCGCGGGCGGGACGACCACGGTGTGGGGGTTTGGTTTCAGGGCGTCGGCGCTCGAATCGGCTCTGCTGAACGGGATGCTGGTCGAGGGTCTGGACTACAGCGATATCCACGTTGGCGCGGGCCTCCATCCTACTTCGGTAATCCTCCCAGCGGTCACACCGTACGGAGAGCTCAACCACGCCAGCGGCGAAAAAGTGCTCGTCTCTCACGTCCTCGGATGTGAGGCGATGATAAGGCTCGGGTTGAGCGCCCCGGGTCGGTTCCACTCCCGCGGGTTCCAGCCGACTTCGCTCATCGGAGTCGTGGGAGCGGCGGTCGCCGCCTCCAAGATGATGGGCCTCTCCAAGAGGGGGACGGCGGAGGCCATGAGCCTCGCGAGCACGCTCGCCTTCGGGTCCTCGCTCTCGGTCCGGGTCGGCGCCTACTTCGGAGGGGTCGACTCGGGAAGAGCTGCGGAGAGCGGTCTCCTCGCGGCGCTCCTCGCGAGGGAAGGGATTGCTGGGATAGCACGCGACTCGATCGAGGGGAGGTTCGGGTTCATGGAGGCCCACGTGGGACCCGGCAACTATGACCTTGGGCCGGTCACCCGGGGCCTCGGGAAGACCTGGGAGATGAGAGACATCTTCCTCAAGCGTTACCCCACCAGCTACGCGTGCACGCCGATGCTGGACGCGGCGCTCAGGCTAAGACGACGATCGGGGCTCAGGATTGCCGAGATAGAGGAGATAAGGTTCGGTGACACGGCGCCGAACATTGGGCTCTTCTCGGAGCCAGAGGAGGTGAAGCGCAGACCCGCGAACATCTACGACGCCAAGACGAGCCACTACTTCCTCCTGGCCCTGGCCCTCGGCTACGGCGAAATCACGTCCTCCGGCCTTGAGGCCAAACTGGGCGACCCCCAGGTCCAAGAGCTCGCAGACAGGGTGAGGTACTCGCTCGACGACATGAGCCGCTGGGTCGAGGTTAGGACGAAGGACGGTAGGGTGCTCAGGGAGACCCAGGACACCCTCGTGGCCACGCCGGAGCGCGATGTGAGGCGGAAGTACAGAGAGAACGCGACTCCCCGTCTCGGAGCCGAGAAGGCAGACAAGATAGAAGCGATGGTGGATGACCTTGAGGAGCTCAGCGATATCGCCCATCTGACTCGCCTGCTTGGCACGGGTCGGCGTTCTCGGGCCTAGTGGCGACCGCATCGGCTCCGGCCGCCCCGTACCAGGGTCCGCGAGCAGTTACGCTGCCGGTTGGAGCCCCGACACCCGACCCAGGACACGTCCTCTCCGTGCCGACGGAGGAGAAAGATAGGATCTCGACTCCGCCCCTCGGCTTATAAATCGACCAGCCCGGACGGGAGCGCGAAGGTCTTTGGAGAACACCCTGAAGAGAAGACTGGAGAGGAACGAGGCGGCCATCGGGACGTGGATATCGTCCGGGAGTCCGACGATGGTCGACCTGCTGCGCAAGCTCCCCTTCGACTGGTTCGTCCTGGACGCGGAGCACTCCGCGATCTCGATCGAGACAGTGGCCCACATGATACAGGTCCTGAACGGGAGCACGGCGACCCCGCTGGTGAGGGTCGGTCAGATCGACCAGGCCCTCTTCAAGATCGTCCTGGACGCCGGCGCCCACGGGCTGGTGGTGCCGCTGGTGAACTCGGCCGAAGAGGCCGAGCGCGCGGTCCGCTTCTCGAAGTACCCGCCGGCCGGGGTGAGGGGCGTGGCCGGGGCGAAGGCCTCGGACTACGGGCTGAGTCTAGGGAGCTACATCCGGACCGCGAACGCGGAGACGATGGTCATCGCCCAGATTGAGACGCCGCAGGCTGTGGCGAACATCGAGGCGATCGTCGGGGTCGAAGGAGTGGATGTGGCCTTCGTGGGCCCGTCCGACCTCACGATGACAATGGGGCTTCTCGACGACAGGTCGAACCCCAAGGTGACGGAGGCGATGGTGAGGGTGGTGAAGGCGTGCGACGAAGCGGGCAAGGCCGCAGGCGTGATGGCGTCGACGTTGGACGAGGCGAGGCTCGCCATGGAGAGGGGCTTCAAGTTCATCTCTCTGGCAACCGACCTGCGGCACGCGACTATGGGCGCAAGGTCCTTCCTCGAGGCCGTGGGAAGGAAGTAGGATCAGCGGCGCCTTCGCGGGATTACCTCGGGGTTCAGCATGTTCTGCGGGACCCTGCCTTCGATGGCGTCGATCATCTGGTTCGCCGCGTGATAGATCATGGCGCGCCCTGTGCGCGATCCGTAGCCCAGGTGCGGTGTCATTATCAGGTTGGGCAGCCGGTCCTGGAGCTTGTACAGGGGATGAGGCGGGGCGAGAGGCTCCACCGAGAACGCGTCGATGCACGCGCCTGCTATCCGGCCGGACTCGAGGGCCCGGACCAGCGCAGCCTCGTCGACCACGGCCCCCCTCGCGGTGTTGACCAAGATGGCGGAGGCCTTCATCTTCGAGAACGCCGCGTCATCGATTATCCCTCTGGTTGAGGCCAGCAGGGGCGTGTGCAGGGAGAGGACGTCGGACTCGGCGAGGAGCCTGTCGAACGAGACGTACTCCATCCCGAGAGAACGCTCGAGGTCCTCCCTCCTGACAACGTCGTGGTAGATTATCTTCATGTCGAAGGCCTTCGCCCTCTTGGCGACCTCGCTCCCTATCCTTCCCACCCCCAGGAGGCCGAAGGTGAGACCGTAGAGATCGGTGACCTGTCTCCCCCAGTATGTGGTCCGCCATTCGCCCTCCCGCATGCTCGCGTTCATCTGGGGGACCCTCTTCGCCAGGCCGAGCAGCAGAGCGAACGTGTGCTCGGCCATCGCCTGGGCGAGCTCGCGGACCGGCGTGGTGGTGACTATGACCCCCCGCTCGGTCGCCGCTTTCACGTCGACGGCGTCGAATCCCACCCCAACCCTCGAGACGACCTTCAGGGCGGGGAGGGCGTCGAAGACCCGCGCCGTGTAGGGCTCGTTCGCGGCTAGCGTCCCCTCGGCGCCCTTGATGAGCTCGATGAGCTGGTCCTCACTTATCGCGCCGGAGTACGGGTTGCCGATGACCTCGAAACCATGCGACGACAGGAAGTCCTTGATGTCCTCGGGGAACCTCGGGTCACGGCCGTTCGCGGCCACGTAGCACTTCAAGCTTCCACCCTCAGCTGTTGCGGATGCCGATGGCCTTCCGCGCCGAGTCGGGCTTGGCCACGTCCCTCCCGACCTCCTTGGCTATCCTCACCATCCTGGCCACGAGCTCCCCGCTGTCCTTGGCGAGCCGGTCCGGGAAGTAGTAGGGGTTGTCCTCCGTCCCCACCCTGAGGTGATGGCCGAGTATCAGGGATATCGCTGCTATCGAGGTCTGGGCGTGGCTCATTATGCTGACGCTGCAGATCGAGTCCTCCCTCTGCTGCTTGAGGCGGTGGAGCAGCTCCTCCGCCGAAGCCGGCGACCAGATGCCTCCGGGCCAGTCGAAGAAGAGCGTGACAAAGTGCGGCGGCTTCACGAGCCCCACGTCTACCAAATGGTTCAGGTTCCAGACCGAGCCCGCGTGCCAGACCTCCCACTCGGGCTTGATGCCGTACTTCGTGCAGAGCCTGGCGTACTCCTCCAGCTCGTCCGTGTTGTGGAGCAGGCTCATCTTGAAACCGGGAAAGGTCTCGTCGTGGTGGTTGAGAATTATGGAGAGCATGTCCGGCTTCATCTTGATGACAGGAAGCCTGTCGGGAATCTTCAGGGCCGAGAGCCCGACCTGGACGATGGCGTCCGTCTGGTCCCTGAGTGTCTTGATGACCCTCCTCCATTCGTCTTCGGTGAAGTTCATCCTGCCGTGGATGTGGATGACCGCGGCGCCGGCCTTCCACGCGGAGATCGCCTCTTCGATGGCGTCGTCGGCCGTCTTTGGGTTGTTCTTGGCGTCGGGGTAGATCCAAGATGGTGCCACCGTCGAGGTGATGATTAGCGGTGCCTGCTTGACCATGCAGAGCCGTGCAGTACAACCTTGTTATTTAATCGCAGCGAAAGCTCAGCCGATCTTCAGCACGACCCTGCCCGAGGCGCCCCTGCGGACCCGCTCGATTGCTTCGTTGGCCTCCTCGAGCGGGAAGATGTCGGATATCACGGGCTTCACAACGCCCTCGGCAAGGAACCGCAGCGAGGCCTCCATGTTTCTGCGGGAGCCGTTCCGCGACCCAACGATCTCGAGCTCGTGCTGGGCGACCAGCGTGCTGCTGGCCGGCAAGAGCGAGTCCTCCTCGCCCACCATGACGATCCTTCCGCAGCGCTTCACCATGGCCAGTGCGTCCTTCATCGACTCGGCGGAGCCGACGCAGTCGAAGACCACGTCGATGCCCTCCTGGGAGAACCCTCGGGAGAGGTTCCCGATGCTTGCTCCTCCCGCCCGCCACACAGCCTCGGCCCCGAGCATCCGCGCGACGTCTAGCTTGGCCTCACTCCTGCTGACCGCGGCCACCCGCACGCCCAGGCCCCTCAGGAGCTGGATGATCACCTGCCCCACCCCTCCCGACCCCACGACGGCCGCCGATGTCGCCGCCCGTCCGTTCCCCCTGTCATAGACGGCGTGGACCGAGGTGATCACTGCGTCTGCCGTAAGGGCCCCGATGTCGAGAGGAACGTTCGCCGGGAGGCGGAAGAGGTTCCGGGCCGGAGCCTTGAAGAATTGTGCGAACGCGCCATTGGTCGTGACTCCTGTGATACCCTTCAGCCTGGAGCACATGCTGTCTCTCCCGTTCTTGCAGTACCAGCACTCGCCGCAGGTCAGGAATAGGTATGGGACGACCCTCTCTCCAGGCTTCAGATCCCTCACGGCGCCTCCCACCCTTGCGATCACTCCCGAGGGCTCGTGACCCAGGATGTGCGGGAGGTTGGGCACGTACCCTCTGCCCTCGATTATGTGAAGGTCCGTCCCGCAGATCCCGCAGAACTTCGTCTCGACGAGCACTTCTTCGTCGGCGATTTCGGGAACCGGTACGTTCCGTATCGCGAGGGGCTTCCCTAGGTCCGCGAGGACGGCGGCTCTCATCTGGGACACTCGTAACCGTGGACGGGAAACGGCTCCGAGATTATAGGCCTTGCGCGCTTGGACGGCCCGGACCTTCTACCTCGCTCGCATCTGCGGGATTCCGAGCTTGCTCGAGAGGGACCCGAAGTAGCCCCAGGTCTCGGGGTCCACCGGGATGCCATCCCTGAGCCGACTCGCGCGGGTCTCCGCCTCGGGCTCGCCCGGAAG
Organism: Nitrososphaerales archaeon; assembly: GCA_050013375.1. Classification (GTDB taxonomy): domain Archaea; phylum Thermoproteota; class Nitrososphaeria; order Nitrososphaerales; family Gagatemarchaeaceae; genus Gagatemarchaeum. The sequence goes on along the minus strand of JBEKFK010000018.1, from coordinate 1,341 downwards.
GTAGACCTTCTCGAACCCCTCGGCGACCCTCGAGCCGTGTATCCTTCTCGTCAGCCTCTTCATGTCCCTTAGGTACTCCGGGTAGGCCCGGAACGCGCCGATGTCCGTCGCCTGGATGAAGAACCCTCCCTGGAAGTAACGGCCGTCTCCTTCGTAGGAGAGGACGCCGCCGCCGAGCAGGGCGGAGTAGAACTCGGAGGTGAACATCAACCCGTACCCCTTGTGCCCTCCGAACGGGAGGAGGACACCCTCCATCGCCCGGGAGGGATCCGTCGTCGGCCTACCTGCTCGGTCGAGCGCCCATCCGACCGGAATCGCCTTTCCGTCCCGTATCGCGATGACGACCTTCTGGCCCGCGCCGGTCGTGGTCGCGATGTCGAAGACGACCCCGTCGGCCCCGTCCGGAAACGCGTAGCAGAGCGGGTTGGTGCCGAAGACCCGGCTCGACCCACCCCAGGGCGCGGCCAGGCGGCTCGAGTTCGTGAAGGCCATCGCCGCCATCTTTTCCCTCGCGACCATCAGGCCGTAGTAGGAGAGCGCGCCGCAGTGGGTGAGGTTTACGAGAGAGACGGCACCGATCCCCGTCTTCCTTGCCTTTGCGATGGCGAGCCTCGTCGCCCGGGTGGCCACGAAGGCCCCGAGTCCCTTGTCCCCGTCAACGACCGCCACCGATTTCGATGACCTCAGCACCCTGATTCGCGGCCGCTTGTTGATGTCCCCGGCTCGGATTCCCTCAATGTAGCGCTCCGCCAGCACTATCCCGTGGGTGTCGACGCCGCGCAGACTGGTCGTGACCAGGAGGTCCACGACCGCGTCCGTCTGGGGCTTGGCCAAGCCCACCTCGGTGAACGCCTTCCGCAAGAACCGGTCAAGCTCGACGCTCGAGACCTTCAGGGGCGAATCCACGCTCGAATCGAGCCCTCGGGACGATAAATCCTTTCGGCGCGCTACCGCTTCGGAGTGTAGGCCCTGGAGAGGGTCAGCTGTGTCCGGTCGTGGGAGAAGATCCACTTGGCGTCCTCTATCTTGAGCAGCTTGTCCATCGACTCGACCGCACCCTTCCGGTCACTTCCGGTCATCGCCACGTGCCCGGCGAGGTTCTGCCTGAGGGGCGCCACATCCCCTGAGTAGACGAGCTTCTTGGTCCCGTCCGAGACCACCACCGACTGGTGTCCCGTCGTGTGGCCGGGTGTAGCGAGGACGCGCACCTCCTCTGTGATCTGGTACTCCCCCCTCATCTCGTTGACGCTCTTTAGCCTCTCATAGTTGCCGGGGATGTAGGCCGTCTGGTTGGGGTCCTCGCCTATCAGGCCGTCGATGAAACTGAACTCGCTCTTCGAG
>JBEKFK010000017.1:0-18062 GCA_050013375.1 Nitrososphaerales archaeon | reverse complement strand
TGGATATTCGTCTCATACAAGGCGACCAAGAGGAAGAACGTCCCCGTCTTTCTCAGGACCGAGGACAACGAGAAGGCGATCGCCGCCTTCCTCAATGGACGATAGGACTGGGAAGGCTCTCCGGGTAGCCGATTGGAGGGCCTTGCCAGGCCGAGAGGAAAGGTACGTTGCCCAGTTCGACACGAGGCGTATTGGCATCCCGTCGAAGAATAGCTTAATAGTTGACGATGGAGCGGGGCAAGTTCACCTATGTCAAGAGTTGGAATAGAGGCACTTTACGTTTACTCGCCGGACTACTACGTCGACAACGCCGAGCTTGCGGTGGCGCGGGGCAAGGAGCCCAAGCACTTCACCGAGGGCGTCGGGATCAAGGCCTTCGCTGTGGCCCCTCCCAACGAGGACCAGGCCAGCATGGCTGCGACCGCCGCGCACAGGCTGATGGACACCTACGGCATATCCCCCGCTGACATCTTCAGGGTGGACACGCCGACCGAGAGCGGCCTGGACGCTTCGAGAGCCCTGGTCTCGGACGTCATCGGGATGCTCGAGCAGGCCTACGGGAAGGGGAGCCTCTCCCACGTCCTCGGGTACGAGCAGAAGTTCGCCTGCGTGAGCGGGATGGAGAGGTACATGGACACCAGCGCCTGGTTCGCGGCCAAGTGGAACACAAGGAAGTATGCGCTGATCCTAGCGACAGACGTCGCAAAGTACAACCTGAACAGCGGCGAGGAACCGACCCAGGGAGCGGCCGCGGCGGCCCTCCTGATAGGGAGCGACGCAAGGGTCCTTAAGGTCGTCCCAGGGCAGATCGGGTCGGCGCTCAGGCACGAGATGAGGGACTTCAAGAAGCCTGGGGCCAGGACCATCGCGATGGTGGACGGGGCGGTCTCATACGCCTCCTACCTGACAGAGATGAAGGAGGCGTGGCTGAACTACCAGGCGGCGATAGCGAAGGCTGGCCTGTTGAAACCAAGGCCGGAACAGTCCACGCTGGACTTCATCGACAGGGCGATCTATCACAACCCCCACAAGAAGATGGTGATCTCGGCCTATGCCTCTCTTCTCATCCACGAATGGAGGAACCTCCCGCGGTGGAGGAAGGTCGAGGAGGAGATAGGGCCCGAGCCGTCGCGCGCCGGGATGGACGACCTCGCCTACTACATGAGCGAGGGCTACAAGGACTATCGGAGGAAGTTCATGAAGTCGCCGCAGTTCGCCAACGACTTCGAGGCGCACATCGGGAGCTCCCTTATCGCCCCTGACCTGATCGGCAACTCTTACTCGGTCTCGGTCTTCGTCGGGCTCGACAGCCTCCTGGAGAACGACAAGGAGGACCTGACGGGAAAGACAGTCGTCCTCTGCGGGTACGGGAGCGGGAGCCACGCGGTTATCCTCGGGAACAGGGTCCCCGAGGGTTACAGAGAGATCTCCAAGAGGCTCGACCTCATGCCGAGGCTGCTTGCAAGGAGGAAGCTCAGCATCGAGGAGTACGAGAGGATCCATCGAGGAGAGATTCAGCCCGAGGAGTGGAAGCCCGGGGCAGGAAAGAAGTTCATCCTGAACAGCATCGGGAAGAAGGAGACGCCCTCCGAGGGCGACCGAGACTACAGCCTGGTCAGCTGATCCCATACTGAGGACGAAGGCTCGACGAGAGTCAACCTAATCCTGGGGACCATGCCTGGGAAGGAGATGTCATCCCAGCCTAGGGCACACTGGGCACTGGAGGTGGAGGGGGCGGTATCACCATTGGCCTCGGCGGGGGCTCCAGGGAGGTATCATCCGGCATCGAGAAGAACGCGAACACCATCAGAAGATCTGCGACGAAGAGGACAACGAACCCTATTGCGACGATCGTAAGGCCGGCGCCGACAAGATAGATGAGCGCGGCGGTTGCGAACATCTTCACATTCAGCCGGGAGGAAATCTTGGTGAAGCTTCTCCTCAGGAAGATGGCCGAGGGAAGGAGGAAGACCCAGATGAGGACCAAGCCGACTACCGCCCCCGCGACGAGGCCGCCTAATCCCGTGACGTGACCAGAGGTGAACGACGTGCTGTTGAGGTTGCGAAGGGAGCTGAGACTGGAAGATGTGATCCACCCGTTCAGCTGGGCGAAGTGCAGCACGCTCGCGAGGAGGACCAGCACCCCGACGGCTATACCCACGATAGCGAGGACAACCGCAATAATCGCGTCCCTGAAGATCGACCTGTCGCCGACGACATCGGCGATGTTCTTCACTGCTATGAGGACGAGGACCCAGCCCACTATCGCAAGGAGGGTCCCCCAGGGCTGGTAGAGGAAGAGGAGAATCATGATTGAGCCGATGGCACCGAAAGTCCGAGCCTTCGATAGCGAACCCAAGTCAGGAAGGCCGTTCGGTCATCTGCTAATAAGTGCGGCGCGGGTGCTTACGGGTGCGGTGGGCATCGGATCCTTGTCAGAGGCGTCTCTCGAGCTTCCCGTCGGTGATAACGTAAAGATGGTCTGCGAGACTGGCATCAGTCTCCTCCTGGGTGGCGAAGATCACGTCTATTCCTGCAGTGGACGCGAGTCTTCGGTAGGCCGCGATGAAGATCGACCTGTCATGGATGTTTGAGAAGGCCTCGTCTACCAGTATTGCTCGGGGCGAAGCGAGCAACGCTGTCGCCAGGGAGACCCTCTCCCTCATTCCCAGGCTGAGCACTCTGACCCGGCCCCCAAAGTCGATCCCCAATTCGTCCTTGACCTTAGAGAGGCGTCTTTCGTCCACGTCAATCCTGCGGAGACCCGCCCCCCAGCGGAGGTGGGCGTCGACGGCCAGATGCGGGATAGACGATCCGGGGTTAACCAAGACCACGCCTCTCTTCTCGACCGGCAGTCTCCCGATGTCTCTCCCGCCAACCTTGACGTACCCCTGGTCGATGGGGAGCTGCCCTGCTATCGCCTTGAGGAAGCAGGTCTTCCCCGATCCGTTCTTGCCTGTCAGGCAGACGAATCCTCCGTCCGCGAAATCAGCCGAGAGATTGAACGCCCCGAGTCTCCGCTTCACACTTGCTTCTATCACGTACGGCGTCCCCTCCGTCTTACGAAGTGACCAGCCAGGGCGATTGGGAGTGCGACGAGTATCATGGCGGCGGAAGCGGTTACTGCCGCGTACAGACCCCCCGCCATCGCTCCGTTATAGAGCTCGAAAATCGTCACCGATGCAGAGCTTACGCCGTAGAACGGGTACTGTAGCACGTAGAAGGCTATTATCGAGATGGAGCCGAATTCGCTAAGAGCCCTGCTCATCGAGATAAGGGACGCGCTCGTTAGACCGTCGAACGAATCCGGGAGGACCACTGAATAGAGGGTGCGGAGCCGGCCTGCGCCGAGCCCCATCGCGTAGTCCTCTGCGGCGGCGTCCTTGGACTCGAAGTAGGGTTGCATGGCTTTAACGTAGATCGGGGCAGACATTATCACGAGGGCGGTGACGAGGCCGAGTATCGTGTTGTAGAAGTTGATGTGGAGACCAAGGAGGAACTTCCCTGAGGGGGTGATCGGGCTGTCGAGGATCAGGAGCGCCACGCCGATAATCGGGTGAGGAACACTGATTGGGATGTCGACCAGCGACTCAGCCAGGCGATCCTTCCCCCTCGCAAGGTAGTAGGCGAGTGGGGTGAAGAGCAGAATGTCAACGGCCACAGCTACCGCAGAGGAGAAGAGGGAGAGCTCGATGGAGCGAAAGACGGCGACGCTGTAGCCGGCCGGGTTCCTGAAAGGACCTAGGCCGTAGTAGAGGAGGACGACGATAGGGATGAGAAGGAGGACCAGTGCCGCGATGGAGATGGCCCTTAGCCAGTTCATCTATGTGCGCCGGGGCCCATTGCTGGTCCCGGCTATATAGGCCCGGCCGCGACCAACGTTCCCTGTGTGAGCAAGGCCTGGATTGCGGGTGGTAAAGTCTGTGGGGTGGCGACGCTGTTGTACAGAAGGAGTGGTGTCGGAATCACGAGCCCGTAGGATGAGAGGGTCGCGGCGTTCTTCACAACGTACTGGACGAACTGGATTGCTTCTGCCGTGTTGACGCTGCTCAGGGGCACCGTGATGCAGAGGACTATCGGGGCGCCCGTGGTCTTCCCGGCCGAGTCGGTGTAGGAGAACTGGGAGTAGAAGGTGGCCAAGCTGGCGGTCGAGAGGTTCACGTGTGAGTTCAGCGTCAGGTAGCCTAGGCTGGCACCTATTGCAGCTGACCTGTAGATGAAGAGGAACTGAATCTGCCCGGACTGAAGAGGTGCCTCGAGGGCAGCCGCGCTCGCCGCAGTGACGTTGCCTCCGGACTTCAAGAGGGGTGAGGCGTACGCCTGCTGGTTACCGCCTGCGTAGAGATAACCCGCCGCTTCGAGGACGAGCCATCCTCTCAAACCTGCAGGGTCTGCTACGGGGGATGAGATTCCAATCTTGACGCTCCCGGAGGTAAGGGAGGTGAAGAAGGTGTTCCAGTCAGAGGTGGCGTTGGACTTGAGCGCTGTCTGAGCCTGGGTTATCATCGTGGATGCCGCGGAGTTGGCGAGGGTCGCGTTCGAGTAGGCGAGGACCATCTGGTCAGCTGCGAACCCGATTGCCCAGTTGGAGGAGAGGCTCCCAAGGTGGGCCGGCGCGGTCGCCGAAAGCGACGCAGAGATGAATATGTCGTCTGGGGCGCCTGCCTCTATCGCGCTTGCGTCAGCGTTCGAACCTCCCGATATGACCGGAGCGACCGGGATCCCGGTTGCCTTTGAGAAGCCAGCCAAGAGTGCAGTGGTCTCCGTCGCGTATGCGTCAGCGGAGTATGAGAGCACAGGGGAGAGGGCAACAGATGTGGAAGTCGTCGTGACCGTCGAGGTGGAGACGGAGGTCGGACCTGTCACGGTGGCTGTCGTAGTAGTAACCGGTCCAGTGACAGTCGATACTGAAGTCGTTGGGCTGAACACAGTGGCCGTAGTTGTCGAGGAGGATACAGTGATAACTTCATAGGCAGCGACGATCAGTACGATGGCAACCACAACCGCCGCAATGCCTACGGCCGTGGATATTGCACTTCTTTGGTGTCTGAGAATCATGAGCGCTATGCAGGCCCTTGCATAACGCTATTTATGTCTTTGGAACCCTCCCTCTCGAGCTACTGACAAGGGACGAAAGATCTTCTAGGCCTGAAGAAGATAGGCAGAACCCTCCACCCTCTAACGGAAGCGACGGATCTGTCCTTTCGCGGACTTGTGAGAGAAAGTCCGCAACCACCGTAGATCTGGAGAAGAGGACCCGGGGTAAGTTCCGCTCAATCTTTGGCGATTATGACTTCCGTGGACTTCACAATGACGGAAACCTTGTCACCCTTCTTCAGCTTGAGATCATCCACAGCCTCCTTCGTGATCATCGATGTTATTGTGAACGGCTCCTTGACCTCCACCTTGACCACTGATGCGACGGCCCCTTTTTCGACGGAAGCGACGGTTCCAGTAATCTTGTTTCTGGCGCTGATCTTCATTATGCAGTGCATTGCATAACGCAGTATTAAACCATATAGATTCTCAAGTCGACCTGTCCAAAGCCGCTTTTTGCACTCGTCGTCGGACACGCTAGTCGAAGAAGATTGTTGTGGGTGCGAGCTTACCTACAGATCTCAGAGGCGGTCCGCTCCGTGTTTCTGCCCTTGCTCAAGATTTAAAGTCAAGCCTTCTTCCTAACTGCTTAGGATAGGATTGACCCGCAAGATGAACTTGCAGCCCGCCTTTCACCTTTCTCTGGCCGAGGGCAAGCAGGTCGTACTGGATCAGACTGATGCACTCTTGCTCAGACGCATCTCAGAGACGTCTTCGCTCACCGAGGGCGCAAAGCTCGCCGGTATCTCGTACAGGAACGCTTGGGACCGGATTCAATCATTCGAGAAGAATCTAGGCACGAAGATCGTCGAGACCAAGGTAGGAGGGGTGACCGGAGGAGGCGCGACCCTGACTCCGGAAGGCGTCTCTCTCCTCCATGATTTTCGGAAGGTCAGGAAATACCTCTTTGAGGCTCTCGATGAGCCTGAGAACATGGGCCACGCGAGCTTCAAGCTGAGCGCAAGGAACAGGCTCAGAGTCCGCATAACGAATGTTCACAAAGGCGAGGTGACTGCCGCAATCAAGATGAATGTGACCGTGCCTGCCCAGCTCACGTCGATAATATCAAGGGAAGCTGTGGAAGACCTCGACCTCAAGGAAGGCGACGAGGTCGTAGCCATAGTGAAGTCAACGGAAGTGCTCATCGCCAAGGAGCTTAAGGCGCGGAAACACGCGGACTGACTCTGTCGGGACCCAGCCAGATAGGACTCAGGTCATTTCAGAGCAGCGTCAATCCGCTGCTTGTAAACCGCTGAGGGGCCTGCGCCAACCGTCGTAGAAGCTACCGCTCCGTTCTTGAAGACCATTATCGTCGGTATGCTCATGATGTTGTATCTCTGTGCTACCTCAGGGCTCTCGTCGGTGTTGATCTTGGCGAACTTCACCCTCCCCTCGTACTCCTTCGAGAGTGCCTCGATTATCGGAGAGACCATCCTGCAGGGGCCGCACCAATCAGCGTAGAAGTCGACCACGGCCGGGATCTCAGAGTGCAGGATCTCCTTCTCGAAATCGGCGCTCTGGAGGTGTAACATAGTCTTGCTCTCCAAATGACTCAGCTGAAAACCCGGCCTCTTCCACGTATTTGAGGTTTCCCGTCCACCCATAGGGTCTAGAGTCCGAACTTGGGGGACGCTTCCTTGTCCTGCTTCTTGAGCTCGGCGAGGACGGTCTCCTTGTCTGCCTGCGAAGTGACCTGCTTGTAGAGGAGGCCCTTCACTTCACCTCCCTCCCTGAAGGTGTCGATGTACCACCCGCAGACGAGCCAGTCGTGCTTGCTCTTCTTGTTCCGAAGTATCGTGATCGCGTTGTGAGGATTAGGGTGATAGACGTGGAACGGGACAATCTCGTACTGTTCTTTGACGCCGGTGGGGATGAGCTGCGCGCCCTCCGGGATTGACCCCAGTCCCCCAGACCTGAAGCTCCTCTTCGGCGGACGGACCCCATAGGCGCGGCTCAATTAATATCTCTCGGTGCCAAAGGACGGAAGATTGTAAACTTTCCCCTTCACGACTTGAAGCCGAGTTTCCCGCAGATTTGATCGAAGATGTCCAGGTGGGCCTCGAACCAGGGGTTTAGCGAGTAGACGTTCCCGTACTTGTCCCCGGACGACGTAAGGAGCGAGTTGTTCATGAGTATCCGCACATGGTGCTGGATGGCCTTGTACTGGAGCCCAAGGTCCCCTGCGAGCTGGTTCATGTTGCTCGGCTTGTCGCGCAGCCTGCGGATTATCCTCGCCCGGTTCTCGCCTCCGCGGCTGCCTCCCAGTAGGAAGAGGAGAAGCCTGCGGAAATCCGGGTCGTCGGACATTCATTTTCAAATCCACGCGACGGTATTTATCGGTTGAGAACTCATGTTCTGTCAACTCTCCAGGTGACTCGTCTTTCAGTCAGATATCGTGTGACGGCCACCTCAGGCAGTTCCCACCAATATGGAAGTCACGGAGGCACTTCAACATACCCTCTTGCTCACCAGTAGACGAACCGGGAAAACAACGACTGGACCGCGGAAGGATGTACCTGTGGGGGCACCCCATCAACTCGACGTGGTAGTGTGGCTTTGGGCGTGGAGAGTTGCAGGGGGTTCTGCGAAGGCGACAGAATCAGCAGCATCTGCGGAAGAAGGACTGTACGTCCTCGACGACTGCGTCGGCGACCTCCAGAACAGGGGCATGAACACGAAGAACTGTCCGAATCAGCGGCTAATGAGCTTCAAGGGGGGTGAGATTTGAGAGTGATATCACGAGAGTGATGGTCCTCCTCGATTGGCAGCGGGTCGACCGGGAGAAGAATTACCCTGTCTGTAACCAGTCACACTGCAACGGCAACCTTGAGACGCCTAAGCTCATTCCGGAGAGTGGCCTCAGTCACCCCGGCAGCGTCTGCCGCGTTCTTCTGGGTCAGTTTCTGGCCCTCAAGTAGAGCGGCCATGTATAGAACCGAGCCAGTGAGCCCCAGCGGGTCCATGCCATCTGTGACCCCTTCCTTCTCGGCCCTGTGCAGTATCTCGAGGGCCCTCACCTGTACCTGTGCGGTCATGTTCGCCTTGGATGCCACCTCCTGCATGTATTCGGTGAGGTCGACGACGGGAATCTCCATATCCAGCCCCCTGACCAGCAACCTGTAGCACCTGGCTATTGCATTCCTTCTGACGCCGCTGGCCTCGGCCAAGTCGTCTAGGGTTGTCGGGATACCCCTCTCTCTGCAGGCGGCGTACAGGGATGAGGCGGTGACCTGGCGGAGCGACCTACCCTTCTCTAGACCTCTTTCCAGCCCCTTCATGCATATCCTGGCGGCCTCTTCCCGCACGGGGTCGGGGACCGAAAGTCCCTCGGAGAACTGGTTTAGCTCTCCGAGGGCGAGCGCTACTTTAGCCCTGCTTGATTGATGGTCTCTTGACCACGTAGCCTATCGCCAGCCCGAGCAGCAGCAGGACCACCATCAACCCGTAGGCCCAACTGGGTATAGAAGAGGTCGTCTGCGTCACGGTGCTGGTAGTGGTGACGGTGCTCGGAGGTGCAGTCGTGGTGGAGATCGAGGTTGACGTCTCGGTGGAGGTCGCAGTGTTGGTCACCGTAGTAGCCGGTCCGGTCACGCTCAGGGTGCTGGTTAACGTCGCTGTGTTGGTCACCGTCTGGGTCGTGGCCGGAGCTGTCGTCGTCACTGTTTGGGTTGAAGCCGTAGTGGTTGATGTCGTAGCCGCCGATGGTCCAGAGTACGTAAACCGCGCCACGGCAACCAGGGCGGTAGTTGCACCGGACGGAGTCCATGACGCAGTCACGCTGTATGGTCCGCCCACCCAGTAGAAGGATCCTGGATTGCCACCGGTGGTGAAGGTGGCGATGGCCTTCCCTCCCGTCGCAACCGATTCTGAAGCGTTGAAGACAATGGTCCCATAGGGATTCGTGATCTGGAATTGAACCTCAGCTTTGGTCGCCGGACCAGGCGTGATTGTTGCGGTAATGGTGCCGGCGTGCGAGTTCAGGTAGCTAGTAGCATTGGTAGCGACGCTTATCGTGTAGCCGGATCCGGATGCGGTCGACGACGTCACGGATGTCGTGGTGCTCGTCGTGCTTGAGGTCGTTGGCGAGGTCGTGGTGCTCGTCGTGCTCGTGGTGCTGGAGGTCGTCTTGGAAGTGGTGGATGTCGTGGTGCTCGTCGTGCTTGAGGTCGTTGGCGAGGTCGTGGTGCTCGTCGTGCTCGTGGTTGAAGATGAAGACGAGTACGTGGAGCCGCTGAAGGTCAGCGTATACGAGTTCATTGCGGTCGCTTCGTGCTGTCCCGGCGAGTTGAACTCCCCGACCGCAAACCCAATCTCGACGGTGGAGCCGACCGTCATCGAGGCGGTGGGGTCATGCGGGTCGGCCTTGGTCAGCGTGAACTGCCGGTAGCACTGCACGGTGTACGTCGCTCCCGTGAACGTCAGTGCCCCGCACACCGATTGGGTCGTGTAGCCCAAGGACTCTACCGAGCTCGGCGTCTCGTCTGCCGTCGAGATGAACTCGTCTGCCGCATGGCCGACCATGCCCTGGAACGATGGACTGGCGAGGATCATCAGTGACGGCGTAGTCGGGCTCCCCATCTCCCCCGTGTTGCTAAGAGTATCGAGCTCGATGCCGCCGAAGCAGAAGTTGTCCGAGCAGACCGCCGTCGACGTCTGCCAGCTCATGAAGTACAACCATCCCGTCCCGTTCTGCTTCGCGCCGAAGGTGATTCCCGAGGAGGGATCGGTTGTGGTTTGGGTATCGGTCCACTGCGAGGGCTGGTACGTGCTGGTGACCTTCACTGCAATCGTGGATTTGTAGGCGGTGATTGTGGTGGGTGCGGCTGATACCGTTCCTACAGATAGCGCCGAGGCCAGAATCACCACGAGGATCAGACCAGCGAGGACGCCGCAGAACCTTCTTGATATCACTCTATTCTCACCTTTCTAGTAGTCATTTTTCTTCTCTCGTTGTTGGAAATCCATTGGGAAGGGGAGATACTACTCTCCCCGACCCGGTGGGTCTCCGCCATCAACCTATGTTGTTAGGCTCCAGAGCGGCGTTCGTTCCCGCGATTTTCGCGATGATCCAGTGCTTTGTCAGCCCGTGCATCTGGATTGTTCCAGTACAGTCGCCGACTGCGTAAAGGTTCGGGATGACGTCGCCGTCAAGGTCCATCACCTGCGCCTTCGTGTTTATGTGAAGCCCCGTGTACCAGATCCAGACCACTGGTGTTTGCCACGCGGCGTAGTAAGGTGGGGTGTTGATCTGGTTCGTGAACGGCGTCTTGCCGAACTGCGTGTCGCCCTTCCCTGCCGCGACCAGGGCGTTGTACGCATTCACCGAAGTTGTGAGCACGTTCGGGTCCATGGGGGTCGTCTGGAAGGTGTTGGAGTTGATTTGTTGGGCAAGTCCTGCTATGGTGTTTGACTGGAAGAAGAACAGCGGGTCAGTGTTGGGATATCCGGGAGTCCAGCCCGCCCTGGTGACTTCGGCCGAGTCGAAGATCGCCCATATCGGGCCGGCAGCGTAGTCAGGAGGTGTCGAAGCCGCGTTTATGGACATGGCGGCATCTATCCAGGCGTAACTTCCTGTGATACCACCTGTTCCTGGCGTGGACTCGTTGAAGAACCTTACACCCGCCATGTTCACCTGGAGGATGCCGTCGTAGTCTGCCGTCGATACGCTGAGGCCGCCTGCCCGCGCCAGCGGGAAGATGGGGCTGGCAGGAACCCACTTAACGTGGGGGTACTGGGCGCCGATAGTTCCTGGCTTGTATATTTCACAGTCGTTGTTCGCATTTTGGCCGCCGCATGACCACATTGATGCGCCAATCCGCCTTGCGGCGTACTCTCCGTCTCCATTCTGGAATGAGTAGGGGTCACCAGCGGTTGACATGTAGGAACTCATCCTTGGATCCTGCTCCCTGCGCCGGTTGACGCTGCTGCTGGAGCCTCCCGTGGCGATGACGACGGCCCTGTTCGCACGGATGTTCACGCTCGTGTTTTCGAGCGTGATGTTACCCTGGGTCAAGTATGGCTGCAGCGGGGTGATGCTCCCTGGCAGGAACCTGCCCCCGGTGGCCTGTGCCGTGATTCCCAGGACGCTTCCAGCATACGGCTGCTCCCTTATTATGCTGGTCATCCTGTAGTTCAGGAGGAACTGCACGCCGATTGCCCGGGCTGTGGCCTCCAGTGGCCTCACGAGCCCCGCACCTCCCTGCCCTCCCGGAGAGGCTGCGCTCGCGGGGAAGCTGCTTGCGCCGTTCCAATAGGGCGACTCGGTTCTCGCGGTTCCTGATGGCCAGGTTATTCCTGAGCCGGTGCTTGGTGGAGTGTTTGGTAGCGCCGTGCACGTGAATTGGACCCCGTTGGCCAAGAGCCAGTCCCAGGTTGGAATCATGTTGTCTGCAATGAGGCGGGCGAATGACCTGTCTGTGTAATGCGTTCCGCAGAACACAGAGTATGTTAATGTGGGGCTCGTCAGGTCAGAGAAGTACAGGTCAGGCGAGTCTGTGATGCCGTATTGAATCTGCGCAGAATTTCCTGCTCCGAAATATACGCCACCGCCAGCCATCATCGCGTGTCCACCGACATCGTAGTTCATCTCCACTACGAGGACGGATGCCCCTGCTTGAAAGGCCGCGATCGCGGCAGGTAGGCCTGCGCCTCCTCCTCCAATCACCACCACATCGGCCTGATAATCCCATGACGAGGGGACGGTGCTCGGCTGCGCGGCCAGCGATGTGGCTTGAAGCGGTTTTGCTACTGCGCCTGCCTGAGATCGCGCGGCTGGTGTGGCTCCTGCGGCTGATGCAAATGTCGGCGCCAGGATCGCTCCCGCGCCCAGTGCCGCGGCTCCACCGGCCGCAGCCCCTACGAACTGTCTCCTCGACAGTTTTTTATCAGTGATTGACTTGTCTGTCAACTCTCTTACTTGAGCGCGAAATGCGGAGTCGAGTATAAGGCTCCGATGCGACATCTGTAGACAATTGTAGTCAACCCGTCCTTGTGTAAACGAGGCTCCCCCTCAGTAAATTTTTTTATTGATGTGATCGGGCCACCATGTTACCTTGGCCCAGGACGTCCGCAAGACCACAATTATCGACGTCAAGACGGAGAATATTGGAGCAGATGTCATGGCTGATAACAGGCGCATCATCTCCATCCAGATTGGAGACTCGACGAGACAGGATTTGTACTATGCCGATGCCAGCGTCGGTGAACGATCGCTGTTTCAGGCTATCATCCGTGTCAAAATGCTCATCTTACAGGGATACGTCCTCGCGGGTTACGACCTCAAAGGATTCGAGGTGCCTCTTCTCAAGCGATTTTTGGCCGTCACGATACCAGAGGCCAACACGTTCGACTTGAGGGATATGGACAGCGTCAAGAGATTGCAGCAGAAGACAGGTAAGGCATCCCTCGAGCTGTCGGAGGTCTGCAGTGAGTACAGGATATCCGCAGACCATAAGCGCTTAATGGATGAAAAGGCCGAGCCACTCAAGAAGAAGCAGGAAATCCTGGTGCAAGCGAATGAGGCAGCTAAGGAGCTCGTAGCAAAGGGCTGGAGCTCTGACTCATCCCTGAAGTACGCACTTGACACGATTGCCACTGGTCACGCTATCCTCGAGTCCTATGAGGAGTTTGTCCAGAAGGGCGGCGCGGGAGACACGCTCTTCCACAAGTACGCAGTAGGAGACGTGGTTTGCGAACATCGGCTCTTACAAGCGCTGCAACGGCCTAGCACACCTACATCAGCCAGCCCACCCGCATAGGCTACACCACCGGGCAAAATGACGACGTGACAGTCCGAACCAACTCAAGCTCTGCGTCGATTGCTAACAGCTTGCCAGCAACACGGAGTTTCTGAAGTTAGCCCTCGCTGATTGAGCCCAGAATCGACGGGGACGCCGGCGAGATTATGAAACGTGTCAACGTCCCCAATGACCACGTCGAGATTCTGGCGATGAAGGAGGCGACTACCGAGACTTGCGCTACCATGCCAGCCTACAGGGCTGCGCGAGCCACGCGTCGAACTTAGCCCCCTGCGCGGGCGTCACGTGAATCACGATAGACATAGTCCTCTCCCGCCAGGGGATGCCGCTACCGGCGAAATCGTCGCTAGGACCCACAGGGAAGACAGCGCGAGGAAGCTCCCCATTGGAGCTTCCTGAGCATCGAGACTATTTGGTTGTCCAGGGTGTCTACTGTGCTGCGTTTCTCCCTATCCTAAGGTAGTTGGTTCCTGGGCGGCGTTCGTTCCGGCGATCCGCCCGAAGATGAAGTGCTTTGTCAGGCCGTGCATCGTGGACCCCCCAACCGCGTCGCCGACCGCGTAGAGACTTGGGATGACGTTGCCGTTGAGGTCCATCACCTGCGCGCTGTCGTTTATCCGAAGCCCGGTGTACCAGATCCAAGCCTCGGGGGTCGACCATGCAGCGTAGTAGGGTGGGGTGTTGATCTGGTACGTGAACGGCGACTTGCCGAAGTCTGTGTCGCCCTTGCCTGCTGCGACCAGGGTGTTGTACCTGGTTATCGTCGCCGTGAGCACGTCTGGGTCCATGGAGGTCGTCTGGAAGGAGTTGGTGTTGATCAATGGTGCGAGGCCTGCTATGGTGGGCGCTTGGAAGAAGAAGAGCGGGTCTGTGTACGGAGATCCGAGAGTCCAGCCCGCCCTTGTGACGAGGGCCGAGTCGAAGATCGTCCATATCGGGCCGGCAGCATAGTCGGGAGGTTTCGAAGCCGCGTTTATGGACATGGCGGCATCGATCCAGCTGAAGGCAAGGGGGACTGTGCCCGTTCCAGGAGCATTTTTTCCTGCAGCAGACTCGTTGAAGAACCTTGCACCGGCCATGTTAACCTGGCAAATGCCGTCCCAGTCTGCCGTTGACACGCTGAGGCCCTCTGCCCGCACCAGCGGCCATATGGGGCTGCTAGGAGAGAAGTGTTCTGCGCCGTGGGCGTACTGGCAGCCGATGGCTGTTGGCTTGTAGACTGAGTAATCGTTCTCGTCTGTTTCGCCGCCGCATGCCCAGAGTGATGCACCGATCATCCTTGCGGCGTAGATTCCATCTCCAGTGTAGTACGAGTAGGGCTCACCGCAGTTTTGATACACGGCGGTCAGCCTAGGGTCCATCTCCCTGCGCATGTTGATGTTAGAGGTGGCGCCTCCTGACGCGATGATGACGGCCCTGTTCGCACGAATGTTCACATTCGTGTTTTCGAGGATGATGTTGCCCTGGGAATAGAATGACTGCAGCGGGGTGGTGCTCCCTGGCACGAACCTGCCGCCTGTGGCCTGTGCCGTGATTCCCAGGACGCTTCCCGAATACGGTTGCCCCCTGATTATGCTGGTCATCCTGTAGTTCATGAGGAACTGCACGCCGAGTGATCTGGCTGTGTTCTCCAGAGGCCTCATGAGCAACGCGCCATTGGCCCCGGCCGGGGATGCCGCGCTCGCGGGTTGCCCGGTACTTGAGCCGTTCCAGTAGGGCTGCTCGGTTCTTGCGGTTCCTGACACCCAAGTGCCCGTGGCTCCGCCGCCGGTTGGCGGAGTGTTTGGTAGCGCCGTGCACGTCCATTGAACCCCGTTGGCCAAGAGCCAGTTCCAGGTCGGAACCATGTTGTCCGCAATGACGCGGGCCATCTGCCTGTCTATGTAATGCGTCCCGCAGAACGTGTAGTACGTTGCTACGGGGCTCGTCAGGTCAGCGAAATACAGGTCAGGCGAGTCCGTGATGCCGTATTGAATTTGCGCAGAATTTCCTCCTCCGAAATAGGGGCTTCCCGCCGAACAGATCGCGTGTCCACCGCAATCGTAGTTCATCTCCACGACGAGGACAGACGCCCCTCCCTGATAGGCTGCGATCGCCGCAGGAAGGCCTCCGCCCCCTCCCCCTATGACCACAACGTCAGCCTGATAGTCCCACGATGAGGGGATGTCATTGGGTTGCGCGGTCGCCGGAATGGATTGGAGCGGGTTTACCACCGCGCCTGCTCGGGCTGCTGCGGCTGATGTAGCTCCTGCTGCTGAGGCGAGATTCGGCGCCAGGATCGCTCCTGCGCCCAGTGCCGCGGCTCCTCCGGCCGCAACTCCTACAAACTGTCTCCTGGACAATTTCTTATCAGTGATTGACTTGTCTGTCAATTCTGTTACTTGATTGCAAGTTGCGGCGTCAAGTATAAGGCTCCGATGCGACATCTGTAGACAATTGTAGTCAACCCTAAATACAACTCCGGTATCATACGATTACGGATTAGATGACTGCTCATGGCGATGAGGGGTCGAATCAATCGAGTGTTGTGGGACATTTCAGAGTCTGGAAAAATGTTTACGACTCGCTCGAGGATGAAGCAAGAATCCGGAAGGTAAGTTTGAATACGCTGGTGAATCAGGTGCTCTCCACCTACGCACGCGACGATGTGCTGTGGGAAGAAATGGGGTATGTGAAACTGACCAAGATCGCATTCCGCTCCTTCCTGAGTCGCATTCCTGACGACGAGCTGGAGAAATTGGGAGCCGTGCTTGCCACCAATACCCCCTCGGCAATGATGATGGCGAGGAAGGGCGCCGTCGACCTTGATGCAGTTCTGGACTACTTGCGATTTCGTTCCAGGTCCGGGTGGTTCTCAATACGGGAGACGAAAAGAGACGGGAGGGAAATCTTCTGCTTCATGCATGATTTCGGACCAAGAGATTCCGTTCTTCTCCGTTGCTACTTCAAGACCCTGTTCGGGTTGATTGGTATGAATCCCAAGATCACGACCACTAGTTCCTCGGTCGTGGTCGAGTACTAGTCCTTCGTCGATGATTCAAAGACGATGGGATGTAGGACATCGCATAGAAGGACCTCTACTCGGCCCTCGACCTCACTTCAGCTTTCTACAGAAGCAGGGGCCGAGGGCGAAGATTATCACAGAGTGCCGTGGCCCTTGGTCGAACTGAGAGCTAACAGAACCAGATCCCCCAATTGGAAAAAGAGTTAAACAAGCGAGACTCTCGACCGAGTCAAGCCATGGAGCTTCTGATCCTAGTCGCCACGCTCTTCTCGACCTTCAACGTGATCTTGCTCCTAGGCCTAATCTACCTCTACGCGAGGATCGTAATGAAGACCCGTGCCGGCTACTCCGCGGGACTGCTGATCTTCGCGGTGCTGCTCCTCTTCCACAACGTCGTCACCCTTTTCGGGTACACCGTGATGGGCGGACTCTTCAACGACCAGCTCTATCCGGTGCTTGTCGCGGTGACGGTCTGCGAGTTCGGCGCGCTCCTTGCGCTGCTCAAGGTCACTGTTTAGATATCGGGTCTAGGCGAGCTTCAGCCATGAAGGGCCAAAGAATCTCGGGCGTCGTTCTACTGCTGATCGGCCTGCTCGGCGTCTCCTTCTTCAAGGACGCAATCTCGAGTCTGCTCCTCGTGAGCATCATGGGAGGGATGGTCCTATTTGTCCTGATCTTCGTTGTCGGCGGGACGATCCTGGTAGCGATCCGCGGCGAGGACTAGCCGAAGCCTGCGGACCATGCGGAGGCGGAACCCGCTCAGACTGGAGAGGGGTTCACTCGACAAGTATCTTCCGTAGTTCCATGCCGTAAGCCTCAACACTCCCGGCGCCGAAGTCCCATGTCAGACCAGCCCGGTTGAAGAGCTCGGGCAGCGGTCTCGAGCCCCCCAGCGCCAAGGCATCCCTGAACGCCCCTACGGTGGCCTGCGGGTCTAGGAGATACCTCGACCAGACTCCGAGGGCGCCCAGCTGGGCTATTCCGTACTCGATGTAGTAGAACGGCGACTGGAAGATGTGGATCTGCCGCTGCCAATACGAACGCTTCTCCGCTTCCAGCCCGCCCCAGTCGACCCCCGGACCAAACCTGTCGTAGGTCCTCACCCACGCGTCCCTGCGGGCATCCCTCGAGTGTCCAGGATTCGTGTAGAGCCAGTGCTGGAAGGAGTCTATGGTGGCGATCCAGGGGAGGAGACTCGCGATTGATAGGAAGTGGTCGCGCCTGGACCTGGCGGCATCCGCATCGTCGTAGAAGGCGCCGAGCAGGTGTTCGCCCCCGAGGAGCTCCATGCTCATCGAAGCGACCTCTGCGATCTCCGTCGGAGTGTTGTCGCTCCGGTAGAGATAGTGGAGCCCACGGTCCCTCATCTCGAAGACGTGGAAGGCGTGGCCGGACTCGTGAAGCAGCGTCCGGACGTCCTGGTCCCTTCCCACAGAGTTCATGAAGATGAAAGGGAGCCTGAGGTCGAGGAACTCGGTGTTGTACCCTCCGGGGGCCTTCCCGGGACGGCTCTCGAGGTCGAGCAGCCCCAGGCGAGCCATCGTGCGGAACTGCTCGGCAAAAGCTGGGTCCACCCTCTCGAACACCCGTTCGCAGCCTCTCACGAGCTCGGCCGTCGTCTTGAAGGGACGCAGCGGGGCTCTCCCCCTGGTGTCCACGAGCAGGTCCCACGGCCTGATCGAATCGAGACCCATCTCCTTCTGCCTGGTCCGGTGCACCTCCCTCACGAGCGGCACTATCGCTTTTTCGACCGCATCGTGGAAATTGAAGCACTCTTCAGGTCCGTAATCGAAACGCTCGTGGGCTACGAAGCTGTAGTCCCGGTAGTTCTCGAAGCCGGCGTTGCGCGCAATCCCGTCCCGAAGCTTGAGCATCCCGTCGAAGATCTCGTCCATCTGATCCCGGTCCTTCGCCATCCGCCCCTGGGTGAGCCTCCATGACTCCTCCCTCCTGGCGCGGTCGGGGAGCTCAAGGTACTTCGACATCTCCGGCATCGTCCTCTCCCGGCCATCGTACGAGACGCTCATGGAGCCGGCGATCGACTGCTGCCGCTGCGCCAGCTTCTTCTCCTCTATCTCGAGCTCTAAGTTCTCGTCGCGGAATAGTCTCACGCTGTTCTCTATCTTCCTGTCGAGGACAAGGTAGTCCTCAGGCGGCAGGGAGCCTCGGAACCTCGACTCGACGAACTTGCGATTGAGGTTGAA
>JBEKFK010000016.1:0-18622 GCA_050013375.1 Nitrososphaerales archaeon | reverse complement strand
TTCTTATCCAGCCCAGGCCGGAGTCCGATTCCTCGGCTTGCGCTTGCTATCGTGTGGGTGATTCGGTCCGTCGATGCAAGTTCTGTCCGGATGCGGAAGCTCTCGACGCGAGATATTAGTCCATGCCGGGCATTCCGCCCTGGGGCATGGAAGGCCCCTTGCTCTTGCTCGGAATCACGTCGTCAATCCTGAGCAGCATACAGGCGCACTCGGTCGCAGAGGAGATGATCTGCTGCTTGACGCTCACTGGCTCGATGACGTCCTTTGCGAACATGTCGCGAACGCCGGTCCCGAGAACGTCGACGCCGGACCACTTCTCATCGTGGCCATGTCTCTCCCTGAGGGCGACTTGGATATCCAGCTGGTCGAAGCCCGCGTTAGAGGCCAGCGCGAGAGGAATCGCCTCCAGTGCTTCGGCGTACTTCTCGGCCGCGAGCTGCTCCCGGCCTTCCAAGGTCCTAGACCACTTCATCAGGCGGTAGGACAGTTCCTCTTCGACGGCGCCGCCGCCTCCGACTATCCAGGGATTCTCAAGCACGTCCTTGGTGACCATGATAGCATCGTGCATGCACCTTTCGACCTCGTCGACTACCCGCTGCGTGCCTCCCCTGATCAAGACGGTCACAGCCCTCGGATTCTTGCAGCCTTCGACGTAGGTCCACTTGTCGTCCTCGACCTTGCGCTCCTCCACTAGACCCGCCAGCCCGATGTCCTTCTTCGAGATGTCGTCGAGGCCGGAGACTATCCTCGCTCCCGTCGCCTTTGCGAGCCTGGCCATGTCGCTCTCCTTTACCCTCTTCAGGGTCAGTATGCCCGCCTTGGAGAGGTAGTGCTGTGCCATGTCGTCGATTCCCTTCTGGCAGATCAGGACGTTGGCTCCCACGCTCGAGATCTTCTCAACCATCCGCCTCAGCATGTCGGTCTCCTGGTCGAGGAACTGCTGCATCTGTGCGGGTACGGTGATGTTGATCTTCGAGTCGAACTCGGTCTTCTCGATCTCGAGGGCGGAGCTGACCAGCGCGATACGAGCCCCTTCAACCCTCTTCGGCATGCCCGAGTGGCTCACCTCTTTCTCGAGGGCGATTCCCATCACAAGGCAAGTATCGTTTATCGAACCGCCGACCTGCTTCTCGAGCTTCAGGTTCTCGAGGTCGACCTTGAAGGTCCCGTCGTCCATGTCCTCCGCTACGTGGAGCAGGCCATCCACTACGACCTTGCCCAGAACAAGGCTCTCGTTCGAGACCAGCTTCGAGGCCATACTCGTCCTGGCAACCCTCGCAAGAGTCACCCTGTCGGTCGGCGCCACGCTGACGGCGATTTTGTTCAAAATCAACTGTGCCTGGTTAGCAGCCCTTCGGTAGCCGCTGACTATCGTCATCGGGTGAATCCCCATCTCCATCAGCCCCTCCGCGTTGGCAAGGAGCGCACCAGCGAAGACGACCGACGACGTCGTCCCGTCGCCCACTTCGTCGTCCACCGTCCGCGCGACTTCGATGATCATCTTGGCCGCTGGGTGCTGGACGTCTATGTCCTTGAGCATCGTCGCTCCGTCGTTGGTTATCGTGACGTCGCCCGTGCCGTCAACGAGCATCTTGTCCATCCCTCTCGGACCGAGGGAAGTCCTGACGAGCTCGGCGACCAGCTTGGCCGCAGAGATGTTGTTGCTCTGCGCCTTCTGCGCCCGCCTGCCCGCCCCGCCCTGTCTCACGACGAGGACCTGCTGTCCCCGCGAGCCGGTTACGTATGACGCCTCTGACATTCAATTCACCGAGGAGCCGCTGCCGGATGTGAGGACTGGAGCTCGAGCCAGATCGTCCGAGATTCCCTGGCCGCCGTTTGGGATTGATATGAAATTCAAGCGATATCGCAAATTGTAATATATATTACTGACTATATACGTCTATCTGCACACAATGGTTAAGTATTACAAGGACGTTCCACCGAAGGTCCGAAAATGCCGCGAAACACCCCATCTGTGCCCACCATCGTTGCCTCCCTGATCACGAGGGACCTGGCCCTCTACGAATGTTTCAGGCGCAAGCTCGTAAACTATCATGCGGTAGCCGCTAGTATCAAGTCTGACGTCGAGAAGCTTGCGGAGAAGACGACCACCATAAACACGATCGTGGTGGCGATTACGAGGTTCTCTGAATCGATTGACAGGGCGACGGGAGAGAAGCCTGCCCGTGTCCTCGCCGGCGCGCGGATCTCCCTCGCGAGTGATGTCGTCGACGTGACCATCAGGGCGAGGAAGACCGAGCAGTACGAGATAGCGAAGCGGATAGGCGAGCTTGCACCGAATCTGAGCGAGCCCGCCAGGATGTTCCAACTCTCGAACTCGATCGAGCTGGTCGCTGACGAGAGGGAGTACGAGTCGCTGATCAGGGCGGCGCTAGAGAAGTTCGAGATTACAAAGGAGACGACGGCGTTGTCGAGGCTGGACATCCATCTGTCGCCCGCCGCCGAAGTCGCTCCGGAGTTCGGGCTGTTCCTCACGGAGCTCCTCTACAGGAACGGTGTGAAGATCCGGCAGACCTACATCGGCGAGGAGACGGTCCTCATAATGAGCAGGGCGGACGGTCCCCGGGCCTATGAGGTCCTGCAGGGCGAGATAGACGAGAGCAGGGCAGCCTCTAGAGAGGGCAAGAGCCCAGCCGCGAGGAAGAGCGGCGTCGGAACGGCCGAGCTCCTTCAGGATGAGCTCGAGGGAACATTCAGGTCCAAATCGCTCAGCAGGGAATAGACCCCCTCGCATCTAATCCGGAGGCAGAGCTCTGGATTCGGCGGCGGTCAGATTGTCGATCCTCTTCTGTATGGATCCCTTGATGCTGTCTCGCCACTCTCCGTCCGTGATCGAGTACATCATGGTGTCCCCGGAGCCGCCGTCCTGCCGGACGCGGTGGTTTCGCAGCCTCCCTTCGTACTTGGCTCCGAGCTTGAGAATCGCGTTCTGGGAGTGAAGGTTGTTGTTGTCCGTCTTCAGCTGCACGCGGATTGCGCCCCAGTCCTCGAAGGCGTGTCTCAGCAGGAGGAACTTGCACTCGGGGTTCACTACCGTCCCCCAGACTTTCGAGGTGTACCAGGTCCACCCGATCTCGACTCCCCTCTGGGCAGGGCGGACGTCCATGTACCTCGTGCTGCCGATCACGCTGAGGTCTTCCCTACGGAAGACCGTGAAGGGGTATTCAGTCCCCCGCTCTTGGGCCCTGAGAGCCGCCGCAATCCACTCGGCCATTGTCTCCTTCGTCCTGGCGTCCATCGACATCCAAGACCAGTCGGAGTCCTGCGCAGCCGCGAGCAGATGGCCTTCATGAGTCGGGTCCAATGGCTCCAGACGGACATGGCCACTCTCGAGGACGCACGGTCCCAGTGCGGTCGGCGATTTGATCACGGGGAGCCGCCGATCCTAGCCCAGCACGCGGACCATCTTCGCCAGGCGCTTCGGTTCAATCCTATTCCTCTATCAGCTCGAGCCAGACTCCGTTAGGGTCCTTGATGAACGCTATTCGACTGGACCCCAGAGAGTAGGGCTCCTTGGCGATCTCGACCCCGGCCTTGCGCATGGAGTCGATGGTTCCCTGGAGGTCCTTCACGCCGAACGCCAGGTGGTCTAGCTGGTCTCCCTCGGCGTAGTCCTTCTTGTCCCGCCACCAGGTCAGCTCTATCCGATGGTCGGTGCCCTTGGTCTCCAAGAACGCTATCTCGGCGTTGGTCTGCCTTATCTCCCTCCGGCTGGCGAGCTTCATTCCGATCCTCTCGGTGTAGAACGAGATGCTCTCGTCCATGTCCTTGACCGTGATCGACGTGTGGAGCAGCCGCATATGATACCGTCCGGCTGTAAACCGTATAAACTCATCCCGAGGCCGAGCCGAGGAAGGCCGCCCGCGTCCGTACTCCGACGCCGAGGTCGCGAATCAGATGTCTCGGCTAAATATATCATGCTGACTGGACGCCCGCATGGGAAGCCGATACGCAGCCCTCCTCGCGGTCTCCCTCCCGACTTTCGTCTATGGCCTCTTCCGGTTCTCGGTCGGAATCGTCGTCCCCCAGATCGAGAGCTCGTACGGCATCAACGACTCTCTGATGGGCGCCATCGTCTCGGTATCGGTTGGGATTGTGGGTCTCGGCGTCTTCGTGTCGGGGAGCATCGCGGGCCGCTTCGGGACCAGAGCGACCATCATCGCCGGGATGTCCCTCTTCTCCGCGTCCATAGCGTTGATGGCGACCGGTGTGAGCCTCGCCGTCTTCTCGGTCCTCTTCATGCTCGCCTCGCTGGGCTCGGGCCTGATCATCCCTACGAGCTACGCGGCGGTTACCGCCATCCTTCCCCAGAGGAGGGGGATCGGTGCCGGGTTGGTCTCATCCGCCTACAACTTCGGCGGCCTGGTGGGGCCGGCGGCGGTGGGCTACCTCCTCCTATACTGGGACTGGAACCAAGCCCTGCTGATCATCCCCATAGGGGGACTGGTCGCCATCATCGCGTACCTCGCCGTGATCCCGAGGAACGCCGGCGACGCCCCCCCTGCGCCCGGGGGGCAGTTCAGGAGCCTGCTTGGCAACAGGGCCGTGATGCTGATGGCGGCGGGGGCCTTCCTGGCCGACTGCGCTTTTGTGACCTACCTGTCCTGGACCCCGAAGTTCCTGCTCTCGTCGTTCGACGTCTCCGGGAACACCAGCGCGCTGGTCGACCTCCTCTTTGGTGTCGGGATCGGACTGGGAGGTGCGGGGGTGTTCGTGGCGGGGTTCCTCTTCGACAGAATCGGGGGGAGGACGACCGCGATAATCGGAGGCGTCGCGGCGACCGGGGCGACGCTCGGGGTCTACCTCGCGAACTCGCTCCTTACGGCCGTGGCGCTCGTGATCGTCGGGTCCTTCTTCTTCAACTGGTTCTGGCCCTTGCTGACGCTCATGTCCCAGACCAGCGTCCCCAAGGAGAGCCGGTCGGCCTCTACCAGCCTTGTCCAGACAGCGGCGTTCGTCGGGGCGTTCGTGGGGCCTGGTCTGGCTGGAGTACTGGGAGGCGCGGAGACGGTACCTCTCCTCATCGCGGTCGTGGTCCCGAACGCCCTCTACAACTGCGTCATGATCTTCTTCTACAGGAACAGGCCCTTGAAGGGCCAGGACTGATATCAGGCGGGGAAGATGTCCTTTGGGATCATCGTCCCGACCACCCAGTTGGGCCGGTCCACGATTTCGTGGAT
Source organism: Nitrososphaerales archaeon (assembly GCA_050013375.1). Classification (GTDB taxonomy): domain Archaea; phylum Thermoproteota; class Nitrososphaeria; order Nitrososphaerales; family Gagatemarchaeaceae; genus Gagatemarchaeum. The sequence continues at coordinate 13,421 of JBEKFK010000016.1, read as the reverse complement.
CCTGACGTCCGCGGCGACGCTACAGAGTATGTAGGCCTCCTCGGCGGTCAGGCCGTACGTCCTCTCCAGATGGCGGATCATGTTCCTGACCGAATCCTTCGTCGCCTCCATGAGGTCGGGTCCGATCCCCGTCGCCGCATCGTATCCCTTCCTGGGCCTCTCGTCTCCCGGGGTGAAGAACTCCGGGTATGTCAGACCGGCCTTCTTCTCTATCCCGAACCTGAGGGCGGCGGTCCCTGGGCACTCGATCGCTGTGCCGCAGACCTCGGCGTCGCCCATTGCGGCGTGGACGTCCCCTGCAGAGAAGAGCGCGCCGTCAACCCAGACCGGGATCTTGACCAGGCTCCCGGCGGTGAGGTGCCTGATGTCCATGTTGCCGCCGTGCCTGCCGGGCGGTGCGACCCCGGTGAAGCCTCTGGACCGAGGCGCAACTCCCAGAACGCCGCAGAACGGTCTCAGAGGTATCCGGATCCCTTTCTCGAAGGAGGCGCTCCTCTTGTTCTTCTTGAGGTCCCACTTGTAGAGAAACGGCTTCCGGAACTCCTCGAGGAGGCCGAACCCCGGTTGGACGTAGGACCAGCCGAAGTCCCCGACTCTGACTTCGAGCACCTCGACGACGAGCGCATCACCGGGCTCGGCTCCTTCGACGAAGACCGGGCCGGCCAACGGATACAGCTTCGACTCGTCGAACCGCATGACGTCAGCTGAGGTGGAGTCCTTGTTGATCTGCCAGCTCCCCACGTCGTTGATCTCGAAGGTCACTGTGTCGCCCGCCTCCACCGAGAGCACGGGCTTGTGCGACCGGCTCCACCTGTAGTGGAAGGTCTCCAGAGGCACGTGGTAGCGGTTTGGCATACCGGTCATCTCCCCGCTAGACACGCGGGCGACATTCGGTGGTACCACAATTTCAAGGCTCATCCACGGTGAGCGCGAAACTCTTTAAGCTTTGAAGGAAAGAAATTCTTAAGTGAGGTCGGCCCAGAGCCGGCTCTGCGGTGCCAGGGTAGCTCAGCCTGGGAGAGAGCTTCAAGGCCTCAAGCACTCGGCTGAAGACCGAGAGGGATCGTCGCGTGATGGTCACCGGGAGCTGTCGTCGGTTCAAATCCGGCCCCTGGCATCCCATATCCTAACCGCGCGCCCCCACCAGGGCTACTGGCTGGAATCGGCTCCGGAGCCTGCTAGTGGCGCGATGCTGCGCTCTGATCAGTACTGGCGCAGCGTCGGGTCGACCTCTTTGGTCCACGCCTGTATTCCGCCCTTCAGGTTCTTGACGTTCTTGAAGCCGGCCCCCCTCAGGAGCTTGGCCGCCTGGCCGCTCCGCATCCCGGTGTGGCAGTAGACGACTATCGGGTCGCCAGGGTTGAGCTCGTTGACCCGCCTCATGAGCTGGTCCAGCGGGATGAGCGTCGAGCCCTCTATGCGGGCGATCCGGGCCTCGGCCGGGCTCCGCACGTCGACGAGGACGACCCTGCCGCCTCCCACGAGCGCCTGCTTGAGCGCCACAGGCCCTATCTCGAGTCCCGGCTCCCTCTCTTCCCTGATGCCGCAAAAGACCTCATAGTCGATGAGCTCCTTCACGGTCGGATTCTCCCCGCAGACCGCGCAGCCCGGGTTCTTCTTGAGCCGGACCTCCCTGAACTTCATGTCGAGGGCGTCTATGAGGAGCAGCCTGCCCACCAGAGAGGCGCCCTTGCCGAGTATCATGTCGATCACTTCAGCCGCTTGGATGCTGCCCACTATCCCGGGGAGAACCCCGAGGACACCGGCCTCGGCACAGTTGGGTACCAGGCCCGGAGGAGGGGGCTCGGAGTAGAGGCACCTGTAGCAGGGCCCCTCCTTAGCGTAGAAGAGCGCGACCTGCCCCTCGAATCTGAAGAGGCTCGCGTAGACGTTGGGCTTGCCCAGGAAGACGCACGCGTCGTTCACGAGGTAGCGGGTGGGGAAGTTGTCGGTGCCGTCCACCACGATGTCGTACCCCCTCATGATTTCCATCGCGTTCGACGAGTCGAGGCGGACCTTGTGGAGCTCGATGCTGACGTTAGGGTTGATATCCAGGAGCCGCTCCTTGATGACTTCGGCCTTGCTCCTCCCGATGTCCTTCTCGGCGAAGAGGACCTGCCTATGGAGGTTGCTCTTCTCTATGACGTCAAAGTCGACGATCCCTATCCTCCCGACCCCGGCGGCGGCAAGGTAGATAGCGGCCGGCGCCCCGAGGCCGCCTGCCCCCACGAGCAGCACGCTGGACGACTTCAACGCTCTCTGGCCCTCCAGCCCGACCTCGGGCATGATCAGGTGCCTGTTGTACCGCTCCAGCTCGCCGTCCGAGAAGCTTACCCGCGGGCGGTCGTTGGCGGCCATGCTGCTCACCCTTCCACCGCCATCCTGTCCTCGGACGCTGTCCTGTGGTCCCCGCTGGGTATCCAAGATTTCGTATCCCCGGCCCTTCCACTGGGGACCGCCACCACCACATAAGAATACGATGGGAGCGAGTGCTCCAGGTCAAAGGCGGAGAGGGAGGCCGGGTGATCGGGATGGGAGTGATACACGCCCGCTATCTTGAGGCCCCGCTCGGTCGCGGTCTGGTCTGCCCTGAAGAGCTCGACAGGATCGATGTCGTACCTGTGGTGCCTCACCCCGGGGTAGGCGTTGGTCGCCCGCACCGACTCGATAATCCTGTGGTCAGCGTCCGCAATGAGCAGGCCGCAGCACTCTTCCGGGTACGAGGATTCGGCGTGCGCCCGAATCTCATCGAGGACTCGCTTTGTGATGCGCGTGGTCATCTCTACTCACATCGGCGTCACGACAACAAGTAGGCGGAAGCGGCGTACCATGCCCACCCCAAAAGAGGGGCGGGTTCCTCATAAAGCTGGCGTAGGTAGAACTGGGGGTGAATAAGGTTGGGCTGGGTGACCTACATGCCACCCATGCCGCCCATTCCTCCCATTCCGCCGGGGCCTCCGGCACCGCCTGGAGGCTCCTTGGACTTGCTGGAGGCTATCACGTCGTCGATGCGGAGTATCATGCACGCGGACTCGGTGGCTGCCTTCAGGATCTGCAGCTTGACCGCCGTCGGTTCGACCACGGCCTTGTTCCACATGTTTGCGACCTTCCCCGAGAGCGCGTCTACTCCTGCCCACTTCTCGCCCTTGCCGTGCCTCGCCCTGAGGTCGACCTGGGTGTCGATGGGGTCCATTCCTGCGTTCTCCGCGAGTATCGTAGCGATAGTCTCGATCGCCTCGGCGTACCTGAGCGCCGCGAGCTGTTCCCTTCCCGAGAGCTTCTGGGCCCAAGCCCTGACCTGGCTTGCGACCTCTACTTCAGGGGCTCCCCCACCGGCGACGATCGAGGGCATCTCCACGACGTCCTTCGTCACCATGATGGCATCGTGAAGGGCGCGCTCCGCCTCGTCCACGACTCTCTGCGAGCCTCCTCTTACGAGGATCGTCACAGCCTTCGGGTTCTTGCACCCCTCGATGAAGACCCACTTGTCCTCCTCGATCTTCCTCTCCTCGGCGAGCTTGGCCTGTCCGAGGTCCTTCGAGCTGAGATCGTCCAGGTTGGTTACGATCCGGGCTCCGGTCGCCTTGGCCAGCTTGCTCATGTCGCTCTCCTTGACCCTTCTCACCGCCATGATGCCTGCCCTCGCCAGGTAGTGCTGGGCGACGTCGTCGATGCCCTTCTGGCAGATGACGAGGTTGGCTCCCGCCTTCTCGATCTTCTCGACCATCCCCTTCAGGATGCTGTTCTCCTCGTCGAGGAACTTCTGCATCTGGTCGGGGTCGTTGATCCTGATCTCTGCGCTGAACTCGGTCTTCTCGATCTCCAACGGGGAGTTGATGAGTGCTATCTTGGCACCCTCCACCTTCTTCGGCATGGCCGAGTGGACGACTTCCTTGTCGAGCGCGATGCCCGAGATTAGCTTGGTGTCGACCATCGAGCCGCCTGCCTTCTTCTCGACCTTGACGTTGTCGATGTCCACCTTGTACCCGGTCTCGGTCTTCTCTGCTATCTGGGTCACTGCGTCGACCACGAGCTGTGCGAGGTGGGGGGCGTCGTCGGAGACCAGCTTGGTCATCATGCTGGTGGTCGCGATCTTGAGCAGGTCTGCCTTGGACGAGGGGTCGACCTTCTCAGCGATGCTCTCGAGGACCAGCTGGGCCTTCTCCAGGGCCTTCATGTAACCGTCTACCACCACAGTCGGGTGAACGTCCTTGCTGATCAGCTCCTCCGCCTTCTCGAGGAGCGCGCCGGCCAGGATCACCGCAGAGGTCGTCCCGTCGCCCACCTCGTTGTCGGTGGCCTTCGAGACCTCGACGAGCATCTTCGCCGCTGGGTGCTGGACGTCGATCTCCTTGAGCATGGTCGCGCCGTCGTTGGTGATGGTCACGTCGCCCAATGAGTCTACGAGCATCTTGTCCATGCCGCGCGGACCGAGAGATGTTCTCACGATCTCCGAGATCAGCTTCGCAGCCTGGATGTTGTTCCTCTGGGCCTCCCTTCCCTTCGTCTCGCCCGTCCCTTCCTTGAGAATAATGTACTGTGGACTACTGGACATATATAATTCGCATCAACTATACAACTTCGAGTTGTATATATGATTTTTGTTATGCGTGAGCACGAAGGCGGCCCGCAGGCTCCCGAGCACGATTATATCCCTCTTCCACCCGGAGGCGACCCTTGGATTTCATCAAAGACTGCGGCGTGATGGTCGAACCCCAGGAGGGGATGGCGGTGGAGGAGCTTCTGGACGTTGCGGCCTTCGCCGAGAAGACCGGTTTCGGCTACTTCTTCCGCTCCGACCACATCCTGCCGACCACCCGCACGAAGGGGCTGGACTCGCCCGAGTGCTGGACCACCCTCGGTGCCATCGCCGTCCGCACGAGGAAGATCAGGTTCGGTCCGATGGTCTCGCCCATAGGCTTCAGGAACCCCGCGCTGCTCGCGAGGATGGCTTGCACCGTCAACTCGCTTGCGCACGGCAGGCTCCGGTTTGGGGTGGGGGCCGGATGGTATGAGGACGAGTACCGGGCCCACGGGATCGAGTTCCCCGACGTGAAGACGCGCCTGCGCCAGTTCCGGGAGTCGCTCAGCATAATCCGCCCGCTGACGCAGGCCGGGAGGGTGGACTTCGGCGGGAAGTTCTTCTCGGCGCACCTCGAATCCCTGCCGAAGCTGAAGGAGAAGATCTACCTGATCATTGGGGGGAGGGCGGCTTCCGCGGTCAGGAACACGGTCGAGTTCGGCGACGAATGGAACTACTTCTCCGCCGTTCCAGACGATTTCGACAGGCTGAAGGCCACCATCGATGCGAGCGGAAGGCGCATCGTCGTCTCGCGGATGGGCTCCTTCGTGATAGCAGGGAACGCCTCACAGCTCAAGACCAGGCTGCGAAGGGAGATGCGCAAGAAGGGCCTGAGCAAGGACGAGGACGCGTATGCCCGCGACCTCAGACAGAGCGGCTGGCTCGTCGCCACTGAGGCCGACTTCCCCGACGTCATCAACAAGCTCAGGGAGCGGGGGGTCGAGAGGTTCTACTTCCAGACCTGGGAACCCGGAGACAGGGAACACCTGGACCTGCTTGCCCGGACGCTCAAGGGGATGTAGGCCCAGCAGAAAGTATTAAGCGGATAACGAGGCAGTGGGTGAACATGCTCCAAGTAGGCGCCAAGGCTGAAGAGTTCACTCTCTACGATTCGGACAAGAAGGAACGCAAGCTCTCCGAGTTCCTGACCAAGGGCAGGCGGACGATCCTTGCTTTCTATCCCGGGGCCTTCACCGGGGTGTGCGACAAGGAGATGTGCACGTTCAGGGACATGTTCACCGACCTTCAGAGGCTGAACGCCAACCTGGTCGGGATATCCGTGGACGCGCCCTGGGCGCAGAAGACGTTCGCAGAGAGGTACAGCCTGAACTTCCCACTCCTGTGCGACTTCGATCTGGCGGTCACCCAGAAATTCGGCGTGATGTGGAAGGACCTCGGCGGGGTGAAGGGCTACGAGAGCGCCAACAGGGCGATATTCGTCCTCGACGACCAGGCGAAGGTGTTGTACTCGTGGGCGGCTCCGAACCCGGGCGTCCTGCCTGACTTTGAAGCGATAAAGAAGAGTCTGGCGTAAGGCCTCGCGCGGGTCGCGGCCGGCGTCACTGGTCCGGCGTCTCGCCGCGTTCTTCCGACCCTTCGGTGTGTTTTGCCTTCCGCGTCGAGTGGAGGACGAACTTGAGCAGTGGCTCGCTTATGCTCATCGCATCTCGCATCGATATCATGCCTAGAGGCCTCCCCTCCTTGTCGACGACCGGGAGGTGGCGGACGTTGGCCTTGGTCATCCTGTCCACGGCCGTGACTATGTTCTCGTTGGGGCTCGCCTTGAGGGACGTCTTGGACATTATGCTGGAGACTGGGACGCCCTTGCCCGTCAGGGCCTTCGTCACGGAGAAGAGGACGTCGCGCTCCGTGAGGATTCCGACCATGACCCCCGCCTTGTCGACGACTATCACGCTCCCTATGTTTCCCTCCCACATTGCGGACGCGGCCTCGTCTATCGTGGTCTCCTCCGGGACCACGGAGGGAGGAACTTCCATCAGGTCCTTCGTCCTCATGCTCACCTGGCTGGATTTGGGTCTTGGCAAGGTTTTCACCGTAATCTGATGCGTGCCGCCTATTAATCATTCGGGGGAGGGCGGTCCACCAGCCCGTCGGGTCGGCCTTCCGGGGTTCGCGGCTATCGCTTCTTGATGTTCGTCACAAGGAGCTTGAACTGGAGAGTCTTGCCCACCATGGGGTGCTTCCCGACCTTGCCGTAGGCTTTCTCCGGCGGGAGCGTGACCTCCTTCGTCTCGTTTACCTTCATGCCGACCAGAGCTTCTTCAAAGCCGCTGATCACCTGGTGCGCTCCGAGGACGACGACGAGGGGCTTGTAGTCCCGCGCCGGGCTGAACAGGCCGGCCTTCTCTGCCTCCGACTTCATGCTGGTGTCGAAGACCTTCCCGCCCGGGAACTTGCCGACGTAGTGGACCGATACCGTGTCTCCGTTCTGCGCTGACTGTTCGCTCATGAGGAACTCGAGAGGCCGCTCCTCTGAGGGTCTTTTATGACTTTGTCTCATCGCCGGGATCGAGGGGACTGCCTCGCCGGCAGGGTCTCCAAAACGGTTTATAGCGCTGGGGCAGTTCGTGAGGCGTTGCCCTTCTGCGCAAAGTGCGGGACGGAGCTCGCGGGTGAGGCATCGTTCTGCCCGGAGTGCGGCGCCCAGTTCGCGCAAGAGCCGGCTGCATACTGGGAGGTGAACGTCTGGGCGGCCGTGGTGCTGTCCTTCGTCTTCCCCGGACTGGGCCAGATCTATGCCGGGGAGAAGAGGAGGGGAGCGCTCTTCCTGTTGGCAGGCCTGGTGGGGTCGGGATTGGTCGTGATCCAGGCGGGAGTCATTGTCTACCCCGTCCTGCTCCTGGTAAACGCCCTCGATGTGCGCAGGTCTGCCAGGAGAATCAACGGGGAAGACGGCGGCCCGAAGCAGGTTTCGGCTGAAAGCGGCCGTCGTCCGTTCGAGCAGGCCCACCCTACGATGGTAGCCCGGGATGAGAAAGCTAATTCGTATGCGATCGGAGGGCATCCTCGGATGCGCATTCCGACATGGTAGAGCTCGTCCTGGGATCGGTCGTCTCGCTCTGGCTTCTGTTTGGACTGGTCACGGGAATCATACTCGCGGTTATAGTGCTGGTGGGCGTGCTGTTCTCCCGCGACCTGAACAGGGGAATCACGACGACCATCAGCGAGGTCATCCTCAGCGGACTCGGAGACAGGAAAGAGGTATTTCTCGCAAACCTCGAGAAGGAGCTGAAGAGGAGAGGTCTGATTCCTCGCGTACCTCTCGCGAAGGAGGCGGATCTCATCTACAGGGATTTCTTCAACGAGGTAAGGATCTACGCGGTGCAAGAGGGCACCGCCTTGAGATTCGGCTACCGCATCTCCGCTACTTCGATCGCCGTGACTCTGGGAGTAGTCCTCCTGATACCCTTCGTGGTCGGCTCCGTCGTGCTCTTTGCCCTCGCAATCCTCAGGCGGAACAACACCCAGATGACCCTGAGAGAGGCGGGCCAGTCCGCAGAGCTGCTCACCCGCGAGGCCTAGGAGAGTAGAATCAGGTCTGGGACCTTCCGCAGACCGGACAGTATGTCTTGCTGCCCTTCAGGTCGGCGCCACAGAACTTGCAGGACCCCGGCGGCCGGACGGGTGGCGCCGGAGGCGCCTCGGTCTTGGGTTGTTTGGGCTGCTTCGGTTCCTTCGGCTTTCCGCTTCCTCCGAGCACAACCATGATTATCCCCAAGACTATCAGCACAGACCCGAAGGAAAGGTACCAGTCTTGGGTGCTGACTTGACCGACGAGGCCCGGGATGAAAGGAAGGGCGTTGATGACGCTGTTGAGCGTTCCCAACTCGCTCTTCAGCAGCGATTGCGCCCCGGAGCTGTAGCCTAGCAGGTAGCCACCAGCCAGACAAAGGAATCCGCCCACCAGGTGCGACGTCCGGGACAAGATAGAGCGCCCCCGCGGAGTCGCTATTTAAGGCGCTACGGGAGTGTGTTGACCAGGACCACCAGAGGTCGGACACCGTGGGTTCGGGCGCAAGATTCCGACAAAACGGCTTTTAGCAGACCCAGGTGAGGATTCCGTGAGAACCGTTGGAGGCCACCGCCTACTCCGAGCAGAGCAACCCCGTCGGCAACGGACAGGAGTACCTCAGAGCAGTCCTGGAGAGGGACGGGTCCTTCGACGGCGTGTTCGTCTTCGGCGTCGACTCTACGGGGATCTACTGCCGCCCGTCGTGCCCCGCGAGACGACCGAAGGCAGAGAGGGTGCTCCTGTTCCCCAGCGCCGGCGCCGCCGAGATGTCGGGTTTCCGTCAGTGCATGAGGTGCAAGCCGAAGGTGGCATACCAGCGCGCCGAGCTGGTCGGACGCGTCTGCGAGCACATCCAAGCCAACCTTACCGGGGATCTCGGACTCGCTGCCCTTGGGAAGAGGTTCTCGGTCAGCCCGTACCACCTCCAGCGGATCTTCCTCGAGGTCGTCGGCATGTCGCCGCGGAGGTACACGGAGGAGTGCCGCATAATCAGGCTGAAGGGGCACCTGGCAGGGGGCGAGTCCGTGACCCAGTCCCTTAGGAGGGTGGGCTACAGCTCACAGAGCTGGCTCTACACCGACCCTACCGCCAAGCTGGGGATGACCCCGGGCGCGTACCGGAGGGGTGGAGAGGGGATGCGGATAGCCTACCACACAGGTAGCTCCCCCCTGGGCCGGATGCTCGTTGCGGCCACAGAGCATGGGATATGCAAGGTGGACCTGGGTGAGAACGATGCCGACCTCGTCAAGGCGCTGCATAGGGAGTATTCGCGGGCGGTCGTAGTCGATTCAGGCGAAGCGCTGGGCTCCTTCGAGGCGGTACTGGGGTACTTCAAGGGGCACCAGGAGAAGATTCCCCTGGACCTCCGCGGCACCGAGTTCCAGCGGAAGGTGTGGACCGCCCTCCAGACGATACCCGAGGGGAGAGTATGTTCCTACAGCGACATAGCGGTGCTGATTGGCGAGCCGAAGGCCGTCAGGGCCGTGGCGAACGCGTGCGGGAAGAACCCAGTCCCGCTGATCGTCCCCTGTCACAGGGTGGTGCGCAAGGACGGCGACCTCGGCGGTTACGGGCTCGGACTCTGGCGAAAGAGGGCGCTCCTCGCGAAGGAGAGCCGCCGCTCTGCCGATGGAGGCGTACCGGCACGTCGGTGAAGGCCAGTCGGCGCCCGACGCGGAAGCTATCTCCTGTCCTCAAGCCGACGGACGAACTTTAGCCCCGACCAGGTCTCGTCGACGGCGGCGACCTTGACGTCCACCAACCCGTTCCTGAGCCCGATCTCTCTGACGAACCGGTCGCTCAAGTCGGTCTTGACCCCCGACGAACGCTTCGGCCAAGAGATCCAGAGCATGCCGGTCATCGTCAGCCCATCCCTGAGTCTCGGAAACTCGCTCTCTAGTTGCCGGCGGTCCACCGCGAAGAACTGGATGAAGTCTAGTGGGTAGCCTGGGAGGGCCTCCTCGACGACCACCGACCGGGCTTCTCCCAGCTTCTTGCGATAGTAAGGTGGCGCGTTGAGGACGGCCACCTTGAAGCCATCCTTGATGCCGAGCTTCCCTGGAAGAGGCTTCTTGGAGTAACCTGAGGAGTCGCGGCCCATGAATCGAGGTTGAGCGGGGCCACGGTATTAGTTCTATCAGTTGGACGGATATGCGCGCTTTCGCCCAAAGGTTCATATGATTTGCTAGACTGGTCCCCTTTACTCTCTCGCCCCTGGCGAGGTCTAGACCCAAGTTGAATGATCCGAATGGAAGATACGCTGGAATGCAGGAACCTCACCAAGCAGTATGGTAAGGATCCGCCTGCGCTGGAGAACGTAACCCTGTCGGTGAAGACCAACGGGATTTTTGCGCTCCTGGGAAGGAACGGCGCCGGGAAGACCACGCTGATAAGGATCCTCGCCACCGAGCTCACGCCGAGCTCCGGAAGCGCCAGCATCAACGGATTGGATGTGATGAGTGACACCAAGAAGATCAGGAGTCAGATAGCGGTGATGCCACAGGAGGCCAGGCTCGTGCCGTGGCTGACCCCGAGGCAGTCGATCTACTCATACCTCCTGTACAGGGGATTCAGCAGGAAGGAGGCCGCGTCCAAGGTCGTAGGCGCGCTGGCCAAGCTCGGGCTGGAGAAGTACGAGAACAGACTGAACAGACACCTCTCGGGGGGTGTGAAGAGGAGGGTTCTGATGACCATGGTCCTCGCAACCGGTGCGAAGATCCTCTTCGTCGACGAACCGACGACCGGTCTAGACCCGGTGATAAGGGCAGACCTCTGGGCCACGCTGAACGAACTGAAGAAGGACCATTTCATCTTCCTGACGACCCACTACCTGGAGGAGGCGGAGAGGCTCGCCGACATGATAGGGATACTCGAGGACGGAAAGCTGGTGAGCCTGGGCACCCTGGACCAGCTCAGGTCGGCGGTCAAGTACCCGTACAGCGTGCGCGTCATGGATGGCGGTTCCGCGATCGAGACGGGGACCGGTGAGGTGATCAACAATCCCGACGGTTCGGTCCAGATATTCACCACGGAGGATGACGCCGACAGACTCTCCGAGCGGCTCGTCAGGGAGAAGAAGCGTTTCTCGATATATCCGATTTCGCTGGAGGACATCTTCTACTACTACGTCAGGAAACCGATCGAAGAGGACACCAGGCGCAATTCGACCATGGAGGGTGGCGTCCGTGAAGATTAGCCGGTTGAACCAGGTCTACGCGTCGATACTGATCGACGCGGTATACCAGATGAGAAACTATCCGATTACGCTGGTGAGCAACATGATTGCCCCGTTCTCGGTTCTAATCCTGATACTGCTCGTCAGTCACGGGGGACTTCTGAGCGTCTCGATAGAAGGCGCCCTGATAACGAGCATGATCTCCGCCGGCGTCACCCTGCAGATCGATCTCTCCCACATAAAAAACGACTTCAAGCTGCAGGACATGCTCATCAGCTCGCCCACCGGCGCGTTCACCTACACGGTAGGGATGGCCATGGCCGCGCTGACCAACGCGCTGCCAGCGCTCTCGGTGCTGACCGTGCTCTCCATCCTCTTCATACACGCGAGCCCCATCGAAGTGCTCACGGTGGTAGCAGCAATCTCGCTGATCTTTGCGTTCTCGGTGGCACTGGGGTTCATGCTCTCGACCTTCAGCACCGACATCCAACAGAACCGCGCAAACGTGAGCATCCTGACGGTCGTGCTCGCGACCATAGCCCCGATATACTATCCGATAACCTACATTCCGATTCAGATAAGGGACATAGCGTATCTCTCCCCCGCTACCTACGCGGCAGAGATAGCCCAGAATGCGATAGGCGACCTTCCGCTCTCGGCTTCGAACATCACCGTCAACTGGATCGTGCTGCTGGCTGTCTCCTGCGCGCTCTTTGCCGTAGCGATAAAGAAGAGCCACTGGCGCGACCCCTAGGACCCACCTAGCCCGCGTCCGAACCCGGTAGCTCAGATCTACTGGTAGTGGAGGACCCGCTCCGTCCAAATCGCAAACTTATGGGCGAAGCTTGGACGTGCTCTTCTTGGGCTTGTCTTTCATTATCTTCAGACTAGCCTTTACCAACTTCTTCACCAAAGTGACAGGCACATCCTTGTCTAACGGCAGATGTACAGCCGCCTTCGTTGTAGCATATCCTTCGAGTTCCTTCTTGTGGTTCTGTATTGTTGGTGGGCGCAGCAGCAGGCTAATGTGCGATTTCTGAAGACCGAACCAAGCGAACATCCCGTTGTAGTCATACCCCGGATAGTAGTAGCCGGGCATCTGGAAGTAGCTCGTGGTCTCGCTGGCGCCGGGTGCCACTCCCCTTATGGCCGCCCTAATCTGCACCAGTTTGCCCTGTACATCCCTTGGGCACTCCGCGATGTAGGCATCCACATCCTCGGAGCCCTGCTCTTGCGGGATACGTTTGACCACGGGACATCTTCTCCTGTATCTTCAGATAAGGTTTGACGGTCCAAGATTGGCAGAAGAAAGGCCCAGTCCACAGTACCGAACACCGATGGGGCCGACCTGATCCTTCAAGTTGAGCCATGGAGACAGGTGCAGAATGGGAACCATGGACACCACACAATGAACTTTGGATCCAGAACACCCCCAATCCAACCAGAGGTTCTCCACTCAAGAACGGACTGTGCGATCTCCCTTTCCTAGAAGTAGTAGGTCAAGCTCTCGAGTCGCCAGGAGGTTCATGAGAGATCATCGAGTGGTATGGACGTCCTCGCAAGGTTTTTCCGGCATATGTCAAAAACGACCCGCGGCCGCCTTGATCGTGGTCTTCCAGGTAGCCCCGCCGGCGGAACTGGCCGCCGTTGTCTATGGGGTAATCGCTGCGCTGCTCATCACGGGCGCGGCGATTGCCTTGTTCTCGTTGAAGGTGGGGAAGGAGAAGAGGCTGAAGCTGCTCGTCGTCGGCGTCGTTGTACTCGTGGCTGGCGGGGGCGTCTTCTTCGTCTCGAACCCCACCCAACAGGACTCGATAGGAGTCGGATCAGGTTCCGTACAGGTGTCGACCTCGTTCTTCCATCTCAACGTTACCCCCAGCCAGATATCCCGCGTCTACGTCGTCGACCTCTCCAACTGGAACCTCTCGATAACCTCGAGGACCGACGGGGCGGCGCTCGGTGAGTTTCGCTCCGGCTTCTTCACGCTGTCCAACGGGGCAAGGGCCGAAGTGCTTACGACAGAAGACACCAACCTGGTAGTGGTGCTCAACAGCGGCACCTACCTCATCCTCGGCCCCTCAGACTTTCAGTCGTTTCTGAACTCGTTCAGCCGGTCAGTGATGCAGGTCCCC
>JBEKFK010000015.1:0-19906 GCA_050013375.1 Nitrososphaerales archaeon | reverse complement strand
CTCTTTCCAAAGGATTAAGGAAATTTGCTCTTTCTACGAGTTTTCGCGCATCGCTGTGATCTTCCGTGACCACCGGCGGTCGTGATGATACTTAATACGTCCTGAGAGGACTGCGTCTTGTTGAAGGCGTTCATCTCCGTCGATATGGAAGGGTTGCCCCACGTGGTCTCCTACGAACACATGACCTATGGCAGGGCCCTCTACGACGAGGGTCGCAGAATCATGACGGACTGCGTCCTGGCGGTCGTAGAGGAACTGAAGAAGTCGGGCGTGAACCAGGTCGTCGTAGCCGACAGCCACGGACCAATGGTGAGCCTGATCCCTGAGAGAATGCCCTCCGCAGTCTCGATCGTTAGAGGGACCCCCAGGCGAAGCTCCATGGTCGCGGGCTCCAAGGGCTGCGACTTTGGGATCTTCCTCGGCTACCACGCAAAGGCAGGGTCCGCCAAATCCACGTTTGATCACACAATCGCAGGAGGGACCATCGCCAGGCTCTCCCTCAACGGAGTCCAGGCAAGCGAGTTCCTCATCTGTTCCGCCTGTCTCGGAGACCTGGACATCCCCGTCGTGATGGTCGCGGGAGACCGGAGCCTCGTCGACGGAGATGTGCGAAAGTTCGCCCCTTGGTCCGTGCGCGTGGCGATGAAGGACAGCCTGAACACCACCGCCGCGATCTCCCCGTCTATGCCGGACATGGTCGCCCAATTGAAGGAAGGCACCTCGAGGGCTGTCACCGAGTTCAACGCCCGGAAGATGAAGCCCCTAAGGCTCAAGGAGCCCATCGTAGTCCAAATCGATTTCGTGAACTCCGCCAACTCCAACATCGCGTCCGCCCTCCCAGGCTCCCAGAGGGTCGGAGGGAACGGAGTGAGGTTCAAGGCTAAGGACGCGTGGGAAGCGTTCGCCGTGACCGAGCTGCTCCTTTACGCGGCTATCGGTGCCAAGTGAAGGTCCCGGCAGTAGCTAGTAGCCTGATCGTCCCAGGACGGGAAGGACTATGCACGAGGCATGGTCCTGGTCGTGGAAGATCTTCTGGTGCGCAATCTTTCCGGCGACGTCGTCGCCGAACGGCCGCCCCGTGTTCATGTTCCTCGAGTATCTGGGAAAGTCCGAGCTCGTCACCTCGACCCGGATCTTGTGCCCCTTCTGAAACAGGTTGCTCGTGTACCAGAGGTCGAGGACGAGCTTGTAGACCTTGTTGGGCGCGATGTTTGTCGGGCGCTCCAGCGAGTCCCTGTATCTGCAGGTGATTATCCCGTCTGCCACCGGGTGGGCGTAGCCGTTGGGATAGACGTCCACCAGCCTGGCGACGAAGTCGGTGTCGCGCGCCGAGGACGAGGCGAAGAGTTCGACCAGGACCTGCCCCGTCACCTCGGTGCCCTTCTTCAGAGGCGCAGTGTCGTAGTTCAGGGCGTCATCCCTCCGCTCGCCGGACCTGCGGTCGTCCGGCTCGTTGACGTTGATCGGACTCGGATTCGGGTCCTCGGGATCGTAGTCGAACTCGTCCAAGCCGACGTGGCCCGAGCGTGGGGGTCTTGAGCTGAGCCGCCCGTCACCCTGCAGCCCGTTCGCGTGCCCTTTGCTCGCAAAGAACAGCCTAACTGTCCTTGTGCCTTTGACGGGCCAAGAGGACGCCTCCCTCCACCTGTTCAGCCCCATGGTGAAGTATGTGACCGGCTTCTCCCGCTCGACGCCGTTCTCCACCCCTCTGAGCCAGTGGTCGAACCATCGTCTCTGCACCTCATAGAGATCTATCAAGGCGGCCTGGCCGAAGTCTATCCCTCCATAGCGGCTCGATGCGTTTATGCCGTGCGGCCACGGTCCTACGAGGAGCATCTGGTTCTTCCTCGAGGCGGGGGTGCGGGCCGAGGACTTCATCCTCATGAAGTGCTGGAAGTTGCCGTCGGCGCAGTCATCGTACCATCCCGTGATGTTGAGGACCGGGACGTCGATCAGTCCGTGCCTTCCGTGGATCGACCTGGATTTCCAGAACTCATCGTTCGTCTGGTGCTCGATCACGGCCTTCCAGAACTTGATGTCTCTCCCCATCGCCGCGTCTACGGACTTAATCGGGACGTGCCTCCTTATTTTCGGGAGGTCATAGGCGAGCAGGTTCTGGCCGACGTGTGCGTGAGTCTGCGCCATCCACCTGATGAGGTCCCCCCAGACCAGCGTCCCGTTCCGATACCAGCAGTTGACGAATAGGTCGGAGGGTGAGACCATCGAGATCATGGCCTTGAGCTCGGGAGGCTGGAGGACCGCGAGGTCCCATTGGACCTGGGCGAGATACGACCCGCCCGTCATCCCGACTCTGCCGTCTGACCAGGGCTGCTCACGAAGCCAGACTATCGTGTCGAGCCCGTCCGGCCCCTCGTTGGTGAACGGGAAGAACTCCCCCTCGGAGTCGTTCCTTCCTCTCACGTCCTGTATCACGACCGCGTACCCCCACGAGGCGAATGTCTTCCCAAACCGGACGGACTCATCGTTGTTGTTGCCATAGGGGGTCCGGACAAGGATGACCGGGTGTCTCCCGGCCTTCTTCGGGCGGTAGATGTCTGTCGAGAGCTTGATCCCGTCTCGGGTTCGGACCGAGGCGTCGAACTCCATCAGGACTTCTGTGTCTGGATGATGGGTGCGCAGTGGCACAACCTTCAAGATTCTCGAAACTCTCGCAATATTCTACTTAAGCCTTGCATCGTCCTGGGGAGGTTAGCGAGAGATTCGCCCTATCACTCTGCCCAGCGGTCGGGTTTCCACGCCGGGGAGAACTTGGGATTCTTGAGCTCCTGGAACCTGAGCATCGACGGGTACGCCTCCGAGTGATAGACTGTCTGCTCTGCGACTATGGGCTCGGTCTCCTCCCAGGTGCTGCCTCCCGTGTTGAAGTTCGGGGCGTAGGTGGGAAATGCGCTCGACGTCACCTCCAAGCGGATCCTGTGTCCCTTGGCAAAGCGATGCGACGTGCCCTGCATCCCGACGGTGACCTTCACTATCTCCCCGGGCCTGACCAGCTTGACACACTCGAACCCGTCCCTGAACCTCAGCCTCATGATGCCGTGTTGCAGCCGCTGCGCGTAGCCGCTGGGAGCGACGTCTGACAGTCTGGTGACGAAGTCTGTGTCAACGGCCGAGGTGCTCACGTAGAGCTCGCTGCCTAGCATGCCGACCATGTCAACGGGGGCCGCCAACGGCTCCGAGGTGAAGACGAGGACGTCCTTCCGGCTCTGTATGTACCGGAGGTCCTCGTTCGTCCCGTTCTGGAACGCCTCCTTCCAGAATGGGGTGGGCGTTGGGTTCAGGGGGTCGTAGGTATAGCGGGACGATTCAGAGGTGCCGTGTGCGGAACCGAGCCGACCCTGCCCTTCGAGGGTGTTGGAGGGCCCGTCGGCGCTAAGCAGGAGCTCCCTCTGGAGGCTCTTCGCCAGCGGGAAGTCCGGGTAATCCATCCACCTGTTTGCTCCCATGTGGAAGAGCCTGACCTGGGGCTCGGCCATTATTCCGTTCTCCTTCCCCTTCAGCCAATGGTCGAACCACCGCACGGCTTCCTTGTGGAGCGGCACGACCGAGTCCGGTCCGTAGTCGAAATCGCCCAGCTTGCTCGCCGGACGGTATGGCGCCGAGAGGGGGTGGGCCCAAGGGCCCACGAGGAGCTTCTGGCTCCTCGCCACCTTCGGGTCATGGTGCTTGAGGAGCCTGGGAAAGTGGTCCATGCCGCCGCTTATGCTGTCGTCGAACCAGCCTGTGACGAAGTAGCATGGGACGGTCATCTTCTCGATCATGTCGTCCGACCAGACGCGCTTCAGATAGGCGTCGTAGGTCTCGTGCTCGTAGAGATGCGACTGGATGTCCTCGCTCAGCCCAGCCCTCTTGGCCCAGTCCTTCAGGGGCCGGATGTCCAGCCATTTCTGCCAATCGAACTCGTCGTCATATATCTCGTCCTTGTTGGTCTTGCCTGTTATCAGCGCCTGCCAAGCCCGCATGATCACGACGTAGGCCCCCGAGGCGTATGCCGTGCAGTCGCGGAACGGATGAATCGAGGGCGCGCACTCGATGAATGCCGCCTTGTGGTACTTGGAGCCGAGGCGCATGGTGTAGAGCTGGGAACAGCCCCCGTAGGACCTGCCGAAGGTCCCGACCTTTCCGCTAGACCACGGTTGCGTCCCGCACCACCCGATGGTGTCGTATCCGTCTTGTATCTCCTGGAAGTTCGGAGTGAACTTCCCCTCGGAGTTCCCCCTACCCCGGACGTCGACGTGGACCACGATGTAGCCAGCCTTGACGAACTCCCGAATCACGGTGCGGACGGGTGATTTCATGCCTCCGTCCTTCACGTATGGCGTGACGTTGAGAAGGACCGGGCGCTTCCCCTTCTCCTTCGGGTAGTAGATGTTCGCGGCGAGCTTCACGCCGTCGCGAAGCGGGATCTTGACGTCGTACATCACCTCAGGTCTTTCTGGCATCTGGCAGTCTACCACGGGCATCGAAATTAAGTCTTGGCCAGTCCCAGAGAGCTCTGACGACGAAGCCCCGGGCTAACGGGCACGGGGGAACATGTCCGCGCTTGGAGCCCTCAGAAGGGGTGGAAGAAGGAAGGCATCGAGACTCCGAATAGAGCAACCAAGACCACGCTCAGGACGAAGACTACGATGGCCGCGAGTATGGCGATGCCGATCGCTCCGAGCCACCCTACCGCGAAGACGGAACGGTAGAAGGCCAGCCACGCGATGAATGCGAGGAGGACGGCGAACGGGCCCGCAGAGTGTCCGATCACAGCGCCTAGGAAGAAGTAGACCCCGACGACGACGATCACGTAGACGATCGCCCCTCCCAGCGTCGCCCACATCGCCTCCCCAAACTCCGCCTTGCCCTTGGTGACCACCTTTGCGGCGATGTAGACCGGGAGGGAGACTATGACCCAGATGATGATGAGCGCGACCAGAAGGACGACGAGGTCGAGGAGGCCTGCCATAGGGGAGAGGACGGCCTTCGTGGATTTAAGACTAGCCTGCCAAGTGCGGCCTTGCAGAGATAAATAGGATTCCGGGGGGAAACTGCCCATGCAAGTCCCATCTCAGATGCTCATCGATGGAAAGTGGGTGGACGCCGAGAGCTTGGCGACGTCGACTGTCCTTAACCCGGCCAACCAGGAGGTCCTGGCGACGCTCCCGAGGGGCGGGAGAGAGGACGCCCGGGCAGCCATCGACGCGGCATCGGAGGCGCTCAGGAGGGCGGAGACCATGTCTGCCTTCGAGAGGTACAAGATTCTGTTGAAGGCTGCCAATCTCCTCGAGCTGAACGCTCATGAGATGGCCACCACCATCACGAAGAACGTCGGGAAGCCCATCACCGACTCGGAGGCCGAGACGGCCCGGGGAGTGCTCACCCTGACGTTCGCCGCCGAAGAGGCGAAGAGGCTCTACGGCCAGACCATACCGCTCGACACCAGCCCATTCCCGCCAGGGAACATGAACAGGCTCGGGTTCACGATACGGGAGCCCATCGGGGTCGTCGGGGCGATCTCGCCGTTTAACTTTCCGCTGAACCTGCTCCTGCACAAAGTGGCCCCGGCGCTGGCCGCTGGGAACACGGTCGTGGTGAAGCCGCCGACCGACGGCCCGTTGCCCGCGTTGCTCGTGGCGAAGATCTTCGAAGAGGCGGGACTCCCGAGGGGGATGCTCAACGTCGTGCTCGGGTCCGGTGGCGAGGTGGGGGACGAGATAGTCACGAACGAGAAAGTGAACGCGATCAGCTTCACAGGAGACACGGAGACAGGCAGGATGATAGCCGAGAGGGCAGCCAGGACGAATAAGAAGCTCCTGCTGGAGCTCGGAGGGCACAACCCGCTGATAATCCTGGACGACACCAAGGTCGTGAACGCCGTCAACTCGGCGCTCATGGGGACGTTCTCCTACGCGGGCCAGGTCTGCACCGCCACCAGGCGGATAATCCTGAGCGAGCGCGTGAAGGAGAGGTTCCTGACCCAGTTCGAGCAGGCCGTCGGGACCCTGAAGGTCGGGGACCCGATGGACAGGACGACTAGCGTCGGGCCCGTGATAAACGTCCGGGCCCTAGAGAAGATAGACGGCCTAGTGCATGACGCATCGGACAAGGGTGCGAAGGTCAGGATAGGCGGGTCGCGCATGAACTACGGAGAGCTCGCCCAGGGCAACTACTACTCCCCGACGATCCTCGACGGAGTCGTAGGCGGGATGGAGATTTCGCAGAAGGAGATCTTCGGACCCGTCTCGGCGATAATGGAAGCGTCGAGCGACGAAGAGGCGATCGAGCTAGCCAACAACACGATCTATGGCCTCCAGGCCTCGATCTACACCTCGGACCTGGCGCGGGGCCTCAGGATGGCCAAGAGGGTCAAGGCCGGGGCCGTCATGATAAACGACAGGACGAACCTCCGCTGGGACAACGCCCCCTTCGGGGGCATAAAGCGAAGCGGGATGGGCAGGGAGGGCGTAAGCCTCGCTATCGCAGAGCTCACCGAGGTGAAGTTCGTGGTCGCAAACATCGCAGAGTAGGCCGTTCGCTACTCGAAATCGTTCCTGATGAGCTCTAGCTGGTTCTGCGACCCGAGCTTGCTCACCCTGAGGTAGCCGAGCTGCTCGAGCCGCTTCGCCTGCCTCCACGCCGTCGTCCTGGGGACGCTGAACCGCTCCCTTATCTCGGCCTCTACCACCTTCCCTCCCCTGTCCCTGATGAAGCGGAGCATCTCGATGTCGTCGGGCCTGAGGGCGGACGGATCCGCAACCGATCGCCCTCTTCTCCTCAGGACAAGGAAGGCCGAGGCTCCAGCCAACACAACCGCCGCAAGCAACACAACGACCAGCTCAGGAGTTACCGTAGAGGATGATCCCGAGGTCGACGTCATGCTCGAGGAAGCATTAGAGGTCACACTCGAGGATGCACTCGAGGACGCGCCAGACGTCGATTCTGCGGAAGAGCTCGAAACCGTCGAGCCTGACACCGTAGAGCTCGAGGTCTGGCTCTGCGAGGTTTCTATCGGCAGACCATAGCTCACTTCCCAGGCGCCTGGACCCAGAAGAAGCACTGGCACCCCGTTCAGGCTGGTCACCGAGAGGGGCGCGCTGGAGAAGGAAAGGATCGTGGATTGCGCGGGAAGCTCCAGCGTAGAGTTGGCGGCCAATGTGAAGTCGACGGTCCAGATAGAGCCCTGCTTGGTGGTCAGCGCGCTCGTGAAGTAGGACAGGTCGATGGAGGTGGCGCCGAGCGTGTAAATCGTGATGTTCGTGCCCGTTATCTCGTAGGAGGCGGGCGCGCCCGCCTGGTCGACCGAGAGTATGTCCCCAACTTGAGCCGAGAGTAGCGGAATCGTGACAGAGGTCGTGTTCTGGGGCATGACTAGGGTCTGACTTATCGCCGCGTCGCCGTCTGCGGTCACGACGATGGATGTGGACAGTATGTACGGTGCCGGCGTGGCGGACGCTGACGCGAGGTTCAGGCTGATCCCTGCCACCAGCAGGACCAGGAGGAGACCCGCGGCCGTCGTTATGGTCGAGTGAGACATGGGACAGCGGGCTCGAGCTAATTGAGGACCGTCAATAACCTTGCTAAGCAGATTCAGGGATTAGAACGGAGGAACCAGGGGGTTTCTTGAACCCCCCGGTATCCTGTCCATGGTTGTCGATGGACTATCAGTGCCCGCTGTCGTGGGCTATCTCCTGAGATGCCTGGGTCAGCAGCTGGGTGGCCTGGTTGGTCTGCTGCACACCGGTGCTGAAGTTCCCGGACTGGAACGAGGTGATGGCGGTGCTCAGGAGGGTCTGGGCCTGCCCGAGTTGGCCCTGTATCTGTGTGCGCTCCGAGGATGTGATGTTCGCCTTCAGTGCCTGCTGTTGGAGCTGTGCCGTCCTGGGGTCGAGCGTTGTCTGGATGAACTGGATGGCCTTGTCGTCTCTCAGTGCGTTGGCCAATTGGTTTATGTCGTCAGCGACCTGCTTGAGGTGGCTGTTCGCGTCAGTAAGGAGGTTGGCGATAGTCGCAATCTGCGCCTCGGTCGAGCTGGCTGTTATCGAGCCAAGGAGGGTCGAGGCCTGGCTGGTATCTGAGGTCGCCTGCCCCAGATTTGTCTTTGCATCGGCGCAGATCGAGGCAGAAGCGTTCTTGGAGCTGCAGAGGGTGTTGACCGTTGTCTGGAGCTGGCCCGTCCTGTTATCGATCCTTACGATTTCGTTCTGGAGATACTCGACTTGGTTCCCGATCCTCACGGAGACGACAATCTCGGTCTGAAGAGACTGCGCGGCTGTCTTGAAGTCCTTCATGGCACCAAGGGCGTCTTTCGCCGCGAGCGTGGCGTTCGTGCCGACTGCGGATTGAGCCTGGCTTAGCAACACGCCACCCGCATTGATAAGCGACTGAGCCGAGGTGACACTGACCCCCTGCTTCTGGGCAAGGGTGAGTACCTGGCCAGCGTAGCTCTGGGCCGCGAGTGCCAGCTGGATCAATGTGTTGGCGGCGTTGGTCTTGGAGTTCGAGGTAGACGAGGTGGAGGTAGAGGACGTGGAGGTAGACGAGGTGGAGGAGCTCGCACTCGGGTTAACCTGGGCGACGACGGGGGCTATCCCCATCAATAGAAAGGATAGGACCACTGCGGTCGCGATGAGCGTCTTCGGTTTCGACTTCATGGCATATGTCTGTTAGAGTTAGGTGTAAAAGGGACGGCCAGTGGCACGTGGAACAGTCGTTCCACCCCGAACTAAGGGCCAACCTTTCGCTGTCTGTCGAATTGTTCTTCGCCTATGGACGGCCACCCCGTTAGAGAACCTCTCACGTCAGTCTGTATCCATCAGAAGGAGAAGGCTAAGATTATCGGTTGTCTTCCTTTAATAGGCCTCGATTGTTTGCAACAGATGAAATGACAGACGAAAAGCAAGACGAGCAGACGAGGATCGATTTCTATGGCAACAAGGCCGTCGCCAAGTTCGTCATGGCCGAGGGCATCCCTAGGACGACGGGTGCGTTCAGAAGGATGGTTGCCTCGGGCAGCTCCGAGAAGCTGGACAACAAGAAGGGTGTTGCCCTCATCGCCTGCCTCGGGAACGTGATGTTCACCAAGCACCCGCAGCAGATCACCGTAATGGACAAGGTCACCGGAAAGAACATAGCGACGTTCTCGTAAAAAGAAGTGGTCGGGCCTGCCACGGGGCGGCCCGCGCCGATGACCCTGCCTTAGTAGTTGAAGAGAGCGTTCCAGACTAGCTGGGCGCGCTCTGCCAGAGGCCTATGGTGTTTCCCTCGCTGTCCTTGAAGTATGCCGTGAAGCCCATCTCACCTATCGACTCCTTCTTGCCGACTGCCTTGCCTCCGAGCTTCTCGATTGTGGCGATTGACTTGTCGATGTCCTTTACCGCAATCGTAACGACCGGGACCTTGAGTGGGCCTCCCCTCGCGCCCAGTCCGCCGTTTATTGCGCCGGGGTTCTTCGGCATCCTGTCAGCGCCGACCTCGGTCGTGGTCAAACCCCAATACTCCATGTTGCCCATCTGCTGGATGTCCCAGCCGAAGGCCTTCTTGTAGAAGGCAGATGCCCGCTTCACGTCGTCCGCCGGTATCTCGAAGTGCACTACTGAATCCATGCGACTGCACATGTCGCAGAGCTATTTAATGGCCATAGGGATGGAAAGTATACCGCACTCGATGAGCTCTTGTTTGCGCCGCGCAAACAGAGCGGAAATCAGACCACTAGCGGGAAGGTGAAGAGCTTCGAGAGCACTCGCCCGGTCCCCGTCGCTGCGAACACACCGATCTCGTACTTGCCCTTCTGGAGGGTCGCGAAGCAGAATATGACGTCACCGGTCGAGTGGGGCTGGAGTCCTGCCCCGGAGGACGTTATGCGGATGGGTTGGCCTGCGGCGTTGTAGATGATCGCGTAGACAACCGGGAGGAACGTGATCGCCGAGTTGTTCCTGAACGGGATGGAGATGCGCACCGGACAGTTCAGGCCGCCAGACGACCTTACAGGCTTTCCTGCCGTGAGCGACTTGTAGGAGAATCCCAGGATTCCGATCGGAGAGGTCTTCTCGAGGGCGCGGTAGACCTCTCGCCTGTTCAGAAGGTCCAGCTGGAAACGGCCTCCCCCGACGTAATCTGGTACCACTATGAGGGTAGTGCCCGAGCCCTTGGCGTCTGTATCCATTAGACCGGCGGCGTAGGGGATGTAGCCCGGCGAGATCAGGGTAATCTGGTAGTTTTCGTTGGGAAGGAGGCCCTTGCCGTGCACGGTGACCTGGTCGCCGAGGTAGGCCGTCGGAGCCTCTGACGACACCGAAGCCCGCAATTCGAACTCGGCGGCTCCGCGGGGGTCCGTCTTCGTGCTTGAGACCGCCTCGATCTGCACCTTGGTGCCCAGTTCTCCCTTCGTCCCGGTGGTCGCGACCTCCGGGACGGTGAGTTTCGTGCCAGATGGGACGGAGCCCTTGGATGTGGTCTTGAACGTCGCCACCTTTGAGCCGCCGAACAGGAGGTCGTAGCTCTTGCTCTTGGCGAGCCCATTGCCGCGGACGGTCACAGTCTCGCCGACGTTGCCGGTCTTTGGCTTCAGGTCGAGGGTTGACACGGAACGGCCCCGGCGGAGGGAGAGTGCCTTATCAGCTTTCCTCGGCCGGAGCGCAGAATCCTGACCGATGATGGAGCTTTGTTGAGCGCGGGGCTGAAATGCGGCAGCCCCGAGTCTGAATCATGGAGTCGGACCTTCATCGGTCGATGAAGAAGATCGTGCGCGGAGAGCTCGAGCTCGACCGCTACACGGTCATCGAGGAGCCGATATTTCCCCCGAACCGCAGGATATCGTGGGAGGCGTACAGGCCCGATCTCCTGGGCTTTCGCTCGGATTCACAGACCGAGGAGATCGTCGTAGTGGAGTGCGAGACTCATCCGAGCATGCCCCGCTTCACGTCCAAAAATCACTCCAGCATCTGGTTCCAACCGTCTATTCTCCGGGACGGATCGATAAGGAGGATCCTCGCGGTGCCCCGCGGCAAGCTCCACGCCGTGGACCTCGAGTTGAGGCAGAACTGGGAGATATGGGTCCTGGGTTCCACTCATCCTCTCGAGAAGATCGCGTCCATCGCCTAGGCTCGAGGGGCAGAACGGGGCGTGTCCATCCACATTGTTCTCAGTGTTTTAGGTAAACCATATGGATGATGCATATGAATCCAGACTGCCCAGAGATTCTTCGCAGTCAGGATCCGGCAGTTCAAAGACTCCCGGACGAGGGGAAAGAGGATGAAGGCCGAAGAGGGCGACACTTCTGGAACTTAAGGTTCCTAGCGACCTGCTGGCTACCGGCCCCGTTTAGGTCGCCCGAGGAAGGCCCGACTCCCCCAGTTCTACTCAGACGGTCCCACGTTGAGCACTCGACGTCCTTTGCCTTGAATGGGAGGCGGAGACCGTCGCGAGGACGACGACAGCCAGGAGAACGAAGACGGTGCCAAGAAAAGAGGCAGGGAAGGACGAAGCTGCCCCCGAGGAGCCTGTCTGCGAGGTTGTCGATGCCTGCGTCGAGTTGCTTCCAAGTACCGTCGTGACCGTGGTACCCGCAACTGGCAGTGAGTAGGTGCCTGTTGTGCCGCCTAGGTAGACATAGTCGGGGATGCCGAGCGACACCGCAGAAATCCCGTTTCCGGTGTACGTCACCTTGAGGTTGTCTGCCGCTTCGCCGGTGTTACCCCCGAAGGTGTACTCTGTAGGATATGCAGTCTGCACACCTGTTGTGGAGTTGCCATAGAAGAGGCCAAGGGCCGAGCTCAGCGCCGTGAAGCCGGTCGCCTCGCCGTTCCCCTCCCCTCCGAAGACCAGCTCAGACTCGTAGAACAGTCCATCGGGGGCGGTGGCGTTCCCCGAGACCAGGAAGTAGGCGCTCTGGACGGAGGGGTCGTGTATCGTGGCGTTGTCGAACCAGTCGATGGCCTGCGCCTTCTCCGATCCGTTGCCCATTACCTGGGCGCCGATCTGGACCTGGACGCCGGTCCCCGGGATGGTGGTCTCGCTCATAAGCAAGGCGAGCATGAATGGGAAGACATAGGATGAGTTCGAGGACTGGAACGAGTAGTAGTATCCGGGATTGGCGGGATAGGTGTACCCCCCGTCAGTCGAAGTGACGGTGCTGTTGCTCAGGAAACCCGAGACGCTTCCGTTCCAGATGTTGTCCGCCCACGAGACCACCGAAGAGGCAGTGACAAAATCAGGGGTGTCCTGGGTCCAATAGACCTGCTGATTGCCTCCCAGTTCGTTGACGACCAAGACGGAATTCAGCTGGAGCGTCGCGCCCGAGAGGGTGTCGTTGTAGAACGAGGCGGACGCGTTGTATGCCTGCATCGAGGCGATGTCCGCTATTCCGACAACGTCCGTGCTCTTTATCGTATAGGGTGTCACTACCCCTGAAACATTGTTCAGGCCGAAGGCCGCGACGCCCGTTGGCTCGGGGGGGGTCAGCGGGTAGCTGTAGTAGGGGCTGATCGGGAACGTCTGAATGTTGTAGGTCACGTTGGCGCTGAATCCGTAGGTGAAGAAGACGAGGTAGTACAGGCCTTCCGAGACCTTGAGTGTGTGTGTGACTGTGCTGCTGTTCTGAAGGAACAGCGAGGCGGAGATGGCGCCCCCGTTGTTGAAGTTGTTGTACTGCGAGTTTGTCATGATGGCCGTTGAGAGCGTCGTATTGCTACTCACCTGGATGTAGATGCTCGTTGGTGTCGACGGGGCGTCAATCTGATACGGCTGGTAGTACCCAGAGAGGAGGATCAGCTGATACGGCAGGGGGGTCGTCGTGGAACTGTGAGCGGCGGCTACCATTGGTGACGAGATTATCAGGAGTCCAATCAACAGAGCGCCGGGGGCGGTAAATGATCGCAACGACAGTCGCATGATTTCCTACCCTATATAGACGCTACACGATTCTAAAGGACGGGAACAAGACTAGACGAACGCTTGACCGCGCTCGCCTACCGACAGAGACCCCATCTCCGAGTTTGCGGGGTCAGGACTTTCGGTTCGAAGCCGCTCGCTCCTTCACTGGGGGGTTTCCCTCGATGTCGGCAGCTTCCGCCCCGCTCTGCTTGGTCCCGATGTCCCAGAACTGTTCCACGTTTGTGACGAAGATCTTCCCGTCGCCCGAGGCGCCGGTGGTTGCGCTGCTAAGGATCGTGTTGATGACCTTGCTCACCTGGTCGTCTTTGGAGATTATCTCGAGTTTCGTGTGCCGGATGTACTCGTCCTCCTGCGTCCATGTCCCCCTCATGTGGACGGTCGTGATGACCCTCGTCCGGCCCCTTCCCTTGACTTCCTCGAGTGTGAGGCCGCCGACTCCGATGTTCTTCAGCGCTTCATCTACGGCCTCAAACTTCTCCCGTCGGATGACCGCTTCGATCTTCTTCATGGGGTCCAACATTCGCGGACTCGCCGAGATACTTAAGACTTGTCCGGGGATTTTGCAGACTTGTGCCATTATGCACGACTCGTGCACATCCTCCGAATTACTAGGATTCTGCGAAGTGCAGACGATCTCGCACCCCTGCTCTGGTTGAAGGCTTTGCGCTGATGGCGTGAAATCAGGGAAACACCGGCTTAGGCGCCAAAAGACACGCGGACAGAACGGAATTATAGTGAAGAAACACACCCCCCTGAGCTACTGTGATTCCCAGACACTTCTTCCTGACAAACGGCGTCGGAAGGCACAAGGAGCGCCTTCAATCCTTCGAACTGGCGCTGAGGGACGCAGGGATTCAGCACTGCAATCTTGTCGGCGTCTCCAGCATAATCCCTGCGGGGTGCAGGCTCATCCCGAGGGAGAAGGGCCGGAAGATGCTTACCCCAGGAGAGATCACCTTCGTGGTCCTGGCAAGGAACGAGACCAACGAAGCTCACAGGCTGATAGTCTCCTCCGTTGGGCTCGCGATTCCATCCAAGAAGGCCCAGTACGGCTACATCTCAGAGCACCACACCTTCGGCCAGACCGAAGAAGCAGCGGGAGACTACGTGGAGGACCTCGCTGCGACCATGCTCGCCACCACCATGGGCATCGAGTTCAATCCGGAGACCGCCTGGCGCGAGAGGGAGCAGCTCTTCAAGTCAAGCGGGATGATAATCAAGACGACCCACATAACCCAGTCCGCAGCCGGCGACAAGAACGGCCTCTGGACATCCACAGTAGCGGCCGCGGTCTTCGTCCCCTAGACCTACCTCTCGTACCTGCCGCAGCGCCCAACACCCTGGTCGGAAGGCACTCCGACACACTGATCTCTGGAAGGAACTCACTCTATGAACCGGTTCAGAAACTTGTCGTCAGAGACCCTGTACCTGTACTTGCCCACGGTGACCTCCTTTCCCTTCCTCACCGCCTCCACGAACTCCGGAGCGGAGTCCAGCCACTCCACTATGTTGCCCTGTCTGTCCTTCAGGAAGGCCCATTCGCCGTCCTTCTTCTTGAATCCCGTCCACTCGAGCAGGTTGAGGGTCTTCTCCAGTGCTTTGTCGGAGACCGCGGAGGGGGAGGGGGCCAACTGAGCGGGCCCGGGCGCGCCAGGCTTCAGCGTCCGCTTCTCTTCGACGAGCGCCCGCTTCTTCTTCTGAAGTTCCTCAATCGCAAGGTCGACCGACTTCAGCTCGGCCTCAATCTGCTTTCCTCTGTCATCAGCGGTGGCCATGTCTTGCACAGCGGTTACACCGAATATTTAGGCTTCTGACGGGCTGCATCCCCCCGATAAGTAGAACGGAATTCTCCCGATGCCCGCGTCTCGGCCAACGCTGGCGTCGGTCAGGACTGCGACTGAGTATCAGTTCAGGGATCGGTCCCGCGAAAAATAGGGGGATCCGAGTATGGTCTTTCCTAGACGCTGCCGTTCAGGAGGACCAGGTACTCGGTGGATCCCGATTTCAAGTCCAGCGACACCGACGCGGTCGAACCTACGAAGCTCCCTCTGGACGTCCCTTGCAGGATGAACGAGCCAGTCGGACTCGTGGTTCCCTGTCCGGAGATTGTGGTTGCTGAGGGACTCAAGACGGCGGAGCCGGATGAGACGGTGTATGTGGTCGCACCGACGACTACGCTCCCCGATACTGAGAGAGTGTATCCTTCGGTTAGGTTGCCGGAGACTGTGAAGACAAGGGAACCTGACGCGGTCCCGTTCGTCTTCGTGCTTCCGACCACCACGTACTGACCCGACGTGCTGGTGAAGGTGATCTTCTGCCCGACGGAGACGGCAACCCTTCCCTGGGGCCCGCCGAAACCCGGGCCGCCCATTCCTGGACCCCATGGTCCTCGGTTATCGCCTTGGCCGTTGGGAGAGCCAAAGCCGTTGCCCCAAGGTGGAAGGGTCAGGGTGGACGAGCCGGTTGTCGTGGATGAAGATGTTGTCGAGGTCTGGGCGCTGGCAGTCGATAATGCCGGGTATGCCAGCAGTACCGCTATGATGCCGATTGTCGCTGCCATTACTGTCGCTGTTTTCGCGAACTTGGTTGTCATTTTCAAGGGACGAGCCCCGCTGCGGATATTTACGGAGATTCCGAAATCGTTCCATAATTGCTAGTGAATCCGTGCAAGATACGACGCAAGGTCTGCGAGGTCGACCCCCGTCGGTCGTCAAACACCTCACTGCGGTCGCGGTGGTCTCAGACGGCCAGATGTCAGGGTGCTCTTTCGACACGAAACGCGGAGAACCCATCAGTAGAAATAGGACAGGAATGTGACAGCGGTCGCAATTGGCGAAGCAACTCGACGAAGTGGATACGCCGGCCCTTATCCTTGACCTCGACAGGATGGAACTGAACATCAAGAGGATGGCAAAGTTCGCGAGGGAGTGCGGTGTCTCGCTGCGCCCGCACGTTAAGACTCACAAGTCTCCGGAGATAGCCAAGATTCAGCTCGCCGCTGGTTCGAAGGGGGTCTGCCTACAGAAGGTGAGCGAAGTCGAGGTCTTCGCGGCGGCCGGGATCGGGGACATCTTCCTCACCAACGAGGTAATAGTGCCCGAAAAGCTCGAGAGGCTGGCGCGCGTGGCGGAGACCGCTCACATCGGGCTGGCCGCGGATGACGTCAACGTCGTCAAGTCGATAGGGAAGATCTTCAAGGACGCGGGCGCGGCTCTCGATGTCTACGTGGACGTGGACACCGGGATGGGCAGATGCGGCGTCCAGGCGAAGGACGCCGCAAAGGTTGCGATAGAGATCTCAAGGCAGGACGGTCTCGTGTTCAAGGGGATCATGGGTTATGAAGGAAACGTGAACGGAGCCAAGACCAAAGAAGAGCAGGTCAGACTCTCCAACGCCGCCATGGACAAGATAGTCGCGGCGAAGAAGGGAGTGGAGCGGGCCGGACTGGGCGTGGAGGTCGTCAGCGTCGGTTCCTCCGTCAGCAGCTGGATAAACGCCAAGCACCCCGCAACCACTGAAATCCAACCAGGCATGTACGCGCTAAACGACCACATCCTGGTCAGCCGCGGGGTGGCGACGATGCAGCAGTGCGCCCTGACCGTGATCGCGACCGTGATGAGCAAGCCCGCGGGCGACCGAGCGGTCGTTGACGCCGGCTCCAAGGCGTTCAACTTCGACACCGGGCTCTTCCCGATTCCGCTCGACAGGAAGGGAGTTGTCATGGAGCACTTCTCGGAGGAGCACGGATGGTTGCACCTCACAGGAAAGGGGAGGGAGGTCAAGATAGGGGACCGGATCCGCTTCGTCCCTGCCCACTGCTGCACCGCCGTCAACCAGCACGAGCAGTTCGTCGGAATCAGAGGGGACAAGGTGGAAAGGATGATTCCGGTCCTCGCCCGCGGGAAGATGCTGTGAGGCAGACTAGCGCGTAGGCGCTCGGCAACTTGGATTAGTGCGGACTCAGCCCTGATTAGCCCGTGTCGACGCTCTCGTTGGTCGGGCCCCGGACAGCGGTTACTGTTTCAGGTCTTGGGCCGCGTCAGCCCCAATGTTCGTAGAGATGGGAGACTCCGCCTCGTTTGACGAGTCGCAGTCGCACTTACCCTCGTTCTCGCAGTCGCACGAGTTGTCGCAATTGCGCTCACAACCGCATCTACCGCCGCAGCCGCAACCGGAACCGCATCCGCTTCCAGCGGTGGTCCTTTCGGCAAGAGAACTGAGGAACTCCGTGTATGAGAGGAAAGCGAGGTTCGAGAGGTATGCAAGGTACTGGGTTAGGTCGGCCGGAGCAGCGGGCGCGGCTACGGAAGACGCAGCAGGCACGCTTGAGGTCTGACCCTCTGCCCCGCTAATCGCTTTACCAATGTTGTTTATTGACATGGGAAAAACCTGCGGCTCACCCTATAAGAGGGTTTGGAGAACTCAGGAACCTCTTGCAGCCAGGAATCTGCCGAGTCGAGTATCAGAGCGTCTTCCCGCAGTTCCGGCAGAACTTCGCCGCGTCGTCGACTGGGCTACCGCAGCTGGGACAATACCGTTGGAGAGTCCCTGAGACGGGCACCGCCGTCGAGGGTCCTGGTGGCGGTACACCTCGGGGTTCGAAGGACTGGAACGGCTGGTCGCCCGCAATCTGCTCGCGCATGGAGAAGAAAGCTATCGCCTGGAATATGTACGCCACGAAGATAATTATGAATCCGACGAGGATTATGACGAGGGCCGACCCGATAAGGAAGAGCAGCCCCGTTGTCCCGAACTGTGGGATCCCGATCCTCGTGGCCATGGTGGTGTAGCTCTTCCGGAGGAAGTAGGCCGCAATGATGAAACATATCCACACGACGGCAAAGCCCCCGACTACCCCTACGGCGGCTGACATGCCGGCGGTAAACACTCCCGACGCGATCCCGGCGAAGAGTATGAAGAGCCCAACAGCGACTCCGGCGATCTGAAGGACGACCGCGATAATCGCGTTGGTGAAGACCGAGCGGTCCTGGACCGACTTGGCAATGTCGTCTATCGAGACCAGGATCAGAATGTATCCGATGATGTTCAGGACAGGAATGAAGACCAGAATCGAACCAACCTGCCCCAGCGTCTTTGCTTGCGAGAGGCTCAATTCAGGCCTAGGTCGCTGGCCCCTTCGACTAATAAGTTATCACACCATGTCCCGCCGCCTGGATTCCGCAGTCCGAGGACAAGGAGATATTACCCTCCACCTCTGGACCGAGTAAGGAGATATTGAAGGCAAAGAAGCCCATCGTAGGAACCGATCCGAATGGCAGTCCGAAGAGTAAGGCTAGAGCGGAGGGAAAGAGCCCCGCGCCGGCCGAGCACGGTCTCGGCGGAGTCCGCGACCGTCCCGATTCGCGCGACCACCCCTACGTGCCACCAGCTGGAATCCTGAAGAACCTGCCGACGAGCGTCGACCTTAGAGAGCAATTCCCACCGGTCTACAACCAGGAGCAGATCAATTCCTGTACTGCGAACGCGATCGCCGGGGCGATGGAGTTTGACGCGAAGAAGCAGGGCATGAAGGAGGTCTTCACCCCCTCCCGGCTGTTTCTCTACTACAATGAGAGGCTGTTGGAGGGAACGGAGGGGAAGGACGTGGGCGCAGCGATAAGGGACGGCATCAAGAGCATAGCGAAGCAGGGGGACTGCCCGGAGCACCACTGGCCCTACGACAGCAAGCTAGTAACGCAGAAGCCGCACGGCAAATGCTACCACCAGGCGCGGAGCTTCAAGGCGCTTGAATACCAGAGAATCAGCCACAACCTCGACCACATGAGGGCCTGCCTTGCTTCTGGCTATCCCTTCGTCTTCGGGATCAGGGTCTTCACTAGCTTCCAAGGGGACGCGGTCCGCAAGACTGGTCACCTGAACATGCCTCGCAAGGGAGAGAAGACCATCGGACTCCACGCGGTCGTCGCCTGCGGGTACGACGACAAGAACCACTGGTTCATAGTCAGGAACTCCTGGGGCAGCGACTGGGGGATGAAGGGGTACTACACCATGCCGTACGAGTACCTCATGGACTCGAAGATCTCCCACGACTTCTGGACCATACGCGTCGTAAGATAGGTCTCCGCTACCCGGCGCTCCTGGTAGAGTGGACCCGTCTCTCTGTGATCGGCTCCGGATTTCGTGGAGAGCCGGAATCCAGGGTTCCGAAGCAAGCAGCCAAACCAGTCCCGAGGGAGACCGACTCACGCTCGGATTGGTGTTCAAATCCCTTGTATGGCGTTCGGGCGCTCTAGGGTGTAGCGGTATCTTTGTTCTGGTGCGTAGGACTAAGTACCCCAGAGCACATTGAGCAGTCGAGGAATAATGACAAAGATGCTTACCGTGGTCGCGTTGGCGGCCACCATGGCCTTCCTCGTGGTGGGCACCGTACTCGTGGTCGGTATGCCAGGAACGCAGACCGGGGCGACCACGTCATCTACGAGCGCTAGCCACTCTTCCAGCATCAGTTCTTCTTCGACCAGCTCTTCCGACTCCAGCAGCAGTTCTACTTCGAGCACGACTACACACCTCGCGACAGCAGTGACGACCAATGATCCGAACGACAACCTCCAACTGCGGCTCTCTCTCAACGCCACAACTCTGGCTCCGGGCCAGACCTTCTCTATAACCGTCAGCGAGTACAACACGCTCACAACCACGAACAACGTCACAGCCGCGAGCTCGTGGGACCTGGATGGCCTCGAGCTTGGCCCGTGCGGCCACAGTTATGGTCCGACCCAAGGTCCACTTGGGGTTGAGGTCTTCTATGGTCACTATTCCGAGGGCAACGTCTCCCAAGCGCAGCCTCTCAGCATCTACCCCTTCCCGGTGGCTTGCCCGCAGTTCATCAGACTGATCACTGGGTTCTACTTCCAGCCCCTGACCGATAACGCCTACTGGCTCCCGAGCTTTGGTGGGAACGGGACCGCGGTTGCTGGCACCGTCGCGGTGAGCAGCCAGTATCCCAGCTCCTCGTCCGCCGGACAGGCTCTCAGTCCAGGAGCCTACACCG
>JBEKFK010000014.1:0-19949 GCA_050013375.1 Nitrososphaerales archaeon | reverse complement strand
CTTCCCGCTATTATGGCTACGCTCATCTTCAGTGACATATCAACCACTCAGACCGAGCTCCGGGCAAACCTCAGGACCCTCTTCTCGGTGACGACCACGTCCATGGAGACGTCGGAGGGGACCTCGGGTATCGTCTGAATGTGCTGCGATTCGAGGGCGAGCCCTATGGCAAGGGAGGGCCCGCGCATCGCCAGGGCCCGGTCGAAGTAACCTCTGCCGTAGCCGATCCGGTGCCCGCGGTCGTCCCAGGCCACGAGCGGGACGAGGACGAGGTCGGTCTCGCTCAGGGTCACCCGCTCCGATCCGCGACCAGGCTCGAGGACACCGAACCTCCCCGGAGATAGCTCGTCTAGCCCGCTTATCCCGAAGAAGAGCAGCGAGTGGGACGGATCGTCGACGAGTGGAACTGCGACCCTCTTCCCTTCGGCAAGCATCCGCACTATTATCCCCGTCGTCTGGACCTCGTAGTCTCTCGAGACGTAGCAGACGACGAGCTTGGCCTCGCGGTACTCGTCCTGGGCAGCGAGGTTCTCCTGGACGAGCAGGCTTTCGCGAGCCAGCTGTGAGATGGAGATCTTCCTCCTGGAATAGAGGGCCTCGGCCCGGAGCTCCTCCTTGCTCATAGGATTGGCACCGAGGCCTCTTTCAGACCGTGCTGCTTGGCGGCAGCGACGAGGGTGTTCTCCATGAGCATGATCACGGTCATCGGGCCGACCCCTCCCGGGACAGGCGTGATGTATGATGCCCTGGGCGAGACGCCCTCGAAGTCCACGTCGCCGATCAGCTTGCCCGCGATGCGGTTCATGGCCACGTCGATGACGACCGCCCCCTCCCTGACCATCTCCCTGGTCACCGAGAACTGGGGCCTCCGCCCCACGGCGGAGATGAGTATGTCCGCCTGGCGGGTGATCCCGAGCAGGTCGCGGGACTTGGAGTGGCAGACGGTGACGGTCGCGTCTTCGGCGAGGAGCAGGTGGAAGAGCGGCTTCCCGACGAGGGCGCTCCTGTTGATGATTACCGCGCGCTGCCCGGCGATCGGGATCTTGTAGAAGTGGAGAAGCCCCATCACACCCCTGGGAGTGCACGGGATCAGGCTAGCCTGTCCGTAGACAAGGCGGCCCATGTTCTGCGACGTCAGGCCGTCCACGTCCTTTGCCGGAGAGATCCTCTCGATCATCGTCCGGCCGTCGAGGTGCTGCGGCAGCGGCAGCTGGAGAAGTATCCCGCTGACCGAGGGGTCTGCGTTCAGGGAGTCGATGAGCTCTGCGACCTCCTCCTCTCTCGCGATCCCGGAGAGAGTGTGGTTCTCGGACTTTATCCCGATCTCCTGCGCGGCTCTGTGCTTGCTGGCGAGATAGACCTTGGAGGGCGCGTCGTCCCCGACCAGGATAGTGGCGATCTTCGGCTCGACCCCGACCTTCTTCATGTAGTCGGCCTCCTCCCTTAGGGTCTTCTTGGTCTGAGCGGCCACCGACTTGCCGTCCATCAGGATGGCGGTCATGGTCGTATGGTCACCTTTCTTCCCTTCATGGTCAGTTTCCCCTCGACAAAAAGCTTCACCGCATACGGGTAGATTACGTGCTCCTGCTTGAGTATCCTCGCCGAGAGGGTCTCGAGAGAGTCGCCCTCCAAGACCTCGACCGCCCTCTGCAGGATGATCGGACCGGCGTCCACCTCGGGGACGACGAAGTGGACTGTGCAGCCCGTCACCCGTACCCCGGCGTCGAGGGCCTGCTGCTGCGCGTTCAGGCCTGGGAAGGACGGGAGGAGGGACGGGTGGATGTTGAGCACCCTGCCGCCGTACCGCGAGACGAACTCCGGGCTCAGGAGGCGCATGAAGCCCGCCAGGAGGACGAGCCCCGAGCCTGGCTCTACCCCGTGGGCGATGAGCGCGTCCGTAAGCTTCGCGTCGTAGGCCCCGCGGTCCTGGCCCTCAACCGGGATCACCTCGGTGGGAGTCCCAAACCTCTTGGCGATGTCGAGGGCGCGGACCCCGGGCTTGTTGCTGATGACCACCACTATGGGCGCGTTCTTGATGAAGCCGCTGGTCGTTGCCTTGAGGAGCGCTTCTAGGTTCGATCCCCTCCCCGAGACCAATACCCCGATCTTGCAGGTCAACCCTTCATCGCCTTCTTCGTCTTGAAGTTCGGGGTCATCCCGAGCTTGGAGTAGTCGCCGTTGATGCACGCGAAGCAGAGGCTCGACTGGGGCAGGCCAATCGCCTGGCTCAGCCCCTCGATGTCGTTGTAGTGGAACTCTTCGACCCCGATCGCCTTGCCGACCTTCCGGCCCACGGTCGCTATGCTCGTATCGCCGTTGGCGACCTGGTGGGCTATCAGCTCGTCCCGGCTCGGGAAGTCGACGCCCATGTAGCAGGGGTACGCGATCGGCGGGAACGTCACGACCATCCCGACCCGCTTGGCGCCGGCCTTCTTGAGCGAGTCGACGATGATCCGGGAGCTGGTTCCCCTCACGACGCTGTCGTCCACCACTATCACCTCCTTGCCCTCGATCGCCTCGCGGATGGGGATTATCCTCTTGACGACCTCCTCTCGCCCGCTCTGCCTGGGCTCGATGAAGCTCCTCATGCTGCCCTTCCTCCGATAGCGGTCCTTCATCAGACCCTCGTCCATGGGGATCCCGCTCTGGACCGAGTACCCGAGCGCGGCGGGCCTCGCCGAGTCTGGGACGGGTATGACCACGTTGCCCCTCATCCCGTGCTTCTTCGCAAGGATCTTCCCGACCTTCTTCCTCGCCTCGTATACGCTGACCCCGTTCACCCGGGACGAAGGGTGGGCAAAGTAGGTGTACTCGAATGAGCAGTATGCGCTCTCTGTGCGAGGGGCAAAGCGGAACGACTCGAGGCCCCTCTTGGGTCCACCCAGCCGGACCATCTCGCCCGGCTCGATGTCCCGCACGAACTCGGCGTCGATGGCGGAGAGCGCGCAGCTCTCCGAGGCGGCGACGTAGGTGTGGGACTTTTGGTGGTAACCGAGGCAGAGAGGCCTGTAGCCGCGGGGGTCCCTGATCGCAAAGACCTCCCCGCGCCTGTTGAGGATCACGAACGAGTATGCGCCGATCAGCTCCTTTCCGAGCCGCTCGAAGGCGTAGAACCAGTCGTTCTCCTGCCTCAGTATCTGAAGGAGCCTGTAGCCCGCCGCCTTGGTGTCGGTCCCGCACCGCCCCTTGTAGGTCGCCGAGACGGCCCGCGCCAGCTGCTCGGCGTTGACTATCGTCCCGTTGTGGGCGATCGAGAACTCCGTGCCTATCTGCACCGGCTGGGCGTTGTCGAGGTTGGAGCGCCCCTTCGTGGAGTACCGGACGTGGCCTATCCCTGCCGGGCCCTTGTAGGCAGAGAGCTCCTGGGCGAAGTTGTACCAGTTGAAGGCGAGCCCCATCTTCTTGTACACCGGCTTCCCGGTCACAGCGATCCCCCACGACTCCTGTCCCCTGTGCTGCAGGGCCTCCAGCCCCTTGAGGAGCTTGGGGACGACGTCGACGCCCTTGGTCGAGTGCGCTCCAACCACGCCGCAGGCCTCTCTCGCGCCCATCAGTCCATCAGCCTCCCGATGCTGCCCTCGTAGCTCTGCTTCAGCGCGGTCACGTCCAGGGCCGTCATCGGCTTGCTACCCAAGCCGAACCGGAGTTTCCCTCCTTCAACATCTCCCACACGCGCATGGGCGATTCCCCTCGCCGAGAGGAGCCGCGAGGCGGCCCTCGGGTCTCCGGTGGCCATAACGAACCGTCCGTGCGACTCGGAGAATAGAATGTCGGAGGCCCTGCAGTCCGAGGCCGGCACCTTCCCGAGGTCGACCCTGGCTCCGCGCCCGCCCGCCACGGACATCTCAGCTAGCGCCACGGCGAGTCCGCCCCTGGAACAGTCGTGCACCGAACTCGCTGCACCCGAGCGGATCAGGTCGACGACCGCCTTGTAGAGCGCGCCGTCGGCGGAGGGCGACGGCTTCGGGACGGCCCCTCTGCCAGGGCTCCCAAGGAGGCGGTGGTACTCGGAGCCCCCCAGCTCAGGCCTCGTCTCTCCGACTACTAGCACAGAGTCTCCCTCGCGCTCGAAGCCCATAGAGACCAGGTCCTTCTCGTCCCTGACCAGGCCTACGACGAGCGCGATGGGCGAGGGCTTGATCGCCAGTTTCGTGTCGGAATCTTCGTTGTAGAAGCTCACCTTGCCCCCGACGACCGGGAGCCCGACGGCGGTGCAGTAGTCGGCCATGCCCCGGATCGACTCGCCGAACGACCAGTAGACCTCCGGGTCGGACGGGTCCCCGAACTGGAGGTGGTCGACGAGCGCTATGGGTTCGGCCCCGACCGAGACGACGTTCCTGCATGCCTCGGCGACGCACCCTGCCGCCCCGTTGTATGGGTCGAGCGACGAGTGCGCGCTGTTCCCGTCCCCCTTCACAGCGAGGAGGCTGCCGTTCGGCAGGCGGAGGAGGGCGGCGTCGGCCTGGCCTGGTCTGAGGACCGTCCGAACCCCAACCTCGTGGTCATACTGCCTGTAGACCCAACGCTTGCTCGCGATGTTGGGACTCCCAAGGAGCGAGATGATGGTCCGGCCTAGTCCAGGGGTCGGGAGCGGTCGTCCTTCCATCGGCTCCCGCGCCGAGGGCTTCTTGCTCGGCCACGGGATGAGAGGCGCGTTTACGACCAGCACGGCCGGCAGCCTCGCGACGACCTTCCCCTTCCACTTCAACGTGAGGTTCCCGTCCGCGGTGACGCGACCGATCGCCGAGTAGGGGACGTCGTACTTCCGGAGAATCGCGAGAATCGGCTCTGCTGCACCGGGCGAGAGGACTAGGAGCATCCGCTCCTGTGACTCCGATATCATGATCTCGGTGGGCGACATGTCGCTCTCACGGCATCTCACCTCGCCCAGGTCGACCTCGACCCCGGTCCCGCCGCTCGAGGCCACCTCGGAGAGGGCCGTGGAGAGGCCGCCCCCTCCCAGGTCCTTCATCCCGCGGATGAGCCTCGTTCCCACTGCCTCCAGGAGGGAGTCGATGAGCAGCTTCTTCATGAAGGGGTCCGGGACCTGTACGGACGACCTGTCCTCCTCGGCCCTGTTCGAGAGATTCTTCGACGCGAAGGTCGCGCCCCTGATACCGTCCCGGCCCGTGCTACCTCCGATGAGCACCAGGATGTCCCCGGGGGTCTTGGCCTCTCCCAGTATCAGGTCGCCCTTTCTGCCCAGGCCGACGCAGGCCACGTCGACGAGGCAGTTCCTCTCGAAGCTCTCGTCAAACTCGATGTCGCCCGCGACCGTGGGTACTCCGACGCAGTTTCCGTAGTCGGCTATGCCGCGGACCACGTTCCTGAACAGCCAGCGGGAGTGGGCGCTCTTGTCCATCCTCCCGAATCTGAGGAGGTCCACAAGGGCGATCGGCCTGGTTCCCATCGAGAGGATGTCCCTCAGCACCCCGCCGATCCCGGTGGATGAGCCGCCGTAGGGATCCACTGCGGAGGGGTGGTTGTGGCTCTCGATGTGGAGCGTCACCACGTAGCCATCTCCGACGTCGACCACCCCGGCGTCGTAGCCCGGGCCGAGCACGACCCTCTTCCCCTTGGTGGGGAAGAGCCGGAGGAGGGCCTTGGAGGACTTGTAGCTGCTGTGCTCGGACCACTCCGCGTCGACTATCGACCATTCAAGCTCGTTGGGCTCCCTCCCCAGGCCCCGGCGCACGGTCTCGATCTCTCCCTGCGTCAGTCCGAGCTGCAACGTGTCGAGGCTCATCTCATCTCGCACGCTCCAGAAGCGAGGCGAATATCAGGCGGCCGTCGACCGAGCCGGACGGGCTGAGAAGGGGGTCGCAGGCGCGCTCCGGGTGCGGCATCAGACCGACGACGTTCCCTCGCTCGTTGGAGATGCCAGCGACGTTCCTCGACGTGCCGGTGGGGTTCGACCCTCGGAGGGCCTTCCCGTGCTCGTCCGAGTACCTGAAGACTATGCTGTTGCTCCTCTCGAGGGCGCGCATCTCGTCGTCCGAGGCGTAGTACCTGCCTTCCCCGTGTGCTATCGGCATCTTGAGCACCTGGCCCTCCTGGGCCAGGGTCGTGAACGGAGTTCGGGGGGAGTCTACCCTGACGTTCACCCAGTCGCAGACGAACTTCAGCGACGAGTTGCGCAGGAGGGCCCCGGGCAGGAGGCCGGCCTCGACGAGGATCTGGAAGCCGTTGCACACACCCAGTATCGGCGCCCCCCTCTCGGCCATCTTCCTTATGGCGGACATCGCGGGGCTTCGGGCCGCTATGGAGCCGGCCCTGAGGTAGTCGCCGAACGAGAAGCCGCCGGGGAGAACGACCGCGTCGTATCGACCTAGCTTGTCGCTCTCGTGCCAGACCAGAGCCGGAGATAGGCCAGGGATGCCCCTGATCGCCGCGACCGCGTCGAGGTCGCAGTTCGAACCGGGGAACCGTACTACGGCGACCTTCACTCGGCGAATCGCCCCGCTTCCACGACGAGGGAGTGAGCCGCAGGGTTGTATATTCGTAGTTCGTCGCACATCTTCCTCACCAGGGCCGCTGCCGCCATGTCGTCGCTGGCCTCGACATCGACCCGCAGGGACTTGCCGGCCCGGATGCTCTTCACGTCCCCGAAGCCCGACTTGTGGACGAGGTCGCGCAGGATCGTCTCGCCCTCTGGGTCGCGCGCCCCTTCCTTGTTGGAAATCACGACGTTAACCTGAAAAATGCGCTTCTTGGTCGTAATCTGTGACAAAACCCCTCGCTATTTAAGTGACTTTTATCTCGGGGATGTTAATCGCGCGTTCGGTGCATCAAAACGGACAATAACCTCTACCGTCGCGCGCCGCACGTCATGGAGGATAACCTCGTAGAGGTGAAGACGGCCCTGATCAGCGTCGCGGACAAGAGCGGGCTGGTCGAGTTCGCCCGTGAGCTCTCCGCGTTCAAGATAACCCTGCTTGCGACCGGCGGGACGCACTCTGCGCTGAAGGAGGCCGGCATACCGGTCCGCAGCCTCCAGGACGACATGAACCTGCCCCAGTCCCTCTCTGGCAGGGTGAAGACCCTGCACTCGCCGCTCTTCGGCGCCATACTCGCCAAGAGGACGCCCGAGCACCTCGCCGAGCTCCGGGCGATGAAGGTCGACCCGATAGACATGGTGGTAGTCAACTTCTATCCCTTCGAGAGGGTCGTCAGGGACAAGGAAGCCAACGACGAGAAGGTCATCGAGAACATCGACATCGGCGGGCCGTCGATGGTGAGGGCCTCGTCAAAGAATTTCGAGTACGTCACCGTCGTCCCCTCGCCGAGGCTCTACGGCTACGTGGTCGAGGAGCTCAGGTCGAACTCGGGCAGGACGACCCTCGCCGCACGCCGGCGGCTTGCGGTGGAGGCGTTCTCGGTGACTGCGTCCTATGACGCGGCCATCTACAACGGCCTCTGGAAACGGCTCGAGAAGGACCCCGGGCTTCCGGGGAAGTACCTGCTCTCGGCGTCGAAGTTCCAGGATGCGAAGTACGGCGAGAATCCCGACCAGCGAGCGACGATCTACTCGATCGACGGCGCCCGTGGTATGACCGGATGGAAGCAGCTCGCAGGCGAGACGCTCTCCTTCAACAACTACCTCGATATCGGGTCCGCGTACGACATACTGGGGGGGTTCGAAGGCGTAGCCGCCGCAGCCACGGTCAAGCACGGTAACATCAGCGGGTTCGCGTTCGCACCTGCGATCTCGGAGGCATACTCGCTCGCACACTCTTGCGACCCCGAGGCCGATTTCGGGGGGACGGTCGTCCTGAACCGGGAGGTCGACCTCGAGACCGCGATGCTGATCGGCAAGAACGAGGGCGTCAAGGACTCCTCGGTCTACACCGAGATACTGATCGCCCCCTCGTACAAGCCTGAGGCGGTGGAGTGCCTAGAGAAGAAACAGAAGAAGAAGATCAGGATCATACAGAGCACGACCGGGACAGACTACCCGTTCGACCTCAGGGTGCTGGAGGGTGCCGTGCTCCTGCAGGAGTCGGTCGACTACAGGGACGGGCTCGAAGAAGGGAGGATCACCTTCCCCACGAAGGCGCAGCCCGAAGAGGCGGTGAGGGCCAAGCTCCTCTCCGCCTGGGAGGTGGTCAGGAGGGTCCCGTCCAACGGCATAGTCGTCGCCGACGGCAGATACGAGAACGGCCGCCTGACACACTTCTGGACCCTCGGGGTCGCGAGCTTCCGGAAGAGGAACGGCGCTGTGAGGATCGCGCTCGAGAACGCCGGCGAGCGGGCGAGGGGCGCGGTGTGCGCTTCAGACGGATTCTTCCCGTTCAGGGACAACATCGACCTGCTTGGGAGGGCCGGGATCGGCGCCGTGGTGCAGCCGGGGGGTTCTGTGAGCGACCCGGACATCGTGGCGGCCGCCGACGAGTACGGGATCGCCATGGGACTAACCCACGTCAGGGCTTTCAAACACTGAGCGCGGCCCTCCAGCGCTCGTCCCGCGCAAACCGGTCCGCCTCATGTGCCGCGGTGGGGCCTCAGCGACTCCATGTGCTCTGCGCTCCTCCTGAGGTCGCGGGCGCCGGCGATGTCCCGCCTGGTGCGGACCGGGCCCCTGAGCGCGTCGGCGCCGGCGAGCGCGAGCGCCCTCGCCTCCTCCATGGTCGGACGCGTCCCCACCACTGCGACGGCGCGGGACCCGCCCAGGTAGGTCGAGCCTCCTTCAACCCTCACGTCCATCGGAAAGACACCCAGCCCCTCGCTGCTCCGCTGGAGCGCGAAGGCGGCAGTGAGGTCGATGCTCGCCTTCTCGACGGGGAGCGTCTGGGGGATCCCGTACCCGCGGGGGACGGCGCACATCACCACAGAGGCCTTCCTAGAGAATCGTATGCTCTTCAGCGACCCCTCGAGAATCCTGAAACAGACGTCCACGAAGTCGTCCTCGATCGTTGCTAGGACGCTGATCTGCTCGGTGTTGCCCCCCCGGCTGTTCCTCTCGAGCACCTTGAAACCGTTGCCGGTGTGCATCAGAGCATCGTAGAGGACGATTCCACGGAGGCCCGGGTCCGAGCCTCTGCCCCTCCAACGGTCGAACGCGCGCTTCTCCGCGGCCACGACTTGCTCCCATTCAGACGGCCTCAGGAAGGGAAGATGGGGCTCGGACCCCCTGTAGCTCCCCATGCCACCTGTCAGACGTCCGTGGTCGCCCTCGAGCGCCCGCTTGTAGTCCCGGGTCTGGGGCGCCACCACGAAGTGCCGTCCGTCGCTGAACGCCTGGAAGCTCGACTCCTCTCCTTCGACCTTCTCCTCCACGACGACCCTC
This sequence comes from Nitrososphaerales archaeon, assembly GCA_050013375.1. Classification (GTDB taxonomy): domain Archaea; phylum Thermoproteota; class Nitrososphaeria; order Nitrososphaerales; family Gagatemarchaeaceae; genus Gagatemarchaeum. Next base: position 10,663 of record JBEKFK010000014.1, on the reverse strand, counting down.
CCCCTCGCGAAGACGCTGCGGAAGAACCCCACCATCTCCTTCTCCGTATCGAAATCCTTGCCCCAGACGCCCACTCCAGCTCCCCGTGCGGGCGCGTCCGGCTTGATGACAGGCTCCCTGATCTCGGAGGCGAACCTCTTGAACTGGGTGACCGCCGCCGCTTCCGTGCGAAAATCCTTCGGGTCGAAGACGGCGAATCTCGGGTTCGCGCCCTCGAAGATTTTATCGAAGAGCAGCCTCTGGTCCGCCTTGCTCTTCTCGACCGCATGGTTGCGGTCCACGCAGAGCATCGGGACGCCGCTCTCGTGCTCCACGACGTCCCTGCCCCCGGCCGTGATGAAGTCCTCCGTGTCCGTCAGCCCGAAGCTGATCTTTCCCTTGTGCTTCCGCGCGAATGCAGCGACCTCGAGCAGGTCGAGGTCTGGAATGACCTGATGGGCCGTCGCGACCTCCGAGTTGTAGGGATTGAGCTGACGCTCGGCCACGTAGAACTCAGGCGCGTACTTGGAGCTCCTCCTGAAGGCGCCGATCATCGCCGCGGCGCTGAGGCACTTTGAGACGATGAGTATCCCGACCCGGTCCATGGATGGCGTCACTTGTTCCCCGGCGCGGCCCTAAAAACAATTGGGGCCAACCGGACGCGGGTCCGGCCGACCTCTCACCCGGCCGGATGCTGAGCGGCCCACTCGAGGCCCAGAAGCTCCCCGTATGCCGGGATCGTGAGGAACTCCGGGAACTCGACGGCCCCCACGAGGGAAAGGAGCAGGTCCCCTGCGCGCGGGATCTGGGACGATGCGCCGTCGGCACCGCCGATCGCGGTGAGCCGCGAGACCTCCTCGGCTATCATCGCGGTCACCATCTCGAGGGTGACCCTCCTACCGTCCGAGAGGGGGGCCCCGTGCCTGATCCATTGCCAGAGCTGCGCTCGGGAGATCTCGGCCGTGGCCGCGTCCTCCATCAGGTTGTTTATCGGGACGCACCCCCTCCCGGAGAGCCAGGACCCGAGGTACTGGAGCGCAACGCTGACGTCGGCCCTGACTCCCGCCTCGGTTATCTCGCCATCGGGCACCCGGAGTAGGTCGTCCCTGTTGACGTTGACGTCCTCCCGGAGGACCTTGAGCTGGTTGAGCCCCTCCATCCCAGAGTCGAAGACCTCCCTCGCTACCTTGACGAGCGCGGGATGGGCCACCCAGGTGCCGTCGTGTCCCAGCCGCACCTCACGTTCCTTGTCTGCCCTTACCCTCTCGAAGGCGACCTCGTTCGCCTTCTCGTCTCCCCGGACGGGGATGAAGGCGGACATGCCCCCGATGGCATAAGCGCCCCGACGGTGGCAGGTCTTGATCAGAAGATTGACGTAGCTCGCCAGAAAGGCCTTGTCCATGGTCACCCGCGAGCGGTCCGGCAGCACGAACTGCGGGTAGATGCTCAGCTTCTTGATGTAGCTGAAGATGTAGTCCCATCTGCCGCAGTTGAGCCCGACGATGTGGTCCCGGAGGTTGTAGAGTATCTCCTCCATCTCGAACGCGGCGGGGAGGGTCTCTATGAGGGCGGTCGCCCTTATGGTCCCCTGGGGGACCACCAGGTACTCCTCCGCCTTGGTGAACATCCGGTCCCAGAAGCGGGCCTCGAGGCTGCTCTCGATCTTCGGGATGTAGAAGTACGGTCCGGAGTATCTCAGCCTCAGCTCCCGTGTGTTGTGGTGGAAGAAGAGCCCGAAGTCGAAGAGCGACGCCGAGACCGCCTCGCCGTCGATCCTCACGTGTTCCTCGAGCAGGTGCAGGCCGCGGGGCCTCACCATGAGTGTCGCGACCTTCTCGTTGAGGCGGTAGGATTTTCCTTCGGGTGATTCGAACGCGATCGTCCCGTTCACGGCGTCCCTGAGGTTGATCTGTCCCTGTATGACCTCCCTCCAGGTGGGCGCGAGCGAGTCCTCGAAGTCCGCCATGTAGACGTCGGCCCCGGAGTTGAGGGCGTTGACGACCATCTTCCTGTCGCCGGCCGGCCCCGTGATCTCCACCTTCCTCCGCTTGAGGTCGTGCGGGGCACCCCTAACGGTCCAGGGCACCGCCGACATCGCGTCGCGGCCGAGGGGGAAGCTGGGCAGGACTCCGGAGTCGTACTGCCTCTGTCTATCCGCGCGCCTCTGGAGGAGCATCTTCCGGGTGTCAGAGAGTTCCTTGTGCAGGACCTTGACGAACTTCAGGGCCTCCGGCGTCAGGATAGCCGACGACTCGTCACTCGCCGGCGCGAGTATCTCGATGCCGTCAGGCAGCGTCTGCGGCTCCATGATTGTGACGCCACGATTTCGGCTCGGGATATAAAAAATCACTGAATTCCGCTCGGCTACATCCACCGGCCTCTAGTACCCGCTCTTCATCAGCCCGGCGTAATCGAAGACCATCACCCCGTCGCTGTTCTGGAGGGCGTACTGGTACTGCTGCTCGTAGTCCGCCCGGCCGGCGGTGGCGAAGACCCCGACGCTCCCGATGACTCCAGGACGGATGTATGACTGGTCCTGGGCGCCATAGGTCTCGAACACCAGCAGGTCGGGCTTCAGCGGGAGGGTGAAATCCGTCGTCGTGATGGCGACCTGCCCGGTTTGGAACCCCTGCTTGACGGCGGTGAACAAGGAGGTCTGGGCGGAGAGCGACAGGGTCGACATGTCTAGGCTTATCCCGTCCTCCCCGAGAGGGAAGACCGAGGACGGGACGGGCTGCGACGAGTTCGTGAAGTAGAGTGCGAAGAAGATCTTGAGCCCTTGCCCGTGGGCTTGGGCAACGAAGGAAGTGAGCTGGGCTGGCTGGAAGATGAGTACCCCTTCCCTGTAGATCTGGAAGAATATGGTGTTGAACCCTTGCGCTTTGGAGAAGGAGAGCATCGAACCGAAGTTCGTCTCGTTTACCGCCCCATTTCCCTGGTTGATGTAGAGGATGACGGGCTTGGGCGCGCCCGTCGTCCCGGTGGAACCCAAGCGGATTACCACCGCGCCCGCGATCACGATCGCGACCGCCGCAGCAGCAACGGCCAGCACGAGGTAGAGGCGGTTGTTCCGTCGGCGCCTCCCTCCTCGTCTCCCGGGAGACCTAATCGCCCGTCGCCTCCGGGATTCCATGGTGCGGCGAATCTGCTTTCGGGGAGGTCGGCACCCGCGCCCGCCAAAGGACGGCCGCGGCGGCAACCAGCTCTGTGGCCGAGCAAGCTGCGAGCAACTCTGTGGAGAGTGCGTGGCTCCTGGAGACAATGAACTCAGCAGAGTAGAGGAGCGCCGGGAGTACCAGAACGCACTCGCCCGAACCGACACCGGCCGCGAACCGGATCGCCGCCCCTCTGCGGCGCTCGGTGAGGGTCTTCAGCACGCGGACCTCGACGACACAAGCGGCGAAGACCGAGAGCACGGCCGCGAAAGGGATGACCGCTCCGCCGTCGAACGTGGCGGGCTTGGTGAGGAGCAGCACCGCGAGCACCGCGGGCACCGGCATGTAGGTCGCGGTCGAGATGATCACCTTGGAGAGCGTCCTGATCGCCTCGTTGAGCGGGAGCGCGGACCGGCGCTCGATTCCTAGGTCCTCCACGGTGACGAGGAGAAAGGCGATGAAGAGCGCGAACCCCCCACCAACCTGGGACCCGACCAACAGGGCGGACATCCTGACGACCGGGGTCGCGGTCAGAGGGAGAACCACCGCCAGGATCTCGAAGACGGGGAGGGCGAAGACGAAACCGGTGGCCGGGTTGCGCGACGAGACGCGCAGGTCTTTGATCGCGTAACCCGAGAGTGGACTTCGGACGGCAAAGGAGTAGTCGACCGCGTGCCTTCCAGCGGCCCCCGCTCTGGCAGGGAGGACCACGCCATTGATGATCCTCGACGCGCCGACTGCGGAGGCCGCGGCGGCGGCCAGAACGATGACCAGGCCGGTGACCGAGAGCGAGATCGAGAGTGGGCCGACCGCCTCCCCGGCTGCGGACGCGACGAGTATGCCCGCCGAGAACGGGAAGGCCAGCGACGCGGCGGCCCCCGCCAGCGTGCCCGAGCCGGCGAGCAGAGCGTTGAGCGGCGGGGCAACGAAGGACACCAGGCTGAAGAGGAAGACCGCGCTCATAACGCCGAGCCCCCAGAGGATGAAGAGTACGGGCCGGAGGAACCCGCGCAGTCCCGCCATGCTGCCGCCCTCCAGCCTTCTCTGGAAGATCGAGGTCAGCCAGAGCGCGGCCCCGACCGCGAGGACAGACCCGGCCGCCGTCGCGGCGAAGACGACGGTCGTCGCCACAGCGGACCCCGTGAAGTAGGCCAGCGTGAGCGCCTGGGCCAGGAGGCTGAGGACGAGTATGATGTCCAGGGTTCTCCAGAGAGTGAAGGCCGCGACCCTGGTCGACTCCCTCGGGGTGAGAGGAAGTAGAGCGAGGGGTGCAAAAGACCCGGCGCTCACGAAAGAGGGGAGAATCTGGATCGCGTACAGGACGATGTAGCCGAAGACCAGGAGGACGCTTAGAGCGACCGCCAGCCTGAGTGAGATCGACTCCAGACCGAGCCGATAGAGGAAGAAAGGGAAGGCTGCGCCGCCCATAGTGAAGAAGGAGAAGACGAGCTTGTTGAAGGCTGCTCCTCGGAGGGCGTTCCGCACGGACTTCTTTGATCCCGAGTCCTTGGTGGGGTACCCCGACTTCAGGAGAGGCCGGTAGACGAGCTCGGCGTAGGAGATCCTGCTTGCCCTCCACGCCTCAGCCAGGTCCGCTGGTCCCACCCTCCCTGAGCCTCGCGACCGCGTCCGCGATGAACCCCTCCTCGTTCGTGACCTTCAGGAAGACGTCCTCGAGAGAGCTACCCCTGCGGCCGGAGAGCTCCCTGAGTTCATCCATCGTCCCCTCGGCGACGATCCTGCCGCCGTCTATGATGCCGATCTTGGTGCACATACCCTCCGCGACCTCCATCACGTGGGTCGAGAAGATGACGGCCCCCCGCCGCTCGGTGTGCAGGAGGACCACCTCCTTCAGGATCCTGCTGCTCTTGGCGTCTAGCCCGTTCAGGGGCTCGTCCAGCAGCAGGAGGGGCGGTTCGTGCATCAGCGCGGCGATCACAGATATCTTCTGCTTCGTCCCCAGCGACAGCGCGCCCACGGGGGTGTCGAGGCTCGCCCCTATCTCGAAGACGGAGGCCAGTCGGGCGACCCTCTCCTTCACGCGGCCGTCGAGCTCCCTCGTCGAGGCGACGAACTCGAAGTACTCCCTCGGAGTGAGCGACTCGTACAGGACTGCTGACTCGGCGACGTAACCCGTCCTGCGCTTGACCTCGATCCTCTGCGAGACCGGGTCGTAGCCGACGACTCTCAGCGAACCGCTCGTAGGGGTCTCGAGGCCGCTGAGGATGCGCAGGGTGGTCGTCTTGCCGGCGCCGTTCGGGCCCAGCAGGCCGTAGACCTCCCCGGGCATCACCTTCAGGTCGAGACCGGAGAGGGCGGAGACGACCCCGTAGCGCTTCACGATTTCCGAGGCGTCCACGAGCGGCGAGCCCGACGACAAACAGACTCCCCCGGAGTTTAGTCGGCCGGCTATTTATCGGATAGCGCGGCGGGAGGTCACGTGTAGGCGCCGTACGTCAACGGGTACATCTGAATGAGGTCCAGATTGAGGACGAGGACGTTGACATACTGCAGCTCGACGTAGCGTCCCTGCTGGTCGATGTTGCTGTTCACGAGCTGAAGGAGGCTCGCCGTCGCTATCCCGGTCGCGTTGCTTATCCCGGCGACCTGGGAGTCCGCCTGCTGGACCGTGATGTCCGGGTCCAGTCCGGACGCCGACTGCGACTCGTCCCTGGTGTGGAAGAAGATCGGGAGCGTGAAGTTCTGGGCGATGTTGTAAGACCCGACGGTCTGTCCATCGGGGAGGCGGGCGAGGTTGCCGTTGGCCTGCGTGGGGAGGACCACCTGCGCTATCCCTGTGATGAGCAGCGGGAAGAACAGCCCACAGACCAGGAGCGAGACGATGGCTATGCCTACGACGGGCCGGTAGTCGGCCTTTTCTCCTCCGTCCTTGTTGTCTCTTGTTGTTTCCAAGCATTTCACCTACAACGCTGATATCAGAAGATCTATCAGCTTGATTCCAACGAAGGGCACTATCACCCCTCCCACTCCGTAGATCAGGACGTTCCGTAGGAAGATTGTCATGGTCCCCGCGGGCTTGAAGCTTACTCCGCGCATGGCTAGCGGGATCAGCATCGGGATGATTACGGCGTTGAAGATGAGCGCCGAGAGGACCGCGGTGTGCAGCCCGAGGTGGAGTATGTTCAGGCCCGTCAGCTGAGGCAGGGTCGCTGCGAAGAGCACAGGGACTATCGCGAAGTACTTGGCGATGTCGTTGGCAATGCTGAACGCGGTGACCGCCCCCCTTGTCATCAGGAGCTGCTTTCCGAGGAGGACGACGTCGATTATCTTCGCCGGGTTTGACTCCAGGTCGACCATGTTGGCGGCCTCCTTGGCCGCCTCCGTCCCCGAGTTCATAGCCAGCCCGACGTCCGCTACCGCGAGCGCCGGGGCGTCGTTCGTCCCGTCCCCTATCATGGCGACTATCCTCGACTGCCCCTGCTCCTTCTTGACTATCTCGAACTTGTCTTCGGGCTTAGCCTTCGGCACGAACTCATCGATGCCGACCTCGGAGGCGATGCTCTTGGCGGTCAGCGGCTGGTCTCCAGTGATCATCACCGGCCGGATACCCATCATCTTGACCGCCTGGATCTTCTCCCTGATCCCTGACTTGAGGACGTCCTTCAGCCTGATGATCCCCAGCATCTCGCCGTTCCGTTCGATGGCAATAGGCGTCTCGCCGGCGGAGGAGATTCCGTCGACGACGACCTCGAATGTCAGAGGGACCGAGGCCACCTTAGCCTTCACCGCGTCCGGAGAGCCCTTGATGATCTCGACCTCCGCCTCAGGGGCCACGTCTGACCCCGTCATGTCGTACCTAGAGGACTTCCTCCTGAACCGGCCCCTCTCGGGCCCGCCCTTGGGCAGCATGAAGGACGTGGCCTTCGATATCTTCACCCCGCTCGTGCGGGTGCTGGCGGAGAACTCGTAGGCCTGGGAGAGCGCGAGCGCGTTGAGCTCGGAGGGGACGAAACCCTTCCCGTAGGCCAGCCTGATGATGCTCCTGCCCTCCGGGGTGTCGTCCTGCCAGGACGAGAGGAAGGCCGACTCTCCCACCTCCCGCTCGGTGTGCCCCTCGAAGGGCACGAACTGGATCGCCTCCCTGTTGCCGACGGTGATCGTCCCCGTCTTGTCGAGCAGGATGACGTCGGCGTCGCCGGCGGTCTCTATGGCCTTCCCTGACTTTGCGACGATCTTCCTTTCGTAAAGCCTCGAGATGCCGGAGAGGCCGATCGCCGGGAGGAGCGCGCCGATGGTCGTCGGGAGGAGGCAGACGTAGAGGGCGATCAGGACCGAGAGGTCGGCCGCAAGCCCGAGCGTGATGGAGAGGCCCAGGAGCGCCACGATGATTATGGTGAATATCGCGGTCAGCCCTATCAGGACCATCGTGACCGCCTGCTCGTTGGGGGTCTTCGGCCTCTTCGAGGACTCGACGAGCTTGATCATCTGGTTCAGGTAGCTCTCGCCGGGGTTCGCCGCGACCCTCGCGGTCAGGGTGTCGCTGACGATCAGCGAACCGCCGATGAGGGCGTCGCCAGGCGCCTTTCTCACCGGGGCGGACTCGCCCGTCAGGAGAGACTCGTCCACCATGGCTATGCCCTCTAGGACCTCGGCGTCTATCGGGACCAGGTCGTTCTTCTCGAGGAGGATCAGCTCGCCCTTCAGCAGCTGCGAGGAGGGCGTCGGGATTATCTCCCTGGACCACCCCTGGGTCACAACCTTCTTGCTCACCACCTGGGTCTCGAGCTTCCTGAGGCTGCTCGCCGTGTTCTTCGCCTGCTGCTCGGCGAGCGCATCGGAGAGCGTGCTGAACCAGACGGTTATGATAAGGATGGCCGCGACCTCGACGTAGAAGAGCCGCTCGCCGACGCTCGCGACGCCCACGAACCCCTGTGGGTAGACCGCCATCGCGGCGACGATGAAGAAGGTGAGCTCGACGATGAGCATCACGGGGTTCGCCACGAGGGACCTCGGGCTGAGCCGGACCAGCGAGTCGGCCAGGAGCCGTCCCGTGAGTGCCCTAGGTCGGTGGGCCACCCTGGCCGTCCCCGGTTTCTCGACCCTATCTGGTGTGAGTTGATCCAACTTTCTCAAACTCCCTGGAAGTATTGCAGGATCGGGCCGAGCGCCAGGAACGGGAAGAAGGTGAGCACCACCAGGATAAGGATGCTCGCTACTAGCACGAGTGTGAAGATCGGGCTGTCGGTCTTGAGGCCGACCTCGTCTCCCCTCTTCCTGCCCATCATCGAGCCGGAGAGGGCGACGAGTATCCCGATGGGCGCATACCGCCCCAGGAGCATCACGATCCCTGTGGAGACGTTGAAGAAGACCGTGTTCGCGGACGCGCCGAGGAAGTCGGAGCCGTTGTTCGCCGCAGCCGATGTGAACTCGTAGAAGACCTGCGTGAACCCGGAGGCGCTGGTCCCCACCCCGATTGCAGCAGCGGCTCCTGACGCAAATGCGACTAGGGTTGGGATCAGGATTATCAGCGGGTGGATCAGGAAGGCTATCATGACGAGCTTGACGTCCCTAGAGGTGATCTTGATCCCAAGGTACTCGGGCGTCCGGCCCGACATCAGGCCCACGATGAAGACCGTGATGATGATGTACATGACCATGTACATGAGCCCCACGCCCTTGCCTCCGGGCGTGGACTGGATCAGCATCCCCATGAACGCCGCAAGTATGGTCAGGGCGTGCTGTCCCCCTAGGGAGGAGTTGACGGAGCCGGTCGTCACGGCCGTCGTCACGACCGTCCAGAAGGCCGAGAAGAAGCCGCCGAACCGGGTCTCGATCCCCGCGCCGAGCACCGTGTTCGGGATGAGCCCGATGACCAAGTCGATGGCGAAGAGCAGGTACGCCCCCCAGAGCAGCGGCCGCGTCTCGCGCTTCTTGCCCAGTACCTCCCCGTAGACGAAGCATAGGGTGGTCGGCAGCAGGAGCATCAGGAATATCTCGAAGATGTCGGTGGCGGGGTTGGGGTTCTGGAACGGGTTGGCGGAGTTCGCGCCGTAGTACCCTCCCCCGTTGGTCCCCAGCTGCATGATCGAGACGAGCGAGGCGACAGGCCCGATCCGAATCACCTCGGAGGCGCCGTTCACCAGCCCCTCTATCGTGGTAGCATTGACGTAGCCGCTGATGGTCTGGGGGATGCCCAGCCAGACCAGCACGACCGAGGCGACGAGGCAGAGCGGGATCAGGATCCTGGTGATGGACCGGACGAAGTCGACGTAGAAGTTCCCCATGTCCTTCGAGCCGCTGGTCAGCCCTCTGGTGAAGGCGATTGCCACGCAGATCCCGGTGGCGGCAGAGGTGAACTGGAGGAACTGGATGGCCGACATCTGGCTGAGGTAGGAGAGGGCGTACTCACCGTTGTAGTGCTGAAGATTCGTGTTCGTGGCGATCGATATTGCCGTGTTCAACGCCAGGCTCCATGACAACCCGGAGAAGTGCTGGGGGTTCAGAGGCAGTAGGTTCTGGTACGTCAGGATGACGAAGCAGATGGCCATCTGGACGATGTTCACGAGCAGAGCTGCGAAAAAGTACTCCTTCCAGCCCATTCGATGGCTTGGGTTTACGCCGGTTACGCGGTAGATGCCGTTCTCGACCGGGTTTAGGAGCCGGTCGAGCCGGCCGGGAGCCCTAGCGTAGACCCGGACGATGTACGGAGAGAGGCGCCAGCCGGCCAGAATGGCCGATCCGAGGATACCTATGACAAAGAGTAGCTGGATGGCGTCTATCAATTATCCCAAGTTTCTTTTCGACTATGGTCTCCGTCACCAAGAGATTGTACGGAAGCACTGCCGCTACTGACGCGCCGGGGCCTCTACTTTTTCGAGCTCGTCCTCGCAGCGGGGACCCTTGTGCGACTTGAGCACTATCGAGCTCACTGTGCTCTTGACTCCCTTTATCTTCATGATCTTGTTCTTGAGGACCTCCCTGAACTCCTCGATGTCTGAGGCGGAAAGGAGGGTCACGATGTCGTACTCTCCGGTGACCTCGTACAGTTCTTCCAAGTTCTCGAGCTTCTTGAGGGCGGCCACGACGTCATCCATCTGGGCCGATTCTACGAAGATGTCTACGAAGGCGAGTAATCCGGGCATATCATTTCATCAGAGTTCGACCATCGTCGAAGATGGGGTTATAAGAGTTACTACCTTGGATTTGGGTCGCATCGCGGGTTTCGGCTTTGAAACCATGAAAAAGAGGACCCACGGTCGTCCCGGGCTGTTCGGGGCGCAGCGAGGGGTTTCGACCGGGGAAGACGGCTGAAACAGGCTATTCCTGCTTGAGCGCGATCGCCAGGCAGATCGCAGTCATAGCATAGTTCAGCCCATACAGGCTTATGCAGACCGGGCAGAGCGCGTGTATGACGCCCAGCTCCAGGTACCAGAGGTAGAGGGTGAAGACGTTTCCTACCATCAGTATCGGGACCATGACCACCCCGTTGATGCCACCCTTCTTCTTCCCGTACCAGAGTCCGAGGCCCAGCATGAGGGGGAACCAGACAAGCCCGTAGACGAAGAGAG
>JBEKFK010000013.1:0-20941 GCA_050013375.1 Nitrososphaerales archaeon | reverse complement strand
CGCTTTACCGGAGAGGCGACCTGACGCTGAACCGAAAGTACGGGCTCGCTCTGGCCGCCAACGCAGGCGACGCGCTGAAGATACTGAGCATGTCGCCTTTGATCGATAACCTCGGCGTGATAGGCGTACGGAAGTCCCTCCAGGTCATCCTTGAGATCCAGAACATGGCGAACAAGACCGTCGCAGGCCAGATAGCCGAGCTAACCTACGTCAAGGAGAACAGGACGGACCTGAACCCCGCGGACTACTTCAGCCTCTGCGAGGGCAAGACGTGCTGGTACACGACCATCACCCCCTGCCGGACTGGGCTGATCATCGGCAGCGACTACGCCAAGGCGGACCAGCTGGAGGCGTTCACGCGCTACGCACTCGACCTGGGGCTCGCTTTCCAGATCACCGACGACACCCTCAACCTGTCGGCGTCCGAGAAGGTGTACGGCAAGGAGATAAACGGTGACATCCTGGAAGGCAAGAGGACGCTCATCCTCATCCACCTGCTCAACTCCTGCACCACGACGGAGATGCGACGGATGAGGAGCATCCTGAGGACACCCAGGGAGGAGAAGAGCGGCTCGGACGTGACCTTCGTCAGGGAACTGATGCAGAAGTACGCGAGCTTCGAGAACGCAAGGGACGTGGCCACCGGCCTCGCGCAGGATGCGAAGCGCGTCCTCGAGGAGGAGTGCGACTGGATGACCGAGAGACGCTGGAAGCGGTTCTTCATGGACCAGACCAACTATCTCCTGCAGCGAAAAAGATAAGAGCCCCACGGGACAAACTCGGACCAATTTGCCAACAAAGGGGCAGAAGGCTGCCGACAACAAGCACCATCACAACCACTCTGCCTCGACGTCCGCTTCGAGGACGGTGGTCAACGTGGACCCAAGGACCGTACAGCGGGCGCTAAACCAAGCAATCAAGACGTTCAGCGACCCAGAGTATCAGGCTCAGATCACGAAGCTCACGCAGGCGTCGATAGCGAACTCCCTTCAGACGATCCAGAAGATGAGCGTCCTCTCAGGGAAGCTCTCGAAGCTCAATAGTGCGGACATGAGCACCGTGGTGGAAGGCTCGATAAACGACCTTACCAAGGCAATCCTCCAGTTCAACTCAGACCAACTGGTCCTCCTGCAGAAGCTCTCTGCGAGGACGTTGGAGATAATAGAGAACCAAACTCGCGAAAAGTGAGACGAGGGGCGCCTCACCCGTGCTATCGTCCCGCGTCGAAGACGTACGCTGGGTTGATTCGTTCGACCTCCCGTCGGTCTTCGATCCCCGCCTGCCGCTCTACAAGGAATGGCACGATTTCGTCTTCTTCGACCGCAAGCGCGACCTCTTCGGCCTGCTGAACTTTGCAATCCACGGGAACCCCTACGACGCCAGCCGAGGATACGGAGCTGCTCTGGCCTTCATTGTGCCCCCCGACGGGGAGGTGCATACGGCGCTCGAGCTCATCCCTCTCGCCGACCTCACGGTCTCGCCCTACAACCCTGACTTCTTGTCTAAGAAGGTCTCGGTCTCCTACCTCGCCGACGGCTCGTTCAACATCAAAGGGGAGATCGAGCAGGTATCTCTCGACCTGAACCTCGCGGTCGCCTCTCCACCCGTGACCATGAGCAAGATCGCCGCCGACATACTTGCCAGGAACCGAGCCACGCTCGGGATGCTGGAGGCGGCGAACGAGATGGCGCAGATCTGGGACAAGTGGGTGGAGCTCCCGAACCTGGATGTGGTCGGGACGCTGCAAGTCGACGGTACGAATTACGTGATCGATACGCCGACCGGATACCAGGACCACGAGGGAGGGAGGTTCGACTGGGGGAGCGTGACCGGCTGGGACACCGGGGTGCTCCTCTCAGACCCGAGCAACACAGGCGAGCCAGCGAAGGTCAGCTTCCTGTTCTACAGGTACGGGCCCGACGGAAGCTCCCAGTACGGCGGGTTGATCCTGAAGACCCCGGATGGAAAGGAGAGATACTTCGCCTCTGACATCATGAAAGTCGTCGATTCCGGAGAATTCGCAGGGCCTAGGGGATATCTCCCGGGGGTCACGCGCGCCCTCTATCCCGACTACAAGCCTCGGATTCCTGAAACGATTGCCTTCTCAGCCGATGACAAGGGCGACACCGTCTCAATCGTCTTCACTCCTAGAGCGGTCTGCACGATAGTCGTCGCTGGCCAGGACGAAGCAGAGACAACCTTCAACGAGATGTACTGCTCGGCGGCACTGAAGGCGGAGGTGGGCGGCGAGGAATTCTACGGGGACATCCCGTGCTGGTTCGAGTCGGTCAGACCCAAAGGCAGGAGACTTGCCAAGATTGGTCATTAGGCTCAGGCGATTCCTCGATGACCTGCTCGACCTGCTGCGCGAAGACTACCCGCGGCAGTTCCAGGAGATAACAAGGGACGCCCGGGGCATCACTTGCCTCCAGAGGCTGGACAGGGAGACAGCCATAATCAAGGTCCGGGAGAGGACGATCCGGGTCACAGGCGCGGCACGGGAGAGCGAGATAAACCTCCGCATCCACCTGTCCCGGGACTGTCTCTTCAAGATCCTTGAGGGCAGGCAGACGCTCGAGGAAGCCATCAATTCCGGCGACCTCACGGTCTTTGGAGATCCCGAAGTGCTGCTGAGCTTCTACAAGGTCTGGGAGCGGGTCCTCTCGCTCGCGCGTACTTCGCCTAGGTTCTACTTCCTGACCTACAGGCTGCGACGATAGCGTTATGCTCTCTGGTTACTTTCCGGGCTCGTCATCGTCTTCACAGCCGCAGTCGTTGTCGACGCAGCTGTTGTTGTTGGTAATCTGAATCTTGGGGAAGGTGTTGACCAAGGTCTGAAGCCAGGTCGTGTCGAAGGTCAGACATACCGTCGTCGAGGTCTGGCAGCAGGACCCGCAGTTGCATGGATTGTTGGCGGTGGTGTTCGCATTGGTGGTGTTCAGGGCAGGGGCGAAGAGGGCCGAGAGCGTGGGCAGAGTAATCGTCGATGCCGCCGGTGCGACAGTTTGCTTTGCGGCGGACGATGCGGTACGTCTAGTTGTCCTCGCGGATGACATATGTTATTTGCCGAGTCCCGGCCGTATTAAATGTTATCCAGGTGGGCCCCGCGGCCGCCAATGGTCTGAGTTACTTCTTCGGGCCGCTTGAGCCTTCTGTTGCGTCCATTATCTCGGTCATCTTCGCCGCGGCCTGGTCGAGGAGGCTCTTCAACTGCTTGAGCTCCGCTTCGACGGGGCCTCTGTTCTTGACGCGTCCCAGGATTCTCAGATACATCAGCTCCAGGGTCGACTCGACGTCCGGTCTGTAATTCCCCCTGCCGGCCGTGAGCTTGGTTCGCAGTTCACCCAGCCTCTGCAGCTCTTCCTTCTTCAGGTGGACCGGTGCTTTGGGCGGTTGCACCGCCGAGGGCGCCGCTGACTTGCGCTGGGCCTTGGCCATCTAGAGTTGCACCTCGATCTCGGGCATCTTCATGCCCATGAGCGTTAGACCCTTGATCTTGATCCCCTTGAGGTCGAGGTTCATGTCGAAAGGCCCGGCGCTGGCAGAGCTCGTGGTCACGGTGCCCTGAATGTCGTTGAACTCAATCCCCCCTTTGATGTTCATCGTCACGGTCGAGATGTTGAGTGTCATGTCGGTCTCTATCGAACTCCGCGACGCGCACCCCCAAGTGGACACCTTTGACCCCAGGGCGGAGCCGTCGTTGTATAGCGGCATCGACATTGGGACGGAGACGGCGGTCGAGGAGACCACGGTCATGGCCTTGGTCGTTACGGATGGGATCTTGATGTTGAGCGCCTTTATGCCCTTGAGCGAAGCCGGAGGTACTGCGATCCCGGTCGAGTCGAGTTGCTTCATCGTGGTCTCCTTTACCTTGATGTCGATGGGCCCCATGGGATTGGGGACCGGGAACGAGTCGCCTAGGGTTATCCCCAGCGGATTCGGCAGGGGGACCTCGGTGCAGTGCATGCATATGTCGGTGGCGTTTATCTTCGCCACGGTGGTCTTTCCGACTGGGGGGATGGTCATGCTGAACGGCCCGAAATCCGCGGTGGGGACGCTCATGCAGAAGCTCCCGCCCTCCATCGCGACGTCTCCGAGGCAGTTGGTCTGGGTGTAGGACGAGATGGCAATCCCCCCTGAGACGCAGACACAGCAGATTGGCCAGCAGACGCTCACGGAGCCCGTAAACGTACTGCAGACCGAAAGCGTCATCTCAATCTGGACGTCTTTCGCGGTCGAGGACGCGTAGGTGAACGAGCCCTTGAAGTCCTTCATGTCGACGGATGGGATTGTGACCGCGCTTACCTCCATCTTGTCGATGGTCATCGGTCCGCCTGTGCTCGAGTCTATCGACGAGTTTGGGATGAGTATGTCCGGCGGCAATTACATATGAAATGTGTGGGCCACCATTTAAGCCTTGTCGGGAGGAAACGCCATCTTCCTCCGGTCAGGACGCTAATCCCTTTCAGAATGACGCCTCGCTGCGGTCGGGGACCTCCTCTATGGATTTCGGCAGTTCATGGCTGCTCGTGGGCACCGGCTTGTCTTCCCTGTAGGACGACGGCCGTCTGGGTAACCGTCATCCCCGAGATGTCCGGTCGTTCCACCCGAATGCGGAGCGCGGGGTAATCGCCGACGGTCCTCCTGTTGACGCCCTCTATTATCATCCAGCGGTTGTCGACCCGTCCCACCAAGGCCCCTTCAGCGTCGTAGAACTCGACGAAGCCCATCGGTGCCCTGCCATTGTCGTTGCTCGTGAGGTGATATGCGTAGAGAAGGTATGCGAAATCCTCGGGGACACCCTTCTCGGTCTCACCACCCTCTTCATGCTTGAAGATGAGGGTGATCGCGCCGCCCGCTGGATCAATCGAGAGCCTCTCGACCTCGGTCGCATAGAGTCTCTCTCTCACGTGCCAGAACGGGGCTCCCCTCGAGTCCTTCCACTGATACTGCGCAGCCCTCCCCCTCTCGATGTGAACGCTCCTCGCAAAGTAGGTGCCCACGTTCTCGTTGATTGCGTTATAGAACTGGATGAACCACAGCTTCTTCTCGGTGTCGAAGCCTAGGTCGGCGAACTCCCAGAACTTCTGCGAGTCGGCAGGACTGGAGGCCGATGAGTCTGCAGTTGAGCTGGGCTGAGCGTCGGCAGAGGATTCACTCATCGCGGTCCGGACGGGGACGAGCAGATAAAAGACTAGCAGGGTTGGTCCGGATTGATCCCTGGCTGCAGGTACCTCCATTATTCGGGATTCTGAAGAGCGTTCTCCTGCGAATCTGGGGATTCTTCCGAATCGGGCTTCTCTAACGCCCCTCTATCCGGAACCTGCCTCACCACCGAACTCGTGAGGCCAGATCTCCTCCATGTCTTTCTGGCTGAAATACTTGTGGCCCTTGTGCACGTCCCTGTCGCTCTCGAAGAAGTTCTGCCTGCAGGTCATGCAGTAGAAGTCCTCTGGGACAGGCTCTCGCTCTGCCTCCAGAGCGTGGACCCTTTCTGAGAACGAGATGATCGGGAAGACCTCCACCTTCCCGCGCATGTAGAGTGGCTCCAGATAGTCGCGCAGCGCCTCCACGCTCTCCGCCTCGAGTATCACAAAACGCGAGTGCTCTATCGGAGCGGTGTAGAGAGCCAAGACCTTCACCCCGAGCCTCTCGGCCACGTCAGACTGAAGGCTCCTGTAGTGCTTCTCGACGGCCTCCTTTCCCTCACTTGCGGGACAGTTCTCAAGAGTGTGCGAGTGGGCCACTAGGTAGAGCATGCCAGATTCCAACTGGCCCCGGGATTAATGCATTGCGAAAACGGTCTCTGCCTGGCCGGAATAGGGCAGGAACCCGGGCAGGCTATGGCTTAGCATTGCCGGCGTCGGCCCTTGCTTCGAGCCGCTTCGACAGGGCCTTCAGCGATCCAACCACGGGCCCGAGCATGCCCTCCGAGCTCCTCGGTACCTCGAGTCCCGCCGAGAAGTCCGCCAGCTCGGAGAGTCGCTCATGGAGTATCACCCAGGCAGCTTGCCTGTGTGGAAGCACATACGAGATTCTTCGGTACACCTCGAACGCTGGTCCGGCAGTCCTTCCCGGGTGGCCCGGCCCGACCGGGAGAGTCGTCATGAGCCGGCCCAGGGGCTGCAGCACCTCCGCCATTAGCCCGACCGCCCCGTCGGCGAGCGTCCGGAGCTCATCCTGTGAGGTGTCCACGTGCAGGAAGAACCTCGTCAGCATCATCATCGCCGTCTCGTAGGAGGCGTTGAAGAGCTCTGCGACCTTGAGGGTGGACTGGTCCGTGATCAGGGCGACCGGCTCGGCGACGTCGCTGTGGCTCTCGATGTACGCCGGTATCACAGGGCTGGCAGGCTCGAACGTCGGGTTGCCTGACCTGACATCGCGCAGCTCATCGTGGATTTGGAGGAACCTGCCGAAGTGGGCATTCCTCCAGTCGCCCCGGGCTCCCTCTCCCTCGACTATGATCGTCTCGACCGCCTTCGCGGCAGACTTCAGGTCATGCACCTCAACGAGCTCCGGCCAACCGAAGGACTCCTCGGTCGCCTGAGTCTTGGTCGACCCGGCGAAGAGGCGCTTCTCTCCGTACTTGTCGGCTAGATGGACGAGCCCGCGTTCGACGCCGCGGTAGAGGTGGCCGATCGTGGAGAACTCCTGGCCGGCTGGTACGAGCTCCATGTGGTCGCGGACCTTGGAGCGCTGAAGGTGCCTTGAGAGTGACTCCGCGTCCTTGAGCGAGGAGCCCTCGGGTCGTTCGAGGTACATGAAGTGGCGCAGCGCTGGCTCACCGAACGGGAGCAAGACCATCTGCACAGCCGAGGAGAAGTACTTCGAGTGGACGGGGAAGTTGGGCCTAAGGAAGTGGGGAGCGGCGCCTATCGACGTGAGCAGGTTGTTGACGAGGGAGAGATGGAGCATCTCCTGGACCGCAACTTCGGTGACGGTCCTGTCCCAACGCCCTACAGCTCTTTGCCCCTGTGTGTCTAGACCCTGGTCCTTTCCGTGCTTCAAGCTGAATGCGGCGAAGAGGTATCCGCACATCACCATGTGCTCGAGAGTGGCGGCTTCGGAGAGCAGGAAGATCAGCTCCTCCCTGTCTTCGATGACGATCTCCTTCTCTCGACCGAGAGGAGGCATGGCGCGAACCACCGGTCTCCCGTTAAAAGCCTTGTCTCGGCTCAAGCTCTAGGGTCCGGGGGGCAGCGCAGTCTCCCGGGAAGCGGAAGGCCCCCTCTTGTAGTGGAAATGGGATGCGAGAGGAGCCAAAGACATATCTAATTGCGAGCCCAAGTTCACTGACCCGATGCCTGTGGAAGACATGAAGCTTGAGCCTGAGCTCGTGGACAAGCAGACAATCGCCATCCTCCCGTTCAAGAACATGAGCTCCGACCCGGAGAACGACTACTTCGCCGACGGGATCACCGAGGAACTCATAATCGCGCTCTCCAGGATCGACCGGCTCAAGGTGATATCCAGGACCTCTGCGATGCGGTACAAGACCACGACCAAGGGGGCGATCGAGATTGCGAGGGAGCTGTCCGCTGACACGTTGGTCGAGGGAAGCGTGAGGAAGGCCGCCACGCAGGTGAGGATCTCCGTGCAGCTGATAGACGGGCGGGACGAGGGGAACCTCTGGGCACAGACATACGACAGAAGACTCGATGACATCTTCGCGGTGCAGACAGAGATAGCGGAGAAGGTCGTCGAGTCTCTGCAGGTAAAGCTGCAGGAGTCAGAGAGGCGAGGACTCAGGAAGAGGCCGACCTCAAGCTCCGAGGCGTACTCATTGTACCTGAAGGGGAGATTCCATCTGACCAGATACTCAGAGGCAGAGGTCAGGAAGGCCGCGGCGCTCTTTGAGCAGGCGACCAAACTCGACGACCGGTTCGCTTCCGCCTATGCGATGACCGCGCAGTGCGCCATGTTCCTCGGATTCTTCGGGTTCGTCGCACCTAGCGAAGGGTTGGAGAAGGCGAGGCCTCTGCTCAGACGGGCCCTCGAGATAGACGACCGGCTCGACATTGCGCACATGTTGATGGGGAGGCTGCTTATGGACGCAGACTGGGATTGGTCAGGCGCCGAGGCCGAATTCCGGCGGGCGATAGAGATGAGCCCGAACAGCGCAGAGGCGCACTACCGGTACGCGCTCCTCCTGAACAACCTACTCAGGAACTCCGAAGCGCTCGACGAGATCAAGATCGCCGAGGGACTGGATCCTCTTTCCGTGGCCGTGAGCCAGGTCGCGGGCTCGATACTCTACTCTGCTGGGAGGAACGGCGAAGCCATCGAGAGGCTCAGGAGGTCAATCGAGATCGACCCCGGCGCGGCGTTCGCGCACGACAACCTCGGCCTCGCCCTCTGTCAGGAAGGCAAGGTCGAAGAGGGCGTGGTCGAGATCCAAAAGGCGCTGGAGCTCGATCCGAACAACGTCGGGTTCATGACGGACCTCTGCTATGCGTACGCGAGCGCCGGGATGAACGCCAAGGCCCGAGATGTCCTCGCCCATGTCGAGACGGACCTGGAGCGGAAAAACAGCTTCCACGTTCCTCCCGTAGCGCTCGCGGGGATGTTTTCCTGCGTTGGGGAGGCCGACAAGGCCCTACAGTGGCTGGAGAAGGCGTTCCAGGAGCGTTCCCCATACCTCTGCACCCTGAACGTTGAGAGGTGGTTCGACGGCATAAGGACTGATCCCAAGTTCGTCTCGCTTCTCGGCAGGGTTGGATTGGGACAGAAGGCGAACGCACCCGCAGTCGTCCGTTCGACCTCGACGGAGGGCAAGGCAGACAGGCTGGCGTCCAACCTTCTCAGACTGGGGTACCACCGCGTCGAGGACAAGCTTCCGGTTGTGCTGGGCGAGAACGTGAGCTTCCGATTGATAGCGTACAACGAGGACAGTTCGGAGTACATAGTGTGCGACTACTCGGAACAGGCTACGAAATCGACCGTGGAGGGTTTCGTTGAGAAACTAAGGCTCCTGTCGCGCTCGAACTTCGACTACAGGGTCAGGCTGGGCGTCCTGCTCTCTGACATCGAGCCCGCGAGCGATGTGAGGGAGTACGTCGTCAAGCTTGCCGGAACTAAATATCCGCTCCACGTAGTCTCTGACCCAGACAAGGTGAACGAACATGTTCCTTGACACCCTCCTTGGTTCGGGTACTATCGTCGCGGCGATAATCCTCTCTTTCGTGCCGCTGATCGAGTCGCTCGGGTCCAAGGGGGTGCGGATACCCGAGAAGCTGGTCAGGGACCTCTCGGAGATCGGCAAGATCTTCCTGGCGTTCGCCGTCTACACATCGGTCGCGCTCTTCCTGGAGTACTACGTCACCGGCGACCCAGTCGAACGCCTCTATCCGATCCTCGACGCCGCGTCGATGGTGATCTTCCTCTACATGATCTACAGGATAGTCCAGCTCTTCTCCAGCCTTACGACCAAGAAAGGGTCCTGACCCCGGCACTCCCGTCTAGGGGAGGGCCAGAGGTAGGACCGAGGCTGCGCCTGCCTCCCGGACAAATCTGGTAGCGCGTGGCCCATGAGCCCGTAGGCGACCGACGGGCCGACAGCCTTTAGTCCGCCCCCGGCTGATCGGGCGCAGACCTGAAATGCCCGCGGCGCTCGCTCGCAACACCGCATCCGTCGGGGGAAGGCCCTCCGCATCTCGCTTGGGCGATCGGCCGCGAGCGCGCGTCTTCCTGTTGGCTGTGTTGCTCCTCCTGTTTCCCCTCTTTGTCGCGGTAGCCTACTTCGCGACAAGGAGCGTCCTTCCTGAGGCCTCGGTGCCCGGGCTCGCGGTTCCTCAGGGCGGGTCCGCCATAACTCAGGCCCAGCACTTCAACGTAACGAGCCTCCAGCAGGTCAGCGGCCAGCTCTTCCCCTCGCTTAGCTCACAGGCTCTTGCCACACCCCTCCTGGTCAACCCTCCGGCGGTCGAGTTTGTCGGAATGCTCCTCGTCGCAGCCGTGGCGATCGTGGCCCTGATCGTCTGGAGGGGACTCAGAAGCGGGGTAGGTCGCACCGCCCCGTTCGAGGACGATGGCCACCTGCTGGCGGACCAGAGGAGGAAGCTGGCAGACATTCTCGATGGCACCGCGATCAGGCTCAACACCGGCTCCGCCTACAGGGAGACCGTGATCCGCTGCTACAAGATGATCAGCGAGCTCCTCGAGGAGAGGTCGGAGCTCGACGGGAGCGTCCTAACCGCTAGGGAGTTCAGGGAGCGTGTGACTGAGATGCTGAAGGTGGATTCCCCGCACTTGGACGAGCTGACCGAGCTCTTCGAGGTTGCCAGGTACAGCGAGAGCGAAATAACGGAATGGCAGTCGCGCGAGGCTGCGAACTGTCTCTCAAGCCTGAGCGAGTCCCTGAAGCAGCCATTGCAGCTAGTGCGCGATGTTAAATGATGGAGACCCCCTATCCTCGAGGTGTCCCTATGGAGCGAGCAATAGCCGAGGGCAGCGAGGGATTGGCCGGGCGGTGGTGGAGGTCCAAGGGTGCTCTGGCCATCTGCGCCGTGATCGCAGCGCCCATGGCCTTGCTCGTCTTGACGGGTAGTCTGTTGATCGTCCCCGTGGTCTACGCCGTGATATTCGTGGAAGGGGACATCGTCATCTACCTGGCGATCTGGAGGAGCCAGTCCGCTGACGCCGGTAAAGCCGCGGGGAGGGACGCCGGGGGCCCACTCGTTAGACACGCATTCCTGAGCGCTGGGAACGTGGAGACGCTCGCATCCTACGTAAAGGGCGCTGAGAAGGGGTCCGACTTCTCGCGCAGGGAAATGGCCAGGACGGTAGCAGGCTTCCTCAGGCACTCTTACCTTCTGTCTACCAGCGGTGGCGAGGGTCGCACCCGCGGAGGAGACTTGAGAGAAGCCTTCGGCGACGTGATCACCCCTTACCTGAACGATCCCGTCGTCAAAGCAGAGCTCGGAGTCGTCGGTGTGGAGGGATTTTCTGGAGTGCAGCTGGGAGCAGGAGGAAAGTCGAGGATTGCGGATCGGGGTCGATACCTCGCCAGCCTCGAAGCAATCGTATCCAAACTAGAGATGGACATGGAAGGACTCGGGAGCCTGAGGGTGGTTGAAACGCCCATCGGGCCGGCTCCGCCGCCGACGGAGGACAAGCCATGAGCGCGGGTTCGGGCCTCGAGGGGCTGCCGAAGAAGGTCATCGAAGAGGTGAGCAGGGTGATCGTCGGGAAGCGGCAGGTCCTCGAACAGGTGCTCATCGCGATACTCGCCGATGGCCATCTGCTCTTCGAAGACTATCCGGGACTCGCAAAGACGCTCACCGCTCGATGCTTCGCGTCCAGCCTCGGGTGCGAGTTCAAGAGGGTCCAGTTCACCGCTGACCTCCTTCCGGCCGACATAACGGGCGGATACGTTCTCAACAGGAGCACTTCCGCGTTCGAGCTCAGAAGAGGGCCAATCTTCTGCAACATACTGCTGGCAGACGAGATCAACAGGGCTCCGCCTCGGACCCAATCCGCCCTCCTCGAGGCGATGCAGGAGCACCAGGTCACAATCGAGAACGCGACCCTCGGGCTCGACGATCCCTTCATCGTCTTCGCGACGCAGAACCCGATCGAGTACGAGGGCACCTATCCTCTCCCCGAAGCCCAGCTCGACAGGTTCATCATGAAGGTGCGGATCGGATACCCGTCCCAGTCTGAGGAGGTGGAGATCCTGGAACGGAGGACGAAGAGGCAGAGCGAGGAGGTGAAGATTGAGCAGGTCGCCTCCAAGGGGGAGGTGCTCGGCATGAGGAAGATGGTCGAGGGGGTACACATCGACCCCGAGGTAGAGAAGTACATCGTAGACATCGTGAGCAAGACGCGGGTCCACAGCGCCGTCGAGGTCGGGGCGAGCCCGAGAGGGTCGCTCGCGTTGCTAAAGCTCTCGAAGGCGCACGCGTGGCTCCACCGCAGAAACTACGTGCTGCCGGACGACGTCAAGGCCACCGCAGTCCCGGCTCTCTCCCACCGGCTTATTCTCACCGCCGACCACTGGATAAGAGGGACGAAGCCGGAGTCGATAATCGAGAACCTGCTGGCCACTGTCGAAGTGCCAAAGGCAGGATGACTGGGAAGAGAGGATTACACCGCCAATGCCGGAGTCCAGCACCAGCGAAGGGAACGATAGGCCCGTCTGGCAGAGGTCAAGGACCAGCAGAAGGGCCTTCATGCTCGCCTACCTCGCCGTCCTCTCTCTCGTCGGCGGCCTGTTCGTGGCCCAGCCGCTGATCTTCGTCTCGGTCCCACTCACGCTCCTCCTAGGCCTTACTGTGCTTCGGTCGCAGGACCCGAGACCGGAACTCGAGGTGCGCAGGACGACAGAGCGCGTGCGGATACGGGAGGGAGAGACCACCAGGGTGAGGATCAGGGTGAAGAACATCGGTCCAAGGCCTGTCGCGATGCTCCAATTGAGGGACCGCGTGCACCCCGAACTCCGGGGCAGCAGCACCAGGAGCGGCTTCTCGTCGTCCCTGGACGCGTACGAGACGAAGGACTTCTTCTACGAAGTGCACGCGAACACCTTCGGCGTGCACACCCTCGGCCCGATCTCCCTGCGGGTGCAGGACTCGACGGGGTTCTTCGAGTCGGAGTCCGAACTGAGGTCTTTCTCGAAGCTGGTAGTCTTCCCTGAGACCACCGAGAGGCTCGGGCAAGTCGCGATAAGGCCGCGGAGGACCAAGTCGTGGCCGGGCGAGATAGCGGCGAGGCGGGCCGGGACTGGGATGGACTACTTCAACATCAGAAGGTTCGCCTCCGGGGATCCCGTGAAGAGGATCAACTGGAGAGCCTCGGCCCGGCGAACTCAAGAGCCCGACGATTTCTTGGTCAACGAGTACATCGCCGAGGTCGGCGCGGAGGTTCTCATAGTCGTCGACGCCGGCAGAGCTTCAGGCGAGGGGCCCGACGGGAACGTCCTCCTAGAGTACACGGTGAAGGCCGCCATCTCCCTCGCCGAGAGGCTGCTGCACGACCGGAACCGGGTAGGGCTCCTCACCACTGGGGAGAACCCTCGGAGAATCGCTTCCGGGTACGGGAGGCGGCAGTTCGACAAGATCACCCTCTCGCTCCTTCAGCTCGAGCCCGGGGAATCGGACATCGAATGGTGGGTTGAGCGCAGCCTCCACATGTTCTTTCCACACATATCCCAGATAATCTTCGTCTCGCCTCTTACGGAGGCCAGCTCCAACGCCGCTGCTGCGGAGCTCGTCCGCAACGGCGACCGGGACGTTATCGTTGTGTCCCCGAACCCGATAGCGCTCGCCAGTCCAAAATCGGGACGACCGGACGCAAGGGAATGGAAAATCGCCCTAAGGCTCGCACAGATAGAGCGTGCCATAGACATGGATCGCCTTAGGTCAGCCAGCGCCCTGGTAGTCGACTGGACCACCCCCGCCTCACTCGAGGAGGTCATGGAAGTCCACAGGAGGGCGCTCTCAAAGTATTCCGCCCTCTCGGCGAGGCACAGGTGATGGGTCTGGCAGATAACATTGAGAACGAGGGGGACGCCTCGGCCGTAGTCAGTCGCGCCACAGCCACTCCGAGGAGACTTGCGGTCTCTCCCGAGACATACTCCTTCCTTCTCTTCTGTGCGCTCTCGCTCTCAGCCGTCGCCATCTTCCCCGATTACTACGTGCTCTTCCTCGTGATCCTGACGATCGACGGGATTGCGACGCTCGCCAACAGTGACACCACGGTGGAAGTCGCCCGTTCGGCATACTTCCTGGCTCTTCTGATCCCGTCGGTCGCGCAAGGTAGACCCAACCTTCTCTTACTGTTCCTAGAGGTCGCGCTCGTCCTCACCGCTCTCGACTTCTCCTTCCTGCTGAGGAGGATCCGCGGGACGGTCGTCGACCCTTCGGTTCTCAGGAACAGGATCCGTTCCTATGGATACACGGTCGTTCCGACATTCCTGCTCTCGTATGCGCTTACCTACTTCTCTTCTTTCATCTCCGATTTCGCTCTGCCTGACCCCATCCTCCTGCTGGCTGCGTCCGCCACGGCCGCGCTCTTTGTCATCTATGTTGTAACCAGGCTCCTTTCCTCGCGGAGCGCGTCGGGGTTGCACTAGGAGGTCCCGGACGCCCTTTGGGGGGCCGCGGCGGGTTCAACGCCAGAGCCGCTGGTGCGCTACGGAGACTCGCGGCCCGCTTCAACCCCGGTGAGCGGTGCCTCTCCGGGACCGAGCCGGCGCGCACAGACCGTCACCATTGAGGGGCGCAGGGGGCAAGTCGGGTACATCCTTTTATCACTGCCCGGGCATCACGTGCCTGCACAACAACTTGCAGGGCTCAGAGGAAAACCAAGACGCACCTCCGGCCATGAAGCAGGGCACGGGGGTATCCGGACTCGACGTACTTCTCGGAGGCGGATACAATCAGGGCAGGATTATCCTCGTCCTCGGCGAACCCGGTGCGGGGAAGTCGATACTCTGCTCGCAGTTCCTGCACTGGGGCGCCACGCAACGCGGTGAAAAGGGCGTTTTCATCGGGATGAACGAGGAGAAGGCCCGCTTCTTCGGCGAAATGCAAGGCCTGCAGATGGACTTTGGCAAGCTCGAGAACGAGGGTCTGTTTTCGTACGTCGATGCGACCGACGTGAAGCACATCCCGGACCAGGCGAGGGTCGGGCGAATCCCGGTCGGTGGGAGGGAGCTCGGTCTCGTGAACCTCATCGACACGATCCAGGAAGCGATCCAGAAGACCCAGCCGAAGCGGATAGTCCTCGACTCGATGGCGGACCTAGTCTTCCGCTATCCTACGGTCGAGGAGAGGAGACCCGTGATCCTCGACATATTCGAGACCCTAGCGGCGACCGGGGCGACCTGTCTGATTACCAGCGAGCTCCTCTCCACCAGCTCCGAGAGGACCCTCCAGCCCGAAGAGTACCTCGCAGAGGGGGTAATCCTCCTCAGGACCCAGAGGAAGGGACAGCGGACGATCCAGGTACTGAAGATGAGGGGATCCAGGGTCGACATCACGCCGAGGCCCTACGCGATCAGGGACAACGGCATCTGGGTGCTCGCGACCGAAGAGGTCTACGAGCAACCCTAGGCGGAGAGGGAGAGAGCACTTGTCCAAGCCAGACGGAAAAGAGGCGATACCCCGGGAGGTCCTCACTCTCCTCCAAGACTCAAAGATAGGGTACCTTTCTGTCACTTCACCGAAGGGAGAACTCTACAGCTACCCGGTCGCGTTCCACTTCGGGGAGGGGAAGATCTTTCTGATCACGCCGGCGGGCTCTGCGAAGATGAAGTTCATGAAGGCGAACCCCAACGTCTCATTCATAGTCGACAACAGGAGACTGACTCTGGAGGCCTGCGGGGTGATGATACAGGGCAGGGCCAAGGTCTTCAGCATCGCCGGCCTCGTGACCTCCATCATGTCCATGGGCCCCAAGGTCCAGAGCTTCACAAAGAAGTACCCCGGGCTCTTCGGCTTCTATGCCAAGGGGAAGGACCTGCCGCCGGAGAGGAAGATCTACAAGTACAGGTTCGTCCGGATCGACCCAAGCAAGTTCGTCTACTGGACTGGATACAAGTACGGGAAGCACGTCCCTGCCAGGTCTCGGAAGGAGGCCACGGCGGAAATGGCAATCGATCTGAAGGACGAGTCGAACGTCGGTGCGATCGCAGGTCTGCTCGGTTCCGCCGACGACGAGCCAGAGATCGACAAGCTCCCACTCAACGAGGACTGGCTCGGCGAGCTTGAGGCCGCGGCCGCGAGTGGGGTCATCACGCCCGAGGAGGGGAAGGCGATCGGCTCCGCAACCGTCGGGCTTCAGGACCTGGGCCGGCCTGCGGCCCCCGGCAAGGTGACCGAGGGAGAGAAGAAGCTCCTGAGGAAGTGGAAGTCAGGCACCGGGTAAGGTTATATATCTCGGCCCTCCATTTTTGTTAAAGAATGGCTAACTCGTCCCGGTCGGATGGAGGAGCAGAGAACCTCACCGAGGAGGACGGTCTGGACTCCATCCTGCTCACAATCGAGAACCCTGTCCGCCGGAAGATCATCAAGAGACTGAGCAAGCAGCCCAGCTACCAGCTCCAGATATCCAAGGAGCTCGGTTTCAGCCAGCAGCTTGTGGCGAAGCACCTCGACGCGATGGAAGGGACCGGGCTGGTCTCCTCGCTGATGGAGAACAGCCCCCATGGGCCAAGGCGGAGGGAGTATCTCCTGAACCGGAGCATATCGCTCAGCATCGACTTTGCGCCCAATCTCTTCAGAGCGAGGCTGTTCTCCTTCGATTCTCCGGAGATCGACGCTGGCGGAGACTCCAACGACCTCTTCAGGAGCCTAAATGACGTCGCCAAGCGCCCCGAGGAGAGCGGGAAGATGCGGCCGCTCGGCTCCCTGATCTCAGAGATCGACAAGAGGCTGGCGAACATCCAGGACGAGAGGTCGGTGCTGCTCTACGTTAGGCACCTTGCGATGAAGGAAGTGGCCAAAGCGATCAGCGGGATGCCAATGTCATGGGACGAGAAGAAGGCCCTCTACCAGCTGATCAACGAGCGCGAGAACAGCGTCGAAGGGATCTCGAGGACCCTCAAGCTCAGGGAAGAGTGGGTAAGAGAGGTCATAGCGAACCTGCAGCGCAACCTCTAGTCGCATTCTTCAAAAAGAGGAGAAGGGGTTTCTTCCCAGATGGGAAGATTACGGCTGATTAAGCCTGGAAGGTCGTTTGTGGAACCCCGAGCTGCGCCTGAAGCGTCCTGATCCGCTCGGAGTACTCCTTCAGCCTGACCGCGTCGTTCTGGACCTTGGCAATCTTGTATGCCTTCCATGCCTTCCTCAGTGCCCCCCACGTCTGGCCGGTTGTGTAGGTACTCATCTTTATTTTACCTCGTATGACGATAGGGTCGCGCCGTTATTTTGGGGACGGGGTCTAGAGAACTTGAGCAGTCGCTGCGAACTGATTCAACCAGTCCGCGGGCTACTGGGTCGCAGAGGGTTCGCTGCTTGACTCGGCAGGCGGTGTCGCTGGGGCGTCTTGGGCCTCTGTGGTGGCCGGGGGCGCGGTCTCCGGCTGGGCTTCGGGCTGGGTCTGGACTGGTGCGGTCGGCACGGGTTTGGTGGCGACCATGTCCATTATCGCCTTGGAGACCTCCTCCCTCGTCTTTCCCGCAGTGTCTATCCTAAGCGACCTTGCCATCTCGATCAGCATCTGGTCCGCCGACTTTGCGGGTCCCGGAGGCTGGGTCGCGACCGACGGCGATGGCGTGATCTGACCGCCAGGCGCAGGGGCGGACGAACCCGGAGAAACTGCGGTGGCGCCCGCGATCTCGGCGGGGCTCGGGTTTCCGGGTATCCCCCCGGCTGCCGCGCCGCCCAAGAGGGCGTTGCTCAGAGTGTCAATGTTCAGGTTGCCGGAGTTTATCCCGGTCTGCAGCTCCTTGGTTATTCCGGATAGTTGCTTCGTGGCCCCGTCGAACTGCTTCTTCGCCTGGGCCAGAGTCTTTGCCATGTCAGGGATCTTCTCAGGACCGTAGAGCAGGATTCCAGCACCCATGATCAAGATAACGCCCCACTCAAGCACGTCCAAAGCCATGTGAAATCAGCAGATTTCGGCCCGACGCCCGTTATTTAAGGGAAGTGCCTGCTGGAAGTGAAGGAGCCACAGCATCTACTATGAGGCCTTCTGGGATGCCGGTTGCGTTGAGGGGGCACACGGGTCACCTACATCGGGTCTCCCATGGGTGGAGGGCGCCCAAGACGGATTCCGAGATTCGCTTCCCTTGCAGCTAATAGCCACATATAGCGGATTTGTGCTGGAACGTGCCATGACAAAGGACGCAGCTCTTCCGAGGATCGAGCGGCTCCGCAGGGGTGTCGCCAAGAAGGGGCTCGAGGGCGTCGTACTGGTCCCGGGCCCGAACATCGAATACTACACAGGCGTGCGCTCGCAGCTGCTGGAGCGCCCGTTCCTCCTCTTCGTGCCGAAGGAAGGAGACCCTCAGCTAGTCGCGCCGACCCTCGAGTCGGGGCCTTACACGCGGTCGCCCGTCAAGATCGGGGTGCACAGCTGGGACGATGCGAGCGGTCCCTCCGGGGCCTTCGCAGCGCTCCGAAGGCAGTTAGACCTCAAGGGCGAGTGGGGGTTCGAGGGTCGCGTCCCGTTCGGATACCTGACCCATCTGATGGGGAAGGGGATCGAGCTTCGCTCCGCCGACCCGATACTCCAGTCCATCCGGGAGATCAAGGAGGCCTCCGAGATCGCGCTCCTGAAGGAGGCAGCCAAGGCGCTGGGCAAGGGGTTCCTGAAGGTCCCCGAACTCATGAGGGAGGGAATGACAGAGCTCGAGCTCTCCGGCGCGCTCAAGGAGGAGATATTCGCCTCCGGGGGGGAGTCGGTTGACTTTTGCATGGTGCAGGCCGGCGACCACGCGGCAGACCCGCACTGGCTGGGTTCCAAGCGGAAGATAACGAAGGGGCTCGGAGTCGTGATAGACGCCGGGTGTACGGTCTCTGGCTACAACGCCGACATAACGAGGACATTCCTCCTCGGCAAGAACGCGGAGCTGGAGGAGGCCTATGGGGACGTGCTCCATGCACAGAAGAGGGGCATCAAGGCGATCGCTCCTGGGAGGACGGTCGGAGAGGTCGACGCCGCGACCAGGGACCCACTGGAGGCGAAAGGTCTAGGGAAGTACTTCTTCCACAGGACCGGCCATGGCCTCGGACTCGAGATCCACGAGGAGCCGTATATTGTGTCGCGTGGGAGGAAGCCGCTCAAGCCGGGCATGGTCTTCACGGTCGAGCCTGGCGTCTACCTGGCGGGACGGTACGGTGTGAGGATAGAAGACAACGTCACTGTGACGGCTCCGGGCTGCGAAGTCATCACGCGATCGGTCCCCAAGGAATTCGGCTGGTGGAAGTGATGAGGAACCACGACGTCGCCGAGCTGCTGGAGAGACTCTCCATGCTCTCGGAGGCGAGTGGCGAAGACAGGTTCAAGGCGATAGCCTACAGGCGGGCCGCGACGAGCATCAAGAACCTGGGCGAGGACGTCGACGAAGTCCGTAAGCGGGGCGAGCTCACCGAGATACAGCACATCGGCGAGGGCATAGCGAAGAAGATCGACGAGTACCTCAGGACCGGCAAGCTCGAGTTCATGGAGAGACTGGAGAAGGAGGTCCCCGAGGGGACGCTCGAGCTCATGCAGGTGCCCGGCATCGGGCCGAGGACCGCCTACAAGCTCGCGAAAGAGTACGGCGTGAAGAGCGTGGCCCAACTGAAGGCCGACCTCGGCGAAGGGAAGCTGAAGGACGCCCTGGGCGAGGTGATGTCGAAGAGGATTCTGGAGTCGGCCGAGAAGATGAAGGCCGGGCAGTCTAGGATGCTCATGGTCGAGGCGCTGTACCTCTCGCGGGACCTCGTCCGGTACTTCGAGGGCCACGGAGTGAAGGTGGACGTGGCCGGGAGCCTGAGAAGGGGCAAGAGCACCGTTGGCGACCTCGACATCCTGTGTAACGACAAGGCGGCCGCCGACCTCCTCGCGGGCTACTCCGGAGTGGGGAGGGTGATAGAGAAGGGCCCTACGAAGACAAGCGTATTCCTGAAGAACGGCGTGCAGGTGGACGTCCGGGTCCTCGGAGCCGAGGAGTACGGCGCCGGCCTCCTGTACTTCACAGGCTCGAAAGAGCACAACATCCTGCTACGCAACATCGCAATCGGGAAGGGCTGGAAGCTCAACGAGTACGGGCTCTTCGAGACGAGGACCGGGGACAGGGTCGCTGGGAAGAGCGAGACAGAGGTCTACAAGAAGCTCGGGCTGGAGTTCATCCCGCCCGAGCTGAGGGAGGGGACAGGGGAGATCGAGGCGTCTAGGGAGGGGAGGCTCCCGCACCTCGTCGAGGCGGGCGACCTCAGGGGCGACCTCCAGATGCACACCACCTGGAGCGACGGCGCCGACGAGCTCGAGAAGATGGCACTGGCGGCGAAGGAGAGGGGATACGAGTATATCGCAGTCACGGACCACTCGTTCTCGGTTGGGATCGCGAACGGACTCTCCGAGGAGCGTTTCAGGAAGCAGTGGAAGGCGATCGACCAGCTCAACGACGAGCTGAAGCCGTTCAGGATCCTCAAGGGCGTGGAGGCCGAAGTGAGGTCGGACGGCAGCCTCGACTACGACCGCTCGTTCCTGGAGAACTTCGACATGGTCGGCGCCTCGATCCATCAGGCGTACAGGCAGAGCCCGGAGAAGCTGACCGACCGGGCGCTCAAGGCACTCTCGCACGCCTCGGTGGACGTCCTCTTCCATCCCACAAACCGGCTGATCGGCAAGAGAGAGGGGAACCCTATCGACCTGCCTAAGATAATCGCGACCGCCAGGGACAACGGGAAGATGCTGGAGATCGACGGGTCCCCGATGAGACTCGACCTGGACGAGGTCTGGGCCCGGAAGGCGATGGAGGAAGGGGTGACGCTGATGATCGACTCCGACGCGCACAGCACCGGCGAGCTCGAGAACGTCGAATACGGCACAGTCGTGGCTAGGCGGGCCTGGCTCGAGAAGAAAGACGTGGCGAACGCAGGGCCCCTCAGAGGGCTGCTCAAGAAACTCACTTGATTCTCGAAACGCTTTTCATCTCTGTGAAGAGCCCAAGCAATCGCGGGGGTAGCTAAGCCTGGCTAACAGCGTGGGACTTAAGCGCGCAACGGGAAGATCGTTGAGATATCCCATCCCCTAGGGGTTCGTGGGTTCGAATCCCACCCCCCGCACCATTGGGTCGGCAACTCTAATTACGGGGTGAGGCTCCGGCTGGTTCGAGATGGATTCGTATTCCGTACGGTATCGCTTCGCCCAACCGTTCGACTTCTCCGCCGAGACGGCCTATGGGTGGTGCACGGACTACAGGCCAGACGACCTGACTAGGATGGGAAGGAAGGGAACGAGGAAGATAGACCGCATAAACGAAGACGCCCTGATCCTGACGGACACGATA
>JBEKFK010000012.1:0-22107 GCA_050013375.1 Nitrososphaerales archaeon | reverse complement strand
GTGCCGGGGGCGGGATTCTCGCGTTTCCGCATTTCGAGCCCGCGACCTCCGGATTTCGCATCCGAGCTTGGGATTATGAGTTTCGCCCACCTAAGGCGTGCCCGGCGCAATGAGCCAAGCTATGCTACCCCGGCAGCATGGAAACAAAATGTGTGGTGATTTAAGTTGCACTACCCGGGTTCGCTCTGTCCAGAGCATGCCAATCTGAACCTGGTGGCGACCACGGCGAGCAATGGTGGCGTGACAAACCCCATAGTGTTGTAGATTTTGCAATATTGCACGGGTGACCTTACCAAACACTAAAAAATCTCACTTATTGGTGCCATGTGCACCTACGCCTCGGTAGCTCAGCCTGGTAGAGCACTGCCTTGGTAAAGAAATCCAGAAAGGCAGGGGTCCCGGGATCAAATCCCGGCCGAGGCTCCTTATCATCCATGCATGTCGCGTCTCCCGAACGTTTTTACCACCGAGGGCGGCTGCAGCCGTCCGGACATGAACAAGAAGGAAGTAGCGTTTCTCAACAAGCGCGGTCTTGCGAGGCTGGCGACGGCGTCGAAGGACCTCATGCCGCACGTGATACCGGTCATGTATGCCATGGACGGGGAGAAGGTCATAGTGGCCGTGGACTATGGTACTAGGAAGCTGAAGAACCTGAGAGAGAACCCCAAGGTCTCGCTCGTGGTGGACGAGTACGATCCCAACAGGGCGGTCTTCATCCAGGGCACCTGTACGATGGTTGAGAAGGGTCCGGAGTATCTCCGCCTCCTCAAGATTCTCTTCAAGAAATTCGAAGCATACAGGAAGAATCCGTGGGGCGAGGGAGAATCTCCCATCCTGACCATAACTCCCCTCAAGGTCGTCAGCTGGGGACTGTAGCACAGGGCCCAGTTCAGGTCAGAATCGCTGAACCAGATTACTTTAAAACTAGTTTTCTGGCCGAAGCGCCCACCTGCGGGGGTCGCCCAGCCTGGTCAACGGCGCGAGGCTCAGGACCTCGTCCCTTAGGGGTTCGTGGGTTCGAATCCCACCCCCCGCACCTATCACTCTTCGAGGTTCGTGATGATCTCGGTCCAGTCGAGTTCCAGAAGTACCGTACGACCCAGAGGTGTAATCGCGTACCTCCCCGGCTCCCCGAAGGGCTCCACCTTGTAGTCTATCAAGCTCAGGGCGAGCAGCTCCGTCAGCTGCCAATGAGTGGCCCACATGGACCAGACTCGCAGAACCGAATCCAGCTCCGCGTTGGAGAGCCCCTTTCCTTGGCTCTTGGCCAAGGCGTTCAGGATCCTGTCGAGGTGTGCCTTCTTAATCTCACCCAGCACAGACTGCCTCTTGGCCGGGTCAGACCAGACCCAAGGACCCTGCATGGTCGTGAGGGCGGTGGACTCGTTGATAAGAGTTGCAGACGATTGAAATGGTTTAACGATTGTATCAACTGTTTTTCGTCCGGCTGGTGAAATCGCTTCCCGGCGGAAGAGATGCTTGGTCGTAAATGGCAGTAGTCACCGAATACGCGGACCACAAGACAGAGCTCGAAGGCCGAATTGAAGCGTTAGAAGCGGAGCAGGCATCGCTCATCGCCGACATCTCAACCCTGAAGGAGAAGTTAACAACGTTGGAGCTGGAGAGGCACGCCTCTGCACTCGCGAGCGACGTTGAAGCACTCCGTACAGAGAAGACTGTCCTAGAGGAGAAGATCGCATCCTACTCCGTCGAATCCGCAGCTTCGAGCGAAGGCTATCAGGTTTAACGGAACTTCGATACCTTCTCTTCGAGCTCTCCCTTCTCTTTTCTGAGATAGGAGACCTGTCCCTCCAGCGCGTGCACTTTCACCTCCAGCTGCTTTAGCTGGGACTCCCTGTCCTTCTGGGTCATGGTCTCCTGCATGATTTCGTGATCCTTCACGAGATCGGTGACCTTCTGCTGAAGCTCCAGGTTGGTCGCCTTCAGGTCCTTCAGGTCGCCCTGTATCTTCCGGAGCTGGTCCTCCGCGACTACCAGGTACTTCTGGCGGCTGACAATGATCGGGAACTTGGTGTTGCACTTCGAGCACTGGTACATCCCGACCTTCCGCTGGGTCAGTCCGCGTTCCCCCTCGTTCGGCTCCACTATTACTGTGAAGACCTTGGACGGAGTATCAGTGGCCGTGCCACAGCTGGGACATGCTGGCAAGTTCGAACGTCAGTACACCGAAGGCTGTTGTGTTAAGTCTTGCTACTCGCGGATCGATTCGAGTTCCGAGACGGCTGACCACAACGTCACCCTGGCAAAGGAGGGCATGTTCGGGTCCTGGGCCACCTCGTCGAGCATGCTGATGGCATTAGCAGCCCTTACGGCGATGCTGAGCTTGGAGTCCTGGAGCATGACCATGGAGTCTTTGACGATCTTCCGGATGTTTCTTGGGGTGATGTTAGAGTCAGCTATCTGCTGAAGGCTCAGGTTAGCCTTCGCCAGCTTCCCGTCGTTCTCCTGCTGTTTCTTGATTTTGGTGCTCAAATTGTGACGCCTCGAAGCCGATTTCCTCGCCTCTGTTGGGGAGGATATGTGGCTTTCCCTCGACGGGGGCTTCCGACGCCGGTGAGTCACGCCCGAATGATTAATAGGCCGGGGGCCGCAAATAGCGCCGAATGAGCAAATCGCGTGAGAAGATGCAGCTGACGGTCGAGCTAATGCGGCGTGGTGCCGTGATGCTGAAGGAGCCGTGCTCTCTTGACAACGGAGTGCAGATGAGGTTCAAGGGCAAGGTCTACTGCACCACCCACGACGACCTTGACGCGGCGCTCTCGGCCAAGGAGATAACATTCGGCGACGTCGCGGCCAACATGAGAGACCTGCTGCTTACCAAGCTAAAGGAGAACACGGCACTGCTCGAGAGCGAGAAGGACCCCCAGAGGCAGGAGCAGATCGTCTCGCTGATGGCCAAGTCCGTGGACCTCCTCAACAAGCTCGAATCGTCACAAAGGACTTAAGTTTCCGGCGTAGGCACGAGCCACATGGTCCTCAGAGTCGGCCAGCGGGTCCCTGACTTCGCCCTGCCCGACCAGACGAAGAAGGAGAGGAAACTCTCCGAGTTCATCCAGAAAGGGAACGTGGTGATAGCATTCTTCCCCTTCGCGTTCTCCCCGACCTGCGACCGGGAGATGTGCACCTTCAGGGACGGCATGTCGAGGTTCAACTCGCTTCAGGCCGAAGTAATCGGAGTAAGCGTCGACAGCGCTTACACCCTCAAGGTCTACGCGCAGACATACAACCTAGAGTACACGCTCCTCAGCGACTTCAACAAGAGAGTCAGCAGGACCTTCGATGTGCTGCAGGACCCCTGGACTGACATGGGCTACAGGGGGGTATCGAAACGGGCCGTGTTCGTACTCGACAGGAAGGGGATACTGCGCTACCGGTGGGTCACCGACGTGCCGAGCGAGGAGCCTCCGTATGACGAGGTCGTCGATGCCCTTAGGAAGCTGAACTAGCGTCGTTTTTATAGGACCCGCTGTCATGGAGTTATGAAAATGTCCCAGGCAGTCAAGGAAATCAAGCCAGTCGTCGAGATAACACCCCAGGCCGCAGAGGAACTGAAAATCTATCTCCAGAAGCAGGGGAAGTCCGAGGGTGGCCTGCGCGTCTTCGTCTCCGCCGGTGGTTGTTCGGGGCTTTCATACGGGATGGTGCCTGAGGACAAGAGCACCGACGACGACTATGTGATCACCCAGCATGGCGCGAAGCTCATCGTCGACAAGTCGAGTATGCCGTTCATAGCCGGCTCGCTAATCGACTTCCAATCAGACAAGCTAATGGGTGGAGGGTTCGTGGTGAAGAACCCCAACGCCGTCTCCACGTGCGGGTGCGGCGAATCCTTCAAGACTGCCTGAGCGGGATCAATTCAGGTTTCTTTACGGTCATCCGTCTTCAGAAGCATATAGCAAGCGAGTAGTAAGGAGTAGACGCGCCGGGAGTGGGACTTTCACCCGTGGAAGAATCCGCCCGACGATTTCTTCCTCGGGATTTGAACCCACATGCCCCCGAAGAGGCACGGGCTGACTAGTCTTCGATCTCGAGTTGCGGATTCGCCCCCACGTAGGGAACGGATTGCCCGCGCGTTAACCAGACTCCGCCATCCCGGCAAAGCCACCGGGCATTCACGCCCTCTTTATTCTTTGCAAGAAACCGGCTCAGGCCAGCACAGCTAGGCCTTCACGTACTTCGGACGCCAGCTCCTGGTCCCGTCGGGGAGCTCGGTGTACTCGAAGTCAGCGTAGATCAGTGGGAACTTCTCCTTCATGGCCCGTGCGACCTTGTCGAAGACGTACCTGATCTCGACCTCGGCCGCTTCCGCCGTCCGCATCGCGATGACGTGCCTGATTGTGCGGTGGTTCGCGGTCCAGATAATCGAGGTAGCCATCCCAT
Organism: Nitrososphaerales archaeon; assembly: GCA_050013375.1. Lineage (GTDB taxonomy): Archaea > Thermoproteota > Nitrososphaeria > Nitrososphaerales > Gagatemarchaeaceae > Gagatemarchaeum. The sequence goes on along the minus strand of JBEKFK010000012.1, from coordinate 17,706 downwards.
CTGGCGCAATCCTCCTCAAGGCAGAGGTTATGCGCTTCTTCACGTCGAAGTTCATGCTCTCCCAGTCGAACTCCCCTTCGAGGTCCTTGTAGTTCCCCTCGATGTTCTCCACTATCGTCCTGACCTTGGCCTTCTTGCCGGCGAGCTCTGGAGGGAGCCAGAAGCTCAGCTCAGAGGGGCGGACGTACCTCAAGGACTCCTGGCTGATCGCAACTCCCACCCTGTGTCTGACGAGCTCGTGGGTGAACACCCTGCTGACGTTGACGAAGGCGAAGGTGCAGGTGGCATGCTCGAAGATGGAGCCGTCGCCCTTGGAGAGCGTGTTCTGGATGTACTCCTCCGAGGACTGGCGGATCTTGGTGACGTTCGGGTTGAGGCCCACCCCGAAGCTCTTGTAGCACAGCCGCCCCGCCACCTCAGTCAGGAGCTCCCCCTCGGACTTTGATGCCTTCTGCGTCTTTGAGAACCACTCCGTCGCTATTGACCCTCCTATCGCACCGAGCATCTCCTTGACCTGGGAGGCGTCGATTCTGGTCTCGCCGATCAGGAAGACCTGCGGTTCAACAAACTTCATTCTTTGTCCGCTTTGATTATCTATGTTAATTAATTCTTACTTCTTTTTGACGCGTTTCGACGAGGGGGCCTTATGTGCGGGCTTCACTTTAATATGGGAATGTGCATCAGAGAGGTCGTTGCGATATGGCGCGTGTTGTGACTCCCGGCCGGACAGAGGGTTCGTGATACGTTGCCAGTCTTCGGTACAGCCGGCGTGCGGGGAGTCTTCAACACCACCCAGACCCCGGAGCAGGTGTACAAGCTTGCCCTGACCTCCGCCTTTGCATTTGGGAGGGGGTCCTATGGGATCGGGTGGGACGGACGGAAGAGCTCGGCACTGCTGGCGCGTGTGGTCGCGTCGGGCGTCTCCTCGGCCGGAAGCCGCCCGGTCATGTTCGGACTGGTCCCCACTCCCGTGACGGCGTTCGGCGCGAGGGAGCAGGGGTGCAAGATTGGTTTCTCGGTCACGGCCTCGCACAACCCGCCGGAGTACTCCGGAGTGAAGTTCTTCGATGGAAAGGGCATGGAACTCCCGAAGGAGCAGGAGTTGAGGATAGAGAGGGCGATGGTCGTGGGGGCGGACATGGGCTCGCCCGAATTCGGGGAGGTGACGTGCCAGGACGTCTTGGGTCCGTACCTTGAGAGGCTTGTCGCTCGATTCCAGAAGGTGCCTAAGGGCCTGAAGATAGTCGTTGATTGTTCCAACGGGCCCGGCGCCCTGGTCACCCCCACGGCGCTGGACGCGCTTGGGCACAGGGTCATCCCTCTCAACGCCCAGATCTCGTGGCGATTCCCGGCAAGGCTGCCAGAACCGACGCCCCAGAACCTGGCCGATACCGCCGCGGTCGTCCCTTCGCTTGGGGCCGACCTCGGGCTCGCTCACGATGGAGATGCTGACCGGCTGGTGCTGATCAGCCCGGCGGGACGGGTACTTCCGGACTCCATCGTCTCCATACTGGCTCTCAAGGCGTCGGTAAGGCAGGGCCGGGTCGTCGTACTGTCAGAGAACACGTCTTCCGCAGTTGAAGAGGAGGCGGTCAGGATGGGCTGCCGCGTCGTGAGGAGCAGGGTCGGCAAGTCGTTCGCTGAGATAGAGAAGGAAGGGGCCGCGTTTGCCACGGAGCCGAGCAAGGTCGTGGACCCGCGGTGGGGGATGTGGGAGGACGGGATGTACGCGGCCGTGCTGATCGCCGACGCCGTGGCAAGAGACCCTGAGCTACTGAAACTCATAAGCGCGGAACCAAAGTGGCAGTACAAACAGGTCAACATCCCGGTCTCCGTGGACCTTCCCCGTGCCGCAGAGAGCATAGAAGCTGAGTTCGCCAAGTTCCGGATATCCGAGGTGAGGCGCCTCGACGGTCTGAAGGTGGTCCTCAAGGATGGGTCGTGGATAATGTTCAGGTCCTCCGGTACGGAGCCGAAGACGAGGATCTACTGTGAGTCACAGGACCCGCTCAGGCTCGAGGAGCTCCTCGGTACGGGAAGGAAGATCCTGGAGGACATGGTGGGGTCCGGAAAGGTACAGTGGTGACCGACCGTGTCGCTGGAGCTCACCAACGCCATCTCGAAGGCCCTCTCGGAAGGGTACCAGATAGACGGCGAGGCGTTTGGAGTTATCTCAGGTCTTCCCCCCGGTACCGACATCGAGCTCCTCGTCAAGAACGCGATCCGGAGGAAGGCCGGGAACGAGGACAAGGTGATACGGAAGGCGGACATCGAACAGGTCATACCTCAGGAACTTCTCGCGAGTCAAGAGCCGGTCCTGCGCATCTCAGGAGAGGCCGGGGAGATAGAGGTGATGAGCGACCCCACCGACCAGATCGCCCCGGCTGAGGCTGACATCGGGTTCAAGAAACTGTTCCAGGACAGATACTGGCGGCTCCTCGGGATTGCGAGAAGGAGACCTGACTCGAGGAACATCTCCAGCATCGAGTCCATGAAGGCCATGAAGGGGCAGAAGCTCGACAAGATGAAGATAGCCGGCCTGCTCTCTCAGAGGAACAGCAAGCACGGGAACGTCGAGCTGACAATCGACGACCCGACGGGTACCGCCCGCATCCAGTGCAACGACGAGTTCGCCGTCATCGCGATGAAGATACCCCTCGACAGCTTCGTGGTGGCCGAGCTGTCGGGAGGGAAAGGGAGCCAGATCTACACGACGTCCCTGACGATGCCCGACGTCCCGAGCCGGAAGCCCGTGACCTCGTCGCACCGCGGCTATGCGGTCCTGCTCTCAGACCTGCACATCGGGAGCAAGATGTTCCTAGAGGAAGACTTCCAGAGGTTCATCCTGTGGCTGAACGGGAAGCTGGGCGACCTGGACATCGTCAGCCGGGTCAAGTATGTGGTAATCGCCGGCGACCTCATCGACGGAATCGGGGTGTACCCGGGGCAGGAGTACCAGCTCAGCGAGAGGAACCTGAAGAAGCAGTACTCCATGGCGGCGCAGCTCATCGCCGAGATACCAAAGCACGTCAAGGTGCTGGTGTCGCCGGGCAACCACGACCCCGTCCGGCAGGCGCTTCCCCAGCCCGCAATCTCGGTCGACGTCGCGGAGCAGCTGTACGCTCTCGAGAACGTGAAGAACGTCGGCAACCCAGCCTCCGTGAAGCTGGACGGCGTCAACTTCCTTGTCTACCACGGGAGGAGCCTGGACGACATCATCGCGACGGTCCCCAACCTCAGCTATGACAGGCCGGCAGCGGCCATGCAAGTCCTGCTCAAGTCCAGGCATCTGGCGCCGATGTACGGCAAGAGGACCGCTCTTGCCCCAGAGCTGAGAGACATGCTCGTCATCGACCCGGTCCCCGACGTCTTCCATTCTGGGCACGTCCACGCAATCGACGTGCTGGACTACCGCGGCACGCTCATCGTGAACTCCGGGACGTTCCAGGCGCAGACGCCCTTCCAGGCGAACATGGGTATGGAGCCCACCTGCTCGATCGTGCCGATTGTCGACCTCTCCACGCTGGCGGTGCTGAAGAGGAGCTTCACAAAACAGGTCTTCGGTCCTAGTGCCACCTAGCATCTCGAATCGACTGGTTCTACGGGAGGCCTGGCGAATCGGATCTGCTAAGGATGACTGCGTGAATCGCAGCGGCGCCTACTACAACGTCTTGCAGAAAATGCGGTTCGCTTAACTACGTCAGCGCTTGCCAACTACGGCATGGAAACCTGCAGCAGTTGCGGCGCCAACCTTGTCGAGAATGCGAAGTACTGCAATGAGTGTGGAGCTTATGTCCAGAAGAACACGACGACCCAGGAGTACTCAGTCTCGGCCGACGATGTCACGAAGAAGGTGAGGGAGCTGCTACACGAAAGCAACGTCTCACGAATAATAGTGAAGAACGAGGAGGGGAAGGCGCTCTTGGAGATACCCGTCACCGCTGGCGTTGTCGGGGCTCTCATCGCACCCTGGCTGGCCGCGGCGGGCGTGATTGCTGCGTTCGCCACGAAGTGTACCATCGTCGTCGTGAGGAAGAAGGTGGACACACAGCCAACGGGCAGCGCCTAGACTTCAGGCAGCTCGTTCTTGGGCTGTCAGGTGCGCCCGAGCTTCAGGAACGCGAGCAGCTCCGAGTCGATGGTGTCTTTGAGGGTCGAGCACATGCCGTGTGGCGCGCCGGGGATGACCTTCAGGGTGGAACCCTTCACCAGCTTCGCCGAAAGCATCGCCGAGTCGGCGATCGGCACTATCTGGTCGTCGTCGCCGTGAAGGATCAGTGTCGGCACGTCCATCTTCTTGAGATCCTCGGTGAAGTCCGTCTCCGAGAACTGCTTGATGCAGTCGTAGACCGCCTTGTGACCGGCCATCATCCCCTGCAGCCAGAAGGAGTCGCGCAGCCCCTGCGAGACCTTGGAGTTAGGGCGGTTCGCCCCATAGAACGGCGCTGACAGATCTTTCCAGAATTGCGAGCGGTCGGCCAGCACGTTGGCGCGGATCTGGTCGAAGACCTCGATGGGCAGGCCACCGGGATTGGATGCCGTCTTCAGCATGATGGGCGGGACCGCCCCAATCAGTACCGTCTTGGCTACCCGCTTGGTGCCGTGCCTGCCTATGTAGCGGGCGACCTCGCCACCGCCGGTCGAGTGGCCGATGTGGACCGCATCCTTCAGGTCGAGTGCCTTGACCAGCTCTTCAAGGTCGTCTGCGTAGGTGTCCATGTCATTGCCGTTCCAAGGTTGAGATGATCGACCGTGGCCGCGACGGTCGTGCGCGACGCAACGGTACCCGTGCGAGGCTAGGAACAGCATCTGGTCTTCCCAGGCGTCTGAGCTCAGCGGCCAGCCGTGACTGAAGACCACGGGCTGACCCGTTCCCCAGTCCTTGTAGTAGATTTGCGTCCCATCCCTGGTCTTGATCGTCGGCATGATAGATATCTTGTAGATTGCGCCACATTTTATATTTACCTTGGCATGGTAGAGTTACCTAGAGTTCTTTCCTCTTTTGAGGAAATCTGTCGATGACGGAAGCTCGCCCGTCTTTCTGGTTGAATCCCAGCGAGAGCGCGGACGCTTGCTTACCCGATTCGTTCCTTCAGCTCCAAGACTACACTGAGAAACAGGAGTTCGTCGAACTAGGTCTCGTGACTCCTGACCGACGCGCGGATGGCTCTCCGGCCCAGAATCCGCTGTGGTGATTCAAGCAGGGCTAGAAGCTCTTCTTGGTCTTCGTTCAGGTCTCCTTATGCCCCTGACGGCGCGCTCGACCATCCTCTCAAGAAGAGGCTCTGATTCGAGAAGCTTATGCAGTTCCTCGATTTCCTCTCTTGAGAGCGGCTCTCCCGGGCTTTGCATCTTCACCGTCAATCTATCAGGCGTGGGAGACTAAAAAAGACCAAGAGGACGGGAGACAAGGTTTTCCGTATCATCACGAGGGAGGACGAATCAGTTCTCTGATTAGCGTCGCGGCGGCCTCCTTGTCGTCCACCCCGAAGACGATCTTCTTGTAGACGTCGTGGTCGAGGTTGACGGTGATGCACTTGTCGCTGTGATGCATCTCGAAGAACAGCGTCCCGTTTGAGTCGTAGTATGTGCCGTCCTTCACGACGCCCGGGATACTTGTGCCGGGTGCCCTCAGCAGAGCCTGTATCCATGGAACCTTGTCTGTGGAGACAGAAACGACATGTGAGAGCGGGACCGTGATGGATCTCTGGAACCCGAGTATCTGGTCTACGCCATGGAGTTCAAAGATGAGATTCGTACCCTCCACCCTGATGGTTCCTCCCATTCTGCCTCTCATTTCTCAGGGCTGTTGATTAGTCTTTGGTCGTTGGCAACCGCCGCCTCTTTGGTGTGGAGATCGTCCTGGTGGATGTCGCGTAGCGGCACCGTAGACGTATAAGGCGCCGTTTGAGAATACCATTCATGGCGGCGGAAGAACGGTACGTGACCAAGTGGCGTGGTCTCCTCCCCCGTCTTGTCCTTGCCAGTCTGACTATCACATTCGCGGGGGAACTTCTCCAGAGGGCCGTGACGGGGCTCCTCCAGTACCAGAATTACTCGAGCACCACCTTCTCGCTTGATATTCAGATAGTGGTCTCGTCCGCCTTCTTCCCCTTCGCGGTCTTCGCGCTGTTCTATCTCTCGTCGAGGGTGCGCATCGACCTTGGAAACGACTATGTTGCAGTGGCTGCCTCGATATTCCTAGGTACACTGGTGGTGTTCCTGCTCTTTGGGTTGCCCGAGGCGCTATCACCTGGTTACGCTGGAGCTGGGTCTAGTGCGGTCGATTCCGTAATCCAGACGACAGCGGAAGCAGTAGAGGGCTCGATATTCTACGCGTTTGTTGGTTTCGCCGCTATCCTACTCTCGTATAGGAGGAGGATGTGATGACTGTCATCCCCGAGCCAGTGCCAGAGAACGATGAGGGCTCGAATCTGAACGGAGTGAAGGCCGCGCTCGCCGTAGGAGGCATAATGGTCGCGGTCTACCTCCTCTCAAGCTTCCTGCAGGTCTACGAGAATGAGCTCTTGAACTCGGTCTACCGGTATCCCGATGAGTTCGCTTTCCTGAGAGGACTCTTCCAGAGCCCTTGGTCTACGGACCTGATCGACTGGCAGGACGTTGTCCTCTTCCAGCTGGTCCCGTTCCTTCTCTTCTTCTACTTCGCCGTCAGGATGAGGATAAGCGCGCTGGGCAGGATCATCCCCATGGTTATTGCATTGATGGTTGTCGGGGCATGCCTCCTAGTCGTCCGAGATTTCATTGGCGCGTATCAGAGCAACATATCGAGTCTGCTGCTGAGTGGGTCCTTCACCCTCCACAATATGTCCCAGAGCAACCCCCTGAGCGGCTTTCTCTCTTCGATTTCCACGCCTTTAGAAATCTGGTTCATGATTCAGCAGGGAGTCATCTTCTCTGTGCTCGGCGTGACCGGCGTTGCGTTTGGGAGCTTCTCAGGCGAGACGCCGTACTGGACTCTCAGGAACTGGCTCGAGTCAGGAGAGGAGGAGCCCCAACCTGATGTCATGGACGCGCCTCAAGGTGTAACCGTCGGCGCTCCTGATTGAGGAAGGATGTTATGCGCCTTGAAGCGGGCTGGCTTTGCGGCTTTTCGCGGCTGCACGTGGCTTCTTGTTCTTCTTCACCAACTCGGCGACGATGTACCGATGGCAAGGCATCCCGGACCGCTCATAGCACAGGAGCGTCACGTTGCCCTTCCTGGACTCCTCTCTCAGGCTCCGGATGGCGAGCATGCCTGAGGGGTTCGCGTCCAGCTCGGTCTTGAATTCGTCCGCGAACTCTTGCCATGACTTGGCCCCGGACTTGTAGGCATGAAGGAGATCGGAACTGGGAGAGAGTTCTCTTACCCAGCGGTCGAACCTGTCCTTCTTCACTCCCCTCGGATAGAACCTTGTTATGAGCACCCTTGTGCCGTCGCTCTCCTCCTTCGGCTCGTAGATTGACTTGGTGAGTAAAGCCAAATCTCTCCATACCGGATGTCCAGTCTCTTTAGATTTCCCTCTCTTGGGCTGGGAAGGTTGCTAGTAGATGCCTTCCAGCATTGTGTTATCGTATTTCTCTGAGAGATTGGCGCTCTCGATGTCCTTCTTCGTGAATTCCTTGGTGATCTTTCCATCCCTGATCGCATACACTCTGTCGCAACGTGCGACTACTAGCGGGTCGTGGGTCACGAATATCAGGGTCATCTGCCTGTCCTTCCTGAGCGACCTTAGCAGATCCATCAGCGCCTTGGCCGATTTCGAGTCGAGGTCCCCGGTTGGCTCGTCGCCGAGAAGGATGGACGGGTTGTTCGCGAGCGCCCTGGCGACGGCCACTCGCTGCTGCTCTCCACCGCTCATCTCGTCCGGCATATGGTTCGCCCGGAGCTGCAACCCGACAGCCCTGAGGAGCTCTGTGGCCCGCTCGCGCTGCTCCTTCTTGGGCACTTTCGCCAAGCTCATCGGGAACTCGACGTTCTCGACGGCCGTCAGCGTGCGCATCAGGTTATAGAACTGGAAGATGAAACCGACCTTCTGCAACCTGTACCGTGAGAGTTGGTCGTCGGTGAGCTGGCTGAGGTCAGTACCTTCTATGATGACCTTGCCCCCCGTGGGCTTGTCCAGGCCTCCGATCAAGTTGAGCAGCGACGTCTTCCCCGAGCCGGACGGGCCCACTATCGCAATGGTCTCCCCCTTCCGAATCTCCAAGTTGATTCCGCTTAGCGCGGGGATGGATAGCCTGCCGCGCATGTAGGACTTCGCCGCATGCGATGTCTGCACCACCACTTCAGACATGTCTGAGGGCCTCCACTGGGCTCAACCTCGATGCACGCCAGGCTGGATAGATCCCGGCAAGGGCGCCGACCAGCACGCCGAGGCCGAGGCTGAGCAGCAAGTTACCGGCCGTGAGGGCCGTCTCCAAGCCCCCGCGCAACGCGCTTCCTGCCCCCGCACCTGGGAACCCGCCGCCAAACCCTCCCGTCGCGGCTGTCGTCGAGCCGCTAAGATGAGGTAGCGCCACCGCAACGACCACTCCGATGAGCACTCCGACGCCCGCGCCTATCAAACCGATGACGAAAGCCTCAGTCATGAAGATTCTCATCACCTCGCCCTTCGTCGCGCCTATGGCCCTGAGGGTACCGATTTCACGGGTCCGCTCGCTTATCGACATCAGCATGGTGTTGATCACGCCGAAGCCGCCTGCCATCAGGGCGACCAGCCCTATCACTGTGAAGAATGTGGACAGGGTTCCGCTGAGAGTGGATGCAGCCCCCGTCACCGAGGTGGCTGTGTTCGCCTCCACTCCCGGGATTGTGGAGGTGATGAGGGACGCCACCGAGCTGACTAGGCTCGGGTTCTCGGTCTTCACGTAGATGTCGGTCACCTTGTTCGCCTGTCCGGCTATCGACTGCGCGGCCGGGAGCAGGATGTACGCGGACCTCGAGTTTGGGCCGAAGGTGCTTCCGGGGTTGTAGGTTCCGACTACCATGAAACTGGAACCCCCGGTGGAGTTCGGGCCGACCGTGACGGTCGAACCGACCGTGACGTCTAGCGCCGTGGCCATGGTGGTTGAAAGGACTATCGGGTTATCCGTTGACCCTGCGGAGAGCATAGAGCCGCTCGCAATGTTGAGCCCGTTTGTCACGTTCGAGTATGTGGTCGGGTCGATTCCGTAGAGGAACGTGGTCTCTCCGTTTACGTAGCCCGTCGTGGTCAGCTGGGGCGAGACCGCGTAGACACCCGATACTTTGCCGACTGAGTCGACCACGGACGCGTTGAGCGTGTTGCCTGCGCCGAAAAGTTGTCCGAATCCACCTCCTCCGAATCCTCCGGTGTTCGTGAACGTCCCGGAAAACCCTCCAGGACCTCCTGGAAACGTCGGGGTCGTGCCGTTCACGACGGTGATCTCAGCTCCCACGAGGTTATTGAGGAGTCCGCTTGTCTGGGTCGACGTCCCGGTTGAGAGCGAGAGAAGGACCAGTATCATCGCGACCCCCACCACGATTCCGGAGACCGTCAGAATCGTTCGGGTCCTCCTCCGGCGCAGGCTCTTAGCCGCCAAACTCCAAGAAGACAAATGCGATTGTTGTAGGGTCCCGAGTGTTCGTATTTACCCAGTTTCCGGAATCCTTCCTGAATCATTAGAGAATCTTCACGCGTGATTGCCAGTCAGCGAGTCACTCGGGAGCGCTCGAACTGCTTGCCTCTGTCAATATCGAATCTGGACCACAGTCTGCACTCGCTCTCTTCCCGGAACCAAAGGGGTGCTACAACCTCTTCGCCGATGGATTCATGTGCAGGCAGAGCAGGTCTCGGGTGGGACGCGCTTTCTCCTCTGAGGCTACATGGTGAGCCCGAACTCGGCCGCGAAGGCCTCCGCCTCCTTCACCTGGTTCACAAAGTCGAGGCCTTTCGCTGTGAGAGTATACGACTTCGAGGTGCCGTCCCGGTTCTCATTCAGCAGACCGAGCGAGACGAGCTCCCTGAGGTACTCTGGGTACGCCCTCCCTGAGAGGTTCGCCATGCAGATTATCCTGGATGACTTGCTCGGGCCCTCGTCCCTGACGCTCTCGAGGATATCGAGGCGTATCTTGAGAGCGCTCCTCGGGCGCCCATCCGGTGGCTCCACTTCTCTTGCAGGGGGAAGTGGATGGTGCGGCGAAGCCCTGGGACCGGACAATTGGGGCCCCGGTGGTCCGTACTCCATCGGCCACGGCCCGACCACCTTCGACAGCTCTACCCTCGCCTTTCGTTCGTCTGTGGTCTCGCTTCTCTTCACGACTTCGCCCTCCCTATGGCCGCATGGGCACCCAGGGCTTCGGGGGTTCCTCTATCGAGCATCGCTAGGCAGGCCGCGCAGGTAACGTTCTCGACGCACGGTGTCACCTGTGCGAACCTACTCGCTCGGCAGAGAGGATAGCTCGTGTTCTCCGAGGAGGACACATGCACGACCATAGTGCTACTCACGGCTCCTCTTCAAAGAGCCCGAACGAGGAGCGCCCTTCCCTCGAAACTTCATTGTGAGGACCCTTTGGTTTTGTCACCATCACGAGGTAGGCCCGAAAGTAGTCGCTAGAACGGTTCTTTGGCATGTGTCAAGGCTCGTCTATGACGTATTTACCAGAATTCCGAAAACTCTCCCAAATCGTTAGCGAATCGTGCCCTGATAGGTCATGTCTCTTCAGGGTCCCTTGTCCGTTACGGTGAACTTCGTCATCCAGAGGACGAAGAGGTAGAGGTCCTTCTTCTGATCCCCCGTCGGCGGGGGAGGGGAGTAGCCGATCAGGATGTAACCGTCCTCCTTGAAGCCCGGGAACGGCGGGGCTCCGGCGAGCGGGAGGGGCGTGTCCCTGGCAAGGACCACCTCCTTGTCCTCCGGTTTGAAGAACGTAATCCAGACGTGCTTGCCTATCCTGACATTTATGGTGTCGGGTTCCTTCTGCAGCTCCTTCCTGAACGGCCGGTCGAAGTCTCTAAGGTTGAGATAGACAGCGCCACACTTCTTGAACTCGTAGGTCAGGGCCTCGTCCTGCCCCGGCCCGTGCTTGTGCGCCATGTCTACGGTGAGCCGGATGAACAGGGGGTCCAGCTTCGCGATGGCATTCGGGTCGGCCGAGAGTGTGAGAAGGTTCTCCCCTTTCCCGAGGATCATTGGGTTGCCGATTGGTTCGTAATTGACGTCGGGCAGGTGCTGCTTGTACCTCGCCCCATAGTGGCGCCCTGGGCTTCGCCCCGCTCCCCTCCGCCGACGAAGATGGTCTCATACCTGACGCCCTCTAGCGTGATGTACCCGAGCCACGCGAGCGCGTAGCGTGTCACCTCGGGTGGGGCGGCCAGGATAGCCTTCCGGGCTTCGTCGAAACCCAGTTCGAGACGGGGGGTCTTGAACGTCTGGAGCATCCTCGACGACGCGAACGTCTCGAGGAACCCGAAGGGCGACATCGACCCCGTCTTCTTGACCACCCCGACGCCTCTTTCGAGCACGTCGGACATGGGGTCCATGAGCTTCGGGTTGTCGTCGAGGGTCGGGACCTTCGTCTTGGGTCGCTGGAGCCCCTTGTCGTCTGTTGTCTTTGGTTGCGGTCTTGCGCTGACGTCTGCGCAGTTGGTGCAGACCCAGATTGCTGCGTTCGCGCCGTCGACCTTCGAGGTCCGGAAGTCCTTCTGCAGCCATCCCTTGACGTGGCACGATTCGCAGATGGAGTCTTCGGGCGGCGGGTTCAGGGCTGCGATCTTGTTCCTGACTATGAGATGGACCCGGTTCATCGAGCCCCTGATTGACTGGAGCATGTATGCCTCGAGGTCGCCGGCTTGCTTGATATCGTCCATGCTGAGCGGGTGGAACTCTGAGATTAGAGCATCGGTCGCCGGGCTCCTCTCCTTCCAAGTGCGGGAAAGCTCGAGCATGACCTTCTGACAGCGAGGGTCGGTCAGGTACTGGCTCGCAGGGAAGATTGCATCGTGATATCCGCGTGTTTCGACCCGGAATCTGATGGGGTGGATTGAGGTTTCGGCTTGTCTCTCGATTGGCGCTTGGCCCTTGAGACGCGTAGCCCCTCCATGAGGCCGAGCTCGTGAACCAAGGTCCCGCATTTCGGGCAGGCGGAACCCACGGTGAGTTTGTCGGCGTTGTCGCAGCCTTCGTTGGGGCAAACGCTCTCTTTCGTTCAGGTATTCGCCTCGACAGATTCGTCGAATTTGATATAAAAGCGGCCACCGTCAGATGAGACCGACCAAAATCCGATACACCGGATTGGGCGGATTCTAGAGGTAACTTCTGGGACTTTACACAGGTTGAAGACTGAACTCTTCCACCAGGGCCGTTGCCTCCTTCATCTTCCTGAAGACCTCCTGCGGCAGGTGCGAGTCCGATCCGAGGCTCACGCTGCAGCCCGCGCTCGCGCATGCATTCGCCACCTTGCGGACGAGTTCCGGCGCGTAGCCCAGGTCGTTCCCGTTGAGTTCGAGGGCCTTTCCGCGCCTGTTCGCCGTCTTAGCGAGATTTAGGAGGAGGTCGTCTAGGTCCTCAGGGAGCCTGCTGATCCCCTTGGCCAGCCTCGTGGGATGGGTGAGCACAGCGAAGGGCACAAAGTCGCTCTCGAGCGCTAGCTGCTGGAGCCTGAAGTACTCGTGCCACAGCCTCGCGGCCTCTGCGCGGTCTGTGGCCCTCTGCCTGGTGCCCTCAACCTCCGCCCCGTCTGCCAGCTCGTGGACGGAGCAGAGCAGGATGTCCCACTTCTCCTGGTTGACGAACTCGCCCACCTTGGCCTCGTAGCGCGGCGAGAAGTCGACCTCAAGCCCCATCCTGAGCTTCATCCCCGAGAGGGCGGACTCTGGGACCTTGGAGAACTCGGCCCTGTATTCCCTGAGGGACTCGAACATCCTCCCCTGGCGGTGCACCGACCCGAAGTCGACGGACTCCCTCATCGGCCTGAACTGGGAGACGTGCTCGGTGATGGAGTACCGGTCTATCTTGTGCTTCCTGGCCGCGGCGACCATCTCCTGTATGTCTGCGAGGATGATGTGACTGTGGTTGTCGACTCTCATCGTGGGTGCAGAAACCTCTCCTCGAAAGCGTACTTGAAGACTTTCCTCTCGTTCGGACAAAGGCGTATAGCGAAGTGGAGGTCGGTGAAAATCGACCAGCATGAAGAAAGCATCAAAAGCCGTACTGGTCTTGGCAGCAATAGGCATGGTCTCAGCCCTCTTGCTGGTTCCAGCAGTGCAGATCCCAGTCGTGCCCGTGTGCAGTATCTCTCAGGACTCGAAGTGTCCATTATTTGATAACTACATTTACGGTTCAGGCTCAGTAGCTTATGCCTACTTCGGTATCGGCGCGATTCAGGTGCCCAACCTCTATGGTGCGGGTCGCGGATACTGCCTCATTTACGGCCACCCGGCCATAACGTGCGGACTTCAGGAGCGAACGGCTTAGATGACGCCCCGCACGGATGCCACTCGAGACCTCAAGAGACGACGTAGAAGGGTCGTCCTTGCTTCCGTGCTTATCCTATTGCTCACTGCAGCAGGCTTGGGCATCTACGTGTTTGGGCAGACGACGTGTTCGTGGGCTTGCGGAGGCATCCCAAGTCCGGTGATTCAGAGCGCTCAGGTGAGCACTCAGCTGGCTGAGAGCAACTGCCAGTTCGAGAGCGCGACTGCAATCTCCTGGAACGTGGTGTGCAGCGCCTACGCCAACGGGGGAGACTCAGGGATGGTCGCGTTGACCGTGGCCAATCATGGACCCGGGGAGGCAGGTTCCGATATCGACTTCCTCGTGTATTCCTCCGAGCCGCAGTACATCAACTTCACTGCCATTCCTACCTGCGCGCACACTACAGCTCCTCCTTTGAACGACCAAGCTCCCTGTCCTCTTTCCGGCAACTCGCCACAGACCTTCCAGTTCGCCTTCGCCGTGTCCCAGGGCTATGGTGCCTCTTCTCTCAGGGAACTGGCCAGCGTCACCATCGTGATGTACCAGACCTGTTGCTTCCCCTAGACGTCTGGGCTCATCCTGTTCTGGGTGGAGGTATTGCGTGCCGAGCCGGTGGACCCTCCGCGATGTGTATAAGGAACCAGGCCGGGTTTCGCCTCAATGAGAAGCGGCGCGCCCCTCTTGTTCAGGAGCAATGCGAACTTGATCGCGGCGCACGCGTCCCTGCTCGCAGGCATGGTTGGGCTGCTCTTCCTGCAGAGGTACATCTGGGTCGAGCAGATAGCCGAGCGCGGCTACGGGCCGTACCAGAGTGTCTCCTACCTGGCGGAGGCGTCGGCGGTGATCGTGGTCATTGATTTGCTGATCTTCAGATCCTTGTGGCACGGCTCCCGATGGGACAGGGCGTTCTCGCTGGCTTGGCCCGCCTTCTGGTTTGGCTTGGCTGTGTTGATTCTCATCCTCAACAACGCCTAGGGTCCCGTAGTCTTGCCGGGCCTGTGGTCTATCGTGCGCTCTCCTTCCGCATCACCGCGGCCTGCCGCCGGTCGTAGGTCTTCAGCGCGGCGCCGACCTCCAGCGCCAGCGCGATGAACACGGCATCGCAGACGGGCAGCCCGTTCCTTGCGGCGAGCGCATAGGACCGCTCCATCAGGCCCAGACTGGGGCGGACCGCCCGGATCCTGTTGGTCTCAAGCAGCCCGTGGAATATCGCGAGATACCGGGTCCCGTCCCCGAGGTCCTTCAGGAGGTGCTGGTGCTTCCAGACGGAGTTCGCCACCTCGTAGACGGCCAGATCGAGGGTGACGATGTCCTCCTCCCGGAGCAGGTCCGGGTCCTTCAGGAGGCCTTCGACGATGAAGCTGGAGTCGGCGACCATCAACGCCCTCTGTCCTCCCCGATGAGCCTGGCGTCTTCGACGGAGGTCGTTCTGACGCGGTCCTCGCCCTGCAGTTCCCGCAGCTTTTGCAGCAGCCGCTCGCTCCTCTTCGAGTCGAGGTAGAGGCGGACCGCGTCCCTGATGGAATTGGAGAGGGGGCCGTACTCGAGCAATGCCTTCTTCTGGTCGTCGGAGATCCTGACGCTTATGGTCGGCATGTATGACATGTTGTAGGACAGGATGTAATATTTAGGAGTTCGGTGGCGCAAGACCCCTGAAAGCCGTATAGGTGGCGCCCCGTCGCGCGCTGATGCAATGGCCTTCTGCCCCAGTTGTGGGAAAGAAGTCTCGCCTCAGGCCCTCTACTGTCCTAACTGCGGCAACAACCTGAGCCAGGCCACGCCACCCGCCCAGCCGACCGAGAGCGTCAGCGCGCTCTACTGGCTTCTACCCCTGTTCTTCGCTTTTCTGGGCGGGATCGTCGCATACGTCGTAGTGAAGGACAGGAATCCTAAGGAGGCGGGGCATCTGCTCATCTTCGGCCTGGTCTGGACGTTCGCCGCAGCGATTCTCGCCGCCGCGTTGTTCTACTTCGCATTCGGATTCTTCGGGGGCCCGACGACTTCGGTGTCGAGCTCCACGTTCACGTCGATCTCGCCCTGAGGCGAGCCTGCTAGCGGGACTTGGTGCGGTACGAGAAGTATGACGCTTCCAGCAGCAACGACCCGAGAAGCGCGGTGAACATCCCAAGCGTGAACGCCTGCGGATAGGCGTGGTAGCCCGACTGGACCCATGTCACCGTGGTTACGACGAGAATGAAGGCCGGAAAGACGGCGGACGGAATCCCCTGATAGAAGGTGGGTCTCCCGGCGAACCCGGCCGCCCATCCAGAGATTGCCACTCCTGCAAGGTACAGCAAAAGGTTGCCCGTAAAGGTCTGCCCTCTCTCGAAGAGGTAGGCCAGGCTGACCTGCGGAGGGAAGAGGAGGCTCTCTGGGCCGTAGTAGAACCAAGGGAGGAAGGGGACCACTGATAGGGCCGCGAAACCCGCCACGAGTAGATAGAGGGTTGCCCCTCGGAAAGGTGGCTTTGCCTGCGCTTCAGGGTGGCTGGTCGGCTTGGTTCCTCCCGGATTGGAGAGCGGGACGGCACGATCATAGAAAGCCAAGCCAGACTAATGCGAAACCGTGTTTTGATTAATAGTTATGTCCGACATGCCCGTCCCACCAAGTCGGAACCGTGAACGAATGGAGGCGAAGCAGTGATGACCCGTTCCTGATGAATTGGAAGCTCCATTAGATGCCTAAAGTGTTCCAGCTGGGCATCTAGAGTCCGTTGTCTTTCCGTTCCTAGATGGCTGAACGCCTGTGGGAGGCGCGAAAGTCCCTGATGGCGTGGTGCATCACGCTTGCGAACTGCCCCTTGCTCAGGACGATTGAGGCTACGCAGGCCGGCATGACGAACCCCCACCAGAGGACGTTCATCCACCAAAGCAGATTGCCGTAGCCGAACCAGAAGAGCGGCCAGACGAGGAACATGAACGCGACTGTGACCGCAAGCGACGGGATCCCGAGCCTGACGGCCCACGTCTCCCTGCGGGTCATCCCTGGCACTGCGGAGCTCGACCCTTGATCAGGTGACATGTCAGTCGACACTCGTTTCGGCTGCACGACGCTATTTACGGCTTGTCTTGGTGAGGATTGTTTGCCTGATAGCTTTCATGATTGTGGTCGATTCTCTCGAGGGGAGTAGATTCGAATCTGTCTCGGCTCCGGAGGACCACGCCCCCATCGCTTAATTAGCTTGGGCGGAAGAGCGAAGCACATGCCTGACATCAGTGAAGAAAGCCCCGAGCGCGGCCGGCTGGTCAGAACACTCATCGGGGTGATGGGCAGGGACGGCTGGCAGGTCACCCATGCCGCGGCCGAGGGCTACGAACGGCCGGGCGAGGTGGACGGGGCGGTCCCAGATGTCGTCGCAATGAAGGATGGGGTCTTGTCCTACGGCAAAGCGGAGACCTGTGAGTCGTTCCAGTCGCAGCGTTCCATCGTTCAGATCAGGCTCCTCTCCGGCAGGACGATGAAGGACGGCAAGACGAGCATCACGCTGTATCTCATCGTACCCAAGGCGTGCTACCGTGACCTCCTTCAGACGATAGACGCGGCGTTCAGCAGAAGGGACATCCTGGCATTCTCCGGGTGAAGTCGGGCACAAGTATATACTCGGTCGTCGCAGCATGCGAGCAGAAGAGCGGATGGTTAAGAAGCCAAGCGCAGGTCTTCCCCGGAAGAAGGAGATGTCAGCATCCAAGCAGATCGAGGCGATAATCAGGGAGCCGGGTGACTGGAGGGGCGAGACGCTATCGCAGCTACGAAGCATAATCAAGAAAGCCGACCCCGCCATAGTCGAGGAAGTCAAGTGGAAGATGCCCTCCAACCCGATGGGAGTCCCCGTCTGGTCTCACGACGGAATAATCTGCGTTGCAAACACGCTGAAGCACGCCGTGAGGCTGACCTTCCCGCAAGGCGCTCAGCTGAAGGACCCGAAGAAGGTCTTCAACACGCGCCTGGACAGCAAGTCGGTCCGGGCCGTCGACTTCCGTGAGGGTGAAGTGGTGGATGAGGCTGCGCTGAAGGCGCTCGTCCTCGAAGCAGCGGCGGCCAGAGCAAAACATTCGCCCTCCCCATAGGCGAAGCCGCGCTCTCGCTGAGGACTTTTCCGGGAAAGGTAGAGGCGGATGAAACGAGCGGCTTGGGCGCGTAAAGCAGCAGGTTTGGTGCCTAAAACGGGCTCAATGGGCGGATGCCCTCAGTTCCAGCACGGACTCGTAGCCCTTCAACGCCAGGAGGCTGCCCAGGACTATGTAGACCACGGTGACCCCCACCGGGAGTCCG
>JBEKFK010000011.1:0-23272 GCA_050013375.1 Nitrososphaerales archaeon | reverse complement strand
GTTTCCGGTGTTGTCGACATGGACGACGGGATAGACGCCATCTTCACCAAAGCGAAGCAGGGCAGAGTCCTCTTCCAGGACAGGAGCGCTCTGTCGCCCGAGTTCATCCCAGACCACCTTCCTTTCAGGGAGAGTCAGATTTCGAACATCGCACAGGTCCTGGGAACCACCCTTCATGGCTCCAAACCATCCAATCTGCTGCTTTACGGGAAGACCGGGACTGGAAAGACGGCCGTCGCACGGCTTGTTGTACGCAAGCTCCAGAATCAGGACGACTCGAAGCAGATACTGGCGACGTACGTCAATTCAAGGATAGCTGGAACTGAGTACAGGACCCTCTTCAAGATCGCAGAGGCGCTCCCGCTAGAACAAGACAAGAAGATCCCGCTGACTGGGCTCTCGATCAGCGAAGTCGTCGGGCTCTCGATCAGCGAAGTCGTCGGGAGGATCTTCGAAAGTATCTCCAAGAACGGAATCCACTTCGTTCTCATACTGGACGAGATAGATTACCTTGTCAACTCCGAGCACGAGACCCTCTACCAGTTCACGAGGGCAGGCGAGCAGGTTGCCCCAGGCTTCCTCACGATCGTCGGCATCTCGAACGACCTGAGGTTCAAGGAAGCGCTGGACCCCCGGGTGCTGAGCAGCCTCGGCGAGGAGGAGCTGGTCTTCCCTCCATACACCACGGAGGAACTGCGTTCGATCCTGGCCGAGAGGGCGAAGGTGGCGTTCAAGTCCGGGGTCGTGCCAGAATCAACCATCAATCTGTGCGCCGCGCTTGCCGGATCGGAGCACGGCGATGCGAGGAGGGCTGTCGACCTTCTCAGGATAGCGGGCGAGGTAGCCGAACGTGAAGGCCACCAGCGCGTCGACGAGGAGTGCATCAGGAAGGCGTCGCAGAAGGTAGAGAGGGACCGCGTCGAAGAGGCCCTGCAATCGCTCCCCCTGCAGAACAAGATCATCATCATCGCCGCTTCGAAGTTCCCGGGCGGGACTAACACCGGCGAGGTCTACCTTGCCTACAGCAACCTCGCAAGGAAATCCAGCGCCGAGGTCCTAACTCAAAGGAGGGTTAGCGGCATCCTCGCCGAGTTGGACGTGCTCGGGCTGGTGGAGGCCGCTGTAGTGAGCAAGGGCCGCAGGGGCAGGACGAAGAGGATCAAGGTCCTGATTGACAACGAGACGCTCGCCAGGGTCATCGGCGAAGACGCGGGCTTGCTAGACCTAGCATAACCCTGCCCCGACCCCGCGCCATTCTAGCCTTGCCAGCGCTCAAGAACTATCGAGTAGCTATCAGCGAGCCTCTGGGTCTCTTCTGACGGCTCCTTCATGTAGTTGACATGGATTCCGAGCTCTGTGTCCAGCTGGCTGATGAACAGGCCGAGGACATGCTCCTCCGTCACCAGGTCACGTAGGACGTAGGCTCGACGAGTGTCGTCGCTGGCCCGGGCCACTACGTCGAAGACGTGTGTCTGTCCAGATCTACCCAAGACGCGGTTGTCCTCGATCGTGCACCCTGAGAACTTCAGCCTCTTCTTCAGCAGCGCGACCGTCCCCTTGTCCATCAACGAGTGATTCCTTAATGGGTCGGACTCGGTCCCTGGTACCCCGTTTTCCAGCTTCAGCTCGGACGCCATTTCCCTCAGTTGGACGTAGAGATCCACCGCCTTCTCCCCCTTCTCGGTGAGCTTGTAGCCCACGCGACTACCATTCATCTCCCGCGTAATCAGCTGGTTCCGCAGCAAAGTTCCGAGATACCCGAGCAAGTCCTTCCAAGTTATGTTCGAAATCTGCATTATCCTGGTGGGCTTCTCGACACCCTGCGAGATGACGTAGAGCACGTCAAAGGTCATCTCCAGTCGTGAGCGGCGTCCAGTCTTCCCTCTGAGCTCGTCCAGTCTTCCGAGCTCTGGATTCAACCAACTCATTATTCCGTGCTCCGCTGGTCTATGAATCGTATTCCGACAGTACTTCATCCGAGAAGTTCATAGTTCTCAGAACTCTTCCTACTTCAGCTGAGTCCGGTCGACCGTCCTGCGGCGGACTGATGTAAGACCTCTATCAGGGACTCGCAAGAGCCCCTCTCCAATGGGCAATTGTCCTGGTACGTCGACCGTGTCCAAAGACAGATCGGGCGTGAAGTACAGGTCCCTTAGGACCACACGAGTTTGTTCGGGCCTGGCCTCGGCCAGCGGCGTGTCCCGCACCCAGTGCATGGCACGTGTCTTTTGATGAGAATATTTATGGAGTGCAGTTGCAATTAATTGCTGTTAATCTCAGTCAGCTACTAGAAGAGGTACTCAACATCGTATTCCCTAGTGTTCTGGGAGTTCCTGATTCGGACGTCCGTCTACTTGGTCACCTACCAACAGCGAACTTCTAACGACTCGCCCGACGACAACGCGTCTACAACACCGAGAAACTCTCAGAGCTTCGAGCGGCCTCTTCGACCAACTCTTCGAATGAGTGCGCGTCGCTTGAAATCTTGAAGACGAGTCTGATCTCCCTCTCAACGGCTCTCTCAAGAATGCTCGCTCCTTGTCCGAACATCGCCCTTATCGACTTCAGGAACACCTCTGGTCTCCTGGGAATCTCCTCGCGGCGCAGGCCGAACGTGTGCTCCATGTGCCAGTAGACGGTATGGTTGGTGTTCTCGCCGATAGCGCCCAGCCCCTCGTCGATGCACTTGAGCACCTTGCTCTCAAATACAGTTGTTGTAATCACCAGACTCGAGGTACCTGAGTCAAGGAGTCTCTTCTCGCGAGGACAGCGCTCAATCTTCATTTCTGGAGACCACCTTTGATTGGCTCAGAACACTCACTTTCTTGGTCTGGTGGGCTTGCGCGTTTGTCCATCATGGCAGGCGAGCATCAGCATTTCCATGAAGTAGCTACTTATGCCTTATGGAAATTCTCAGAATGTAGAATTACTGATCTTTGCCGTTTTAAGCGGTCTAGTCCTTATAATCGACTTTTATAATGATTAACACACCAATACCACCTCTTCAGAGTTTCGCAGACAAGGCTGCTTCACCCGAATCAAGTACCGGCCGGGAGCCGGATGTTCTCGGAGGTCAGTTCAACGTGCACCGCCTTCGCGACAGGACCTTCCTCAAGCAACCTGGCTGCCGTCCTCCTTCTCCAGTTGATCAGGTATGACGAGCCGCACTCGCACTTCATTAGGGAGTCGGTGCAGGACGAGTGCCGGTGCTCGGTTGCACCAGCCGACGCGGCCGGGTCGCAAACGTGCTCCTGATTGGGTTTCAACCTCTCTGTCTGGTAGTCTGACACCATCCTCTCGAGCGTAGAGACGCTCACGCCGGTGGCGATGACCGCCTTGAGGAACTTCATCTGGTCTTCCGCCGACTCGATCTTGGCGACGAGGAGCAGGTGCTTCGTCGTCAGCGACTCGCCCTCGGAGCAGTTGAAGAGCCTCTTGGCTTCATCCTTTACCGGGGACGCGAGGTTCCTGAACTGGAGGACTCGGGATATCCAGGACTGGCCTATGAGATGGCCATACGCGTTCTCGAGCTCTCTCGTCGAAAGGGAGCCGGTGCCACCGTCCCATTCTGAGAAGAGGAGGTCGAAGAGCTTGATGGGATTCGCATTCCCGTGCACGAGGTTGAGCGCTAGGCACATCCTCTTGGCTTGCCTGTCGTCCAGCTCCGCGACAATGCAGGGGATGCTCGACCACCCCAACCTCTTCGCCGCGTTGACGCGGTGCTCGCCATCCACTATCTGGTACACATTCGCCTGCTTCAGAGGCCTGACCATCACGGGAGCCATGTTAAGGACGCCCTCGCTTGCCAGGCTCTTCTCGAGCGACCCCATCTCTTCATCGGTCATCGTGTTGCAGTTCCACGGATTGGTCTCGAGAACCTCGGGCTTCAACATCCGTATCTGCCTTGATTCACCCATTGTCATTAGCGGGATCTCCTGAGTGACATCCGGAAGGAGCGAGCCTCGGCCCTGAAGGCATCTTCGCCGACGCGATCAGGACGCCGTGCCGTGCGGCCGTTGCTGTGAAGCGACTGCCGGACCTTCTCCTCCAGATCGAGGAGCCTCTCGGGGGACAATCGCGTGAACGAGCACAACTGGTCCAGGCCAATCTTGTAACCGAGGTCCATGTCGGCATGGTAGATGCAGTAGGCCGCGACGCACCAAGGATTCTTGCCCACGACCGCCAATCTGATGGCGAGCAGGTGGTCGCTGGACTTCCTGAACACAGCGCGGAGGTAGACCTCGTCTCCGAGCTTCCGTGAGAGCCTGTTGACTATCAGCTTGATGTAGTCCTCGGCGGACGCATTCCTATACTCAATGGATGATTGCCTCGTTATCTTGTTGAACTCCCGGAAGGTCTTGGACGGCGAAGTGTCTTCGTAGGCCTTGAACGCTTCGAGAATCTCTCCGAGGGTACGATGCGTTCCGGTCTCCCGAGAGGCTTGGACCACACAGTAGATGCAGACCGACTGTAATGATGCCCTGCGCAGGCTCGATCCGCTCAGGAGCTTCCGCCCTAGCCTCGCGGCGATTATCTTCGCCCCGGAGGACAGTCCGAGCGGACGACTCACCATCTCTATCATCTCGTCGAGTCTGGCTGCCCGAAGTGAACGATAGGATTCGTACCTCGGCCTGAAGTGGGTGATACCGGAGGGGACGGTCGTACCGAGGTTGAAGTAGGATCTGGTGTCGCTCGTCAGCCCTGCATTCCTAGGTCGCTCGTTCTCAGCTTCAACCCGCCGGGAGGCTCCACAAGAGGTACAGACGAGATCGCCGTTGTCCACGACCAGCTTCCCAAGGCATCCTTGGTAGACGTGCACGAAGTCCTCGAACCTGTTTGTCTTCGCTACCATGGCGAGCTCAGCACTCAAGTATCAGGGCTAATCCTAGACGTAAAAGCGGTTGTGAAGTCAGAACAGAGAAGTAGGCTGCGGAGCTGAGAACTTGACCCCGAACATCTAGTCTGGCTCCATGTACACATGAATCACCCATGATTCCAGCCTGAAGGAGCATCTCGGGTCGACTCTCATTGTGTTTCAGAAAAAAGGGGAGAAAGGGAGAACTCTGTTCTCCCTTTGCAGCTTACGCCGCGTCAGAGCCTGCTGTGAGGTCCATCTGGGCCGAAATCGAGCCCGGGACGGTTCCCGTCACAGTGAGTACCGCACCTACTGTTGGCTTCAGTTCGACACTGAATGTGTTGTATGGTCCGAGGGTGTCCTTGATGGCGGTTCCGGAGAAGTTGACGACGACCAGGTCAGTCTGTCCTGGCATCAGCAACGTGCCGGAGTGCTTGTCGGTCAGTTGGGTGATTTGGATGTCTGCTGCGCTGGAGTTGGTGTAAGCGTTTGCGATCTGTTTGTCGTCGCTGATGTAGGTGATCACCAGCTTGCTGGACGAGAGGTCGACCGGAGTCGCACCTGGCGTCAGTTCGATGGTGAAGCTGCAGTTCGCGAGCGAGGTGCCTCCAGCGTTGCCACTGGCGAGCACGTCACCTGCGAGCTGGATGGACGAGGATGCTTGGTTGTAGCCTGCTTGGACGACCTGCCCCGCCTTCTGACTGGTCTGGAATCCCAGGTTCAGTATGGTGAAGGCGAAGACGGACGCCACGATGATGAAGGCTATGAGGATGATTGCGGTCTCTAGGCCTGTCATTGCGGGTCTTCGATGCCTTGTTTTCGTGAGTAGCATCGGTAACACAAACAGTCAATTGTTTAAAAGAAACGGAGGGCTTTCCAGAGGTGCACGCCAGGGTGGAAAGTGGTGATGCCCGGGGCATCAGCCCTGACAGATCGGGGCAGTTTCCTTCGCTTCACCTTCTCGCGCGCTCTCGCCTTAAGAATGGTGATGCGGAAATTCTCGTTGAGTACCCATTATCATGATGCATGGCGACCCAGGGCTTGGCGACAATCCGCAGGGGGAGCGGAAGGAGGAGCCCAGTGCCGACAAGATGGCCGACGATGCCATGGACGATATACTCATGGAGGTCAGGCGGTTAATCGCCGACATCGACAACCCGTTCACGCTACTCGGCAAGCTGGTGGCGGTCCTCGGCAGGGACAAGGTCATCGACGAGCTCGGAGGCGGCGGGGACGACGACGAGAAGCCTGTATCAGGCGCCCCGGCGCAGGTCATGACGCTGCCTAGTACCGAGGCCAGCCTGCTCGACGCCCTCGCGCTACAGCAGATACAGCGGGGCCTGAGGGAGGAGGCTGAGAGACCTCCGCCTGCAGAAAGACGGGCGCCCAGGCCGCAGCCACAAACTGAGCCCGAGCCCCAGCGTCAACCGGAGGCTCGACAGGAGCCGCCGCAGCAGAGGCAGAAGAGCGGCGCGTCGCCAGGGGGGGCACCCCCGAGCGAGCCCCCGGTCCCAAAAGGAGCTCCTGCCTCCGAACCTAGGGCGCCGGCGTCCCCCTTGATGGCGTCGCCCTCGCCGAGGCCTCTTTCAGAGCCCGGCTTTCCGTTGGTTCTCCTTGATCAGAGTCTGACGGCGCCCAAGGCGGGCGGCGACCAGTCGGCGGGGCAGCCGACAATGGAATTCATGAAGAGGGTCAACTCGCTCGAGCTGGCCAACTTCCTCACGGGGATCTTTGGCAAGGAAAGGACAATAGAGATACTCGGGTCCTACGTGAGTCGAAACTGGATTAGCGACGAAGTCGCAAAGATGGTCGTCGACTGCGTCACCTTGATAGAGAAGGGCGAGTTCGATGTCGCTCGCAGGAAGGGGGGAGAGCTCCTGGCCGAGGACCACCAGGTCGCGCTGTTCCTGCTCGACGAGTTCACAAAATCGCTGTTCAACATCTCGCTCTCGCTTCGTTTCAGGGAGATGATGGCAGCCATGAAGGCGGCCTTCGAGATTCGATTTCCGGACGGCACCATGGATGACGTCGTTGATGAGGAGAAGATGCAGTGATGATGAGGCCGCCGCTGGTTCGGTCGAGCAGCGCGATAACGGAGGGCTTCTTCGTCGTCGCCGCGGTCATCGCCGTGTCCCTTGTCGCATCGAGCGTCATCCCTGGGATTACACTTGTCTCCAACGCGTATGCCCGCCAGGCGGTGCAAGACAAGAACAAGGTGGACGTCCAGCTTACGGTGATCTTCGCCTACGGAACGCCAGGTTCGACGACAGCGGACGTCTGGATAAAGAACACGGGCCTCGTAAGCCTATCCGCGCCTGCAATCAACCAGTCGACGGTCTTCTTCGGTCCGACCGGAGACTATCAGATGCTACCTGACGGGGGCGGTTATCCACCTTCCTGGACCTTCTCAATAGTGAACGGGAACACGACCCTGAATCCTGGACAGACAATGGAGGTGGCAATCAGGACGGCGACTCCGCTGTCCTCTGGCGGTTACTACTTCCAAATCACCACATACGTGGGGACCTCATTTGATTACACATTCTCGATGTGAGGTTGATATCTAGTGAGCGGACTGGCGACCGCCGTCGCGGCGGGGCTCGTCTCAATCCTGCTACTCGAGTGCTTCTCGGTCTACATGAACGCGACCCTCGAAGCCTCGTCGCTCCAGCTCGGGGCGGCATCAGACCAGGCTTCCCTGGCCTCGGCCAGCCTCACCCAGAGAGCCCAGATAGACTCTGTTCAAGTGGTAAACCGGACGTACATCTATCTCTCAGTCGCGAACTCGGGCGAGGTCTCAATACCTGTGACTGACCTCCGACAGGTCGACATCATCCTGGTCTACACCTTCGTCTCAGATGGGATCGCACACGCGGTCTGGATGCCGTATACCACGACCCCTTCCTCGACCGGCTGGGCCGTGCTGTCCGTGACGGATGGTAACGGCGGCGCGAAACTGATCAACCCAATGAACTGCCCGTACCCAACATACGGCCTCTGGGACCCGACCGAGGTCATGACCATCGGGATCGCCCTAAGCTCCTCCAACGCGATAAACGCCACAGACCCACTATCGGTGCTTCTCGCTACGCCGGCCGGCACGACAGCCCTCGCGGGCAGTTAGAATGGAGGGCATGAATCGAACTTGACATCGGGATTGGGGGTCACAAGTCTATCTTGAGTTCAGAGGTCTCGGCAATCAACTTCGGCAACCCCGCATTGGACAGGGGGATAGGCGGGGTTCCTCTCCCATCACTCATGCTCGTTGAGGGCCCAAACGACTCAGGAAAGAGCGTACTCTGCCAGCAGCTTGCGTACGGCGCAACCGAGATGGGGCTGAGCGTGAAGTACATGACGACCGAGAACACCTTCATCACACTCGTCAAGCAGATGGATGAGCTCTCGTACAACGTCACCAAGAAGGTAATCAGCGGCAGCTTCAGCATCACGACCCTCCATACCCAGGGCCTTCCATGGAACGCCGCGCTCGCCTCTCTCTACTTGGAGACAATGGCCAGGTTCATCCTCGAGGACACCAAGAGCACGCTGATAGTAATCGACTCGCTCACTTCTGTAGCCGCCCAGGCGACACCGGACTCCGTCCTGAAGTTCTTCGCCGAGCTGAGGACTTCGCTGGACGAGACCAACAGGTGCATCGTAGTCACGCTTCACCCATACGCGCTCGTCTCAGACCTCCTCGTGCGCATCCGCTCCATGTGCGACGGTCACCTCGTTCTGTCGATTAGGGAGTCGAGGGGGAAGCTCCTCAAGTCCCTCGAGGTATCGAAGCTCAGAGGAGCGAAGATGAAGTCGCTCGGGACCCTCACCTTCGATGTGGAGCCTGACCTCGGAATCAAGGTCTCTCCTCTGACCTCCATGAAGGGATGATGATCTAACTGATGGATCCTGCCCAACCGAAGGCCGCCCAACCGCAACCGGCATCCCAGAAGGCAGGGGGCGCTCCGGCAGGGGCAGCCGCAACGGAAGAGTTCAGGAAGGTGATGGAAAGGAACACTCACCTTCAGCACTACATAGCCGAACTGACCCAGCGCGGCTTCCCTACGCCGCGATTCAAGCTGCAGCTCTCAAAATCGGTCTTGGACGAAGGGAAGCCGAACATAATCTACCCCGTCACCGAACCAATATTCGTCCACCTGTACAAGGACGACGACAAGGGGAGGATCATATACTGCCCAATCGAGCCGATCATCCCAATCAAGAGCGTCTCGCTGTTGAAGGCGGCAGAGGAGGCAATCGCCTTCAGAATCACGAAGAATTTTGAGTTCAAGACGCAGCAGGAGCACATAACCAAGCTCAAGGAGATACTTCAGAAATGCTCAATCGTCAACCCCAAGCTCAAGGACCTTGGACAGTACGAGTATGATGACCGGAAGAGGATCATCGCCGTCAACGAAGAGACCCTGAAGGGCCTCGAATACACTCTGGTGAAGGAGAAGGTGGGCTACGGCGTGATAGACCCGCTGATACGCGACCCGTACCTGGAGGACATCAGCTGCGACGGGAAGGGATTCATCTTCGTAGAGCACAAGATCTTCCAGAGCTGTGACACCACCCTCAACTTCGACTCGGTCGAGAACCTCGACGAGTACTCCATGAGGCTCTCCGAGCGCATAGGCAGACCAGCCAACTTCAGGCGGCCGATAATCGACGGAACCCTCCCAGACGGCTCGAGAATCAACATAGTCTACGGCACCGACCTGTCACTGAAGGGAACGAACTTCACGATAAGGAAGTTCACGGCCATCCCAATCAGCATCACCCAGATTTGCGCTTCGAATACAATGAACTTCATGGAAGCGGCATACCTCTGGCTGCTTCTCGAGCACAACATGAACATGTGGATATGCGGTGAGACGGCGTCGGGAAAGACGACTACCGTAAAGGCGGTCTTGACCTTCGTCAAGCCGACCGCCAAGATAGTCACGATCGAGGACACACCCGAACTGCAGGTCCCACACGACAACTGGATCAGGGAGATGACGAGGCAGGGAGAGGACGCGGCCAGCTCAATCGACATCTTCGATCTTCTGAAGGCGGCGCTCAGGCAAAGGCCGAACTACATCGTGGTGGGTGAGATCAGGGGAAAGGAAGGGCTGATCGCCTTCCAGGCCATGCAGACAGGGCACGGTGTGATGGCGACCTTCCACGCCTCTTCGGTGATCAAGCTCGTCCAGAGGCTCACAGGTTACCCCATCGAGGTGCCCAAGACCTACGTCGACCTGCTCAACGCTGTGGTGTTCCAGAACCTGGTGCGCATCCCCAAGACGGGCAAGACCGAGAGGAGGGTTACCAGCATCAACGAGATAATCGGCTTCGATCCGACCGAGCAGAGCTACAACTTCATCGAGCTGTTCGCATGGGACCCGATAACCGATACCCACGAGTTCAGGGGCATGGGTAGCAGCTACGTCCTCGAGGAGAAGATAGCGCCCCTCAAAGGAATAACGAGGAAGAGAATCAAGGACATCTATCTGGAAGTCGATAACAGGGCCGAAATCCTCAGGCTGATGGCCCAGAAGAAAGTCTTCGACTACTACGACGTCTGGGGTTACATGAACAAGATTAACAGCATGGGAACTGAAAACATGCTGAAAATGCTTCGGCAGGGATAACGCCATGACGAGAGTGGACCGCCCATGACGCAGCAGGCCACGAAAGAGGAGCGGAAGGAGGCAGTGAAGGGGGAGGGGCGGTCACAGTCGAAGGAAGAGGACGAACTGCAGATCAAGCCGATCCGTCTTGGCAAAGGCGCGGACTTGGAGTTCAACGCGTTCATGCTCCTCCTCGCATGCATAAAGGACATCGACGTCGCGTCAGGGGACTTCATCAAGGGAATCTCGGCGATGAGCAACCGCGGCTACATCAGCCAGGTGTTCCTGAGGATGAGGACCCTCGTCACTCAGTGGAACTACAAGGCGCAGGACGCGACTACCATCATGGCTAAGGGGCTTCCCAAGTCAGAGTTCAAGCAATTCTTGGAGAAGCTTGCCCAGGCGCTCTCCGCTGGAGTGAGGCTCAGGGAGTTCAACCGCGTCCAGTCCACCAAGTACATGATACAGTTCGACGCGAACTACTCACGTGTCATAGACAGGTTGAGACAGGTCTCAGAGATGTTCTCGGCCCTGGTATCGTCCATCTCGTTCATGGCAGTCTCGATGCTGATAGCAAGCATGACCGTAGGGCTTGGCAACCCCATGACCGTCCTGATTACAACGTGCGTCGCTGTCATTGTGACAGTCTTCACGATGGTGTTCCTGATCAGGACCTTCACACCACGTGAGCGCGTGCTGATCAAGGGCGACTACCTCCCCTTCAACCTCCACCGGTTCCATAAGATCAACAGACCGTTGCTGATTATCTGTGCCTTCGTGGGGATAGGGCTCCCGGCCATTCTGCTGCAGTTCCACCCCTTCAGCGGGAACCTTGGGCTCGCGATCGGCCTCCCAATGGCGGTTGCCGGAGCGCCGCTGATAGTCGTGGGGAGGGTTGCGAGGAAGAGGGTGGAGAAGGTGACGCGGAGTGAGGAACAATACTCCGCCTTCATCAAGAACTTCGGAGAAGCCTACGCTGTCACGGCCTCCACGAGGGAGTCGGTCCGGATACTGACGCACGGAGACTACGGCGGTCTCGACGAGGAGATCTACAACATGCTCGCCAGGCTCGACGGGGGGATGACCTCCGAAACTGCATGGAAGTTCTTCTCCGAGGATACGGGAAGTTACCTGATCCAGTACCACACCGAGGCGCTGAGGGACTCCCTTGCTCTGGGAGCGAGCGGGGCTCGCTCTTCGGAGGAGGTCTTCACGTCGTTCAACGCTGCCCAGAGCCGCAGGAAGAAGCGGGAGCAAGTCAGCGGCTTCCTCAAGGCAATGGTCACGCCACTACAACTCACCTTCGCGGCCGTGCTCACCTTCGTGCAGGCGATAGTGGTCATATTCAGTCTGATAGCAAGTCAAGCTGCCCAGTACATGGTCCTCCTCAGGCCAGTAGACCCCAATCTCGTCGCGTACTACTCGCTCGCAATCGTCGCAGCGTGTCTGGTCGGCTCCGCCCTTGGCATCTCAATCGTTGAGGGGCAATCCGAGTTCGACCTGCCCTACAGCCTCGGCATCCACTTGGTCGCCACTGGCGTCATAGTGGGCATAACCGCGTTCGCCGCAGGCCTCCTCCTCGGACAGTTCTCGAACATAAACCTCGGGAGCACGACCATATGACCGTTCGGCCCAACCTCCTGAAATCGGCCCAAGACGAGCCTCCAGCACCCATTTCAAAGTGCGCTTTTCAATGGTTGTTGGGATTTCGAGGGGGATACGATTTGAGACAGGAGGTGGCCTAGGACGCGTCTTCCGGCTGTTAACCTCGACCTCATCGCGACCGTCGCCGCCGTCGCCGCGGTGGGGCTGGCCGTGCTCATCATCGGCTCGGCGGTGCCCGGGGTAAGCAACTACATCGCGTTCATCCTCTTCCCGGTCATGGCAGTCCCGATTCTGATCTATCTCATCCCCCTCGTAGTCTATCTCAGATCCGGGAGGATGGACGACATGACAAGCGCGGCGAGACTGGCAACGCCCCAGAACGAGGCGCCACCCGCCGACGCGCCAGCACAGCCGGCAACGCAGAATCCGTCGAATGAGCCGGCCTCTCCCGCCACCCAGACGACCCCCACGGCCGCCGGGAGCACCGAAGGTCTGACCGATGTGAAGGACGGACTCGCAAGGATGGAATCACAGCTGCTCGAGGTCGTCCGGCTCTCGAACTCAATTCTCGAGACGGTGACCAAGCCGGTAGCCGCCGCACAGCCGCAGAACGTCGCCATGGAACCCACGATAGAGCAGACCACGGTTGGGAAGAGGGTCGTCATCAAAGTGAAACAGCCAAAGGGCAAGGAAGGCGAAGATGAGATGAATGGACCGGAACGCCCGACAGGTGCGGCGGAGACACCAAAGGGAGGACCCAGGGAGGTGGTCCGCAGTCTGAGGAGCGCGGACGTAGAGGGAGACGAAACCGGAGGAAGTGAAGGCGAGGTCGAAGAGGAGGTGGGTGTGGCGGTCCGGGACGACCAGTCCGGCGGCCCTGGCCCGAAGACAAGGCCGGGCTCGATTTCGCGCATGGAGGAGCTGAACATCCTTCGGGAGGAGCTGATGAAGCTCAGGTCGAAGCTGGAAGTAGTGGAACCTCGTCAGAAGTGAGTTCCCAGGGATAGGAAGAGGACACGCTATCCAAGTTAAGCCTTTAACCCCCTTCGTCGTTCCGGCCACTAATGCCCTTCTCGGCTGACGCCTCTTGGGAGCGCATGAAGCAGCTCACCGCGTTTCCCGCTCACCTCGAGGACTACTACAAGGGCATACTCGGCGAGTACGAGGCGACGTTCAACACGGCCGAGAAGGCGAAGGCTAAGGGTCTCGACCCGAACGAGTTCGTCGAGTCCAAGGTCGTCTTCGACCTGGCGGACAGGGTAAACCAGATGCTGGGCCTCACGCAGTTCGAGGGCCTCGCCGAGAGGCTGCGCGAGCTCCTGAAGTCCACCTCGAAGGAACGAGCCACTCTGACAATCGCCGAGGAGATAGCGCTCGGGAAGTTCGGACCCATGAAGAAGGAACAGGCGCTTGACCACGCCGTGCGCGCTGGCCTGGCCGTAATCACCGACGGCGTGACCGTGGCCCCAATCCAGGGGATCTACTCCGTGTCGATAAAGAAGAACGACGACAACAGCGAGTACGCCTCGATCTCATACGCCGGCCCCATGCGCTCCGCCGGAGGTACCGAAGCGGCCCTCTCGGTCCTGATAGGAGACGTCGTAAGGAAGAAGCTTGGACTCTCCCCCTATCATGCGCGTGAAGAGGAGATCGGCCGGTACATCGAGGAACTTCGGGTCTACGAACGTGAAGTCGGCAACTTCCAGTACCGCGTCACCGACGACGACATCCGCGTGGCCATATCGAATCTTCCGGTCGAAATCGACGGGGTAGAGACCGACCCGGTCGAGGTTGTCGTACACCGGAACCTGAAGAGGGTCAGCACCGACAGGGTCAGGGGCGGGGCCCTCAGGGTCCTCAACGATGGAATAATCGGACGCGCCCACAAGCTGACGAAAGTTCTCCGAGAACTGGAAATCTCCGGCTGGGAGTGGCTGCCTCAGCTGAAGGGCGGGAAACAGGAGTCCACTAACGAGACCGAGAAGGCGGGCGCCCACTTCGAGGAGGTAATCTCAGGCAGAGCCGTCCTCTCTTCCCATAACGCAAAGGGGGGTTTCAGGATTCGGTACGGAAGATCGATCAACACGGGGCTGTCGACACTGGGCATCCATCCGGTCATTGCCACCCTCCTAGACGACGCTGTGGTCGCCGGTACACAGGTGAAGGTGGATACCCCTGGGAAATCCGCCACCATCGCCTTCGTCGATTCAATCGAAGGCCCTACCGTGGCTATGCGGGACGGTTCAGTGCGGAAGATAAACACGGTCAAGGAGGCAGAGGCCTACCACAACGACGTCATCAAGATAATAGACCTCGGAGACGCACTAATCAGCTTCGGCGACTTTCTGGAGAACAACAAGGCCATCCAGCCGTCTCCGTACGTGCAGGAGTGGTGGCTGCAGGACCTGGAGCACGCCCTCCTTGATCAGGAGAGGACCACCTCGATTGTCGAATCGATTGGAGGCGCAAGGGTCTCGGCGATTCGGAGCGGCAGCCTCCCGACGGCCAAAGAGGCGCTGAAGATAGCCGCGGAGATGGACGTACCGATAAACCCATACTACAATCCCCGCTTTGACAGACTCTCGATCCCTGACCTTCTCGCCCTGAGGGATTCAATGAAGGTTGCAGGTCCCGAGGTTATTGTCGAAATCTCATCAAGCCACATAGAGTCAATGCTACACAGTCTGCTGGTGCCCTACACCCGCGTCATGGAGACCGCTGTCTATGACGGCGACCAGGCAATCATACTTACCCGGTTGCTCCGGTTGGGCGAGCCCATCGGCTCCGAGCAGCAGTTCACAGACACACTTGAGATGGTGAGCAAGATCTCAGGAATCAGGGTCACTCGGCAGACGACCTCTACCATCGGGATGAGGGTGGGACGACCTGAGAAGGCGATGCTGAGGCACCTGAAGCCCCCCGTCCACGTCCTCTTCCCTGTCGGGAGCAGCGGCGGAAGCGCCAGAGACCTGCTCACCGCTTCGAAATCCGGGGTCGTGGCAATCGACGTGGTCAACGTAATCTGCCCGTCGTGCGGCCAGAGGAAGCTCTCGAGCAAGTGCCAGGAGTGCAGCGAAGCCACTATACGATTCCTGAGCTGTCCGAGATGCGGTCAAGTCCTGAAGGACGAGAGGACATGCCCTAACTGCAAGGTTGACGGGGTGAGGCATTCGAGCTACGGCTACGATCTCAAGTTCGGAATGGAGCGTGCGCTTCGACGGGTGCCAACGGTTGGTGGAAGACCGATCAAGGGAGTGCGCGGGCTCTCGAGCGAGTCGAAATTCTGCGAGCTCATCGAGAAGGGTGCGCTCCGAAGCAAGCACGAGGTCTACGTCTACAAGGACGGAACTACGAGGATTGATCTCACGAACGCGACGCTGACCCATTTCCGTCCTAGGGACGTCCACATCGACATCGAGAAACTAATCTCTCTCGGCTATACCAAGGACATCCACCGAGCCCCTCTGACCACGGTCGACCAGATTCTCGAACTGAAGCCGCAGGACATCATCATCCCGGAGAACATAGCCTCTGACCTCGTGAGGATTGCTAAATTCGCGGACGAAGAGCTGGAGACGATATACAATCTCGAGAAAATCTACAACATAAACTCGGTTCCCGACCTCCTGGGAAAGATCGCGGTCGGCCTGGCGCCGCACACATCAGTAGGAGTGGTCGGCAGGATAGTCGGCTTCACCAACGCGCAGGTGTGCTTCGCAAACCCGTGCTGGCATGCGGCGAAGAGGAGAGACTGCGACGGCGACGGCGATTCTCTCCTTCTCCTTCTGGATGTTCTGCTGAACTTCTCGGTGGAGTACATCCCCAACCAGATAGGCGGTCTCATGGACACGCCATTGCTCATCCAGCCGATACTTCTGCCTGCGGAGGTGGACGACCAGGCGCACAACTTCGACTTGGCGTGGACCTACCCACTGGAGTTCTATCGCCAGAGCCAGGAGAGCCCGAACCCGTCCAAGGTATCGCGCCTGATCGAGAGGATCGGAGACAGGCTCAACAAGGAGGGACAGTTCTACGGGTACGGTTTCACGAACGGCACCGATTCGATAACGATCAAGCATCCCAGGAGCGCGTATCCCACGCTGACGAGCCTGAACGAGAAGATCTCCAAGCAGATAGAGGTCGCTGAGAAGATCGAGGCGGTCTCGACGAAGGACGTGGTCGAATCGATAATCAAGACTCACCTTCTCAGGGACATCATGGGTAACATGAAGAAGTACGCCACCCAGTCGTTCAAGTGCCGGGGTTGCGGGCGCTCCTTCAGAAGACCGACCATATCCGGCAGGTGCGACATGTGCGGCCAGGAGCTCAGGGAGACTCTGACACGCGGCTCGGTGGAGAAGTATCTCTCTCTCGCAAGGAGACTCGCCACCGATTACGACGTCGACGAGTACATCAAGGGCAGACTCGACCTCCTAGTGAGAGAGCTGGATCAGCTCTTCAACGAGAAGGAACGTTCCACTCAGCTTGAGCTCACAGACTTCGCGCCCGTCTGAGCATAGAAGTATGCCGCCGACGTCTTGAATGAGTAGTGCACCTTCTGGTGCGGCTTGCGCAGGCTAAGGACGCGCTTCTTGACCTCCGCGACCTTCTCCGTCCTCAGAGCCAAGTGGAGAATCTCCGCGACCTCTTGCATGTCATTCTTCTTCATTCCAAGCCTGGTCAGCTCCGAGACGCCAAGCCTAACCCCACCTGGGTTGGTGTAGTGCCGTCCTGCAGCGAGGTCGCCAGGGAGCAGCTGTCTGTTGGCGATGATGTTCATGGACTCGAGCTTCTTCTCGACAGATCCGCCGTCTCCATAGCGCGTCACATCGAGCGCGACCTGGTGGGACTTGGTGAAGCCCATGTTCTCCCCGACCACGTTCTCGCCAAGCTCTGAAAGTCGCTCCGCGAGCACAACGGCGTTCTTTGTTACGTCGCTGGCGTAGGCTTTTCCGTACTTCAGGAACTCCGCAAATGTCAGCGCCTTGGCAGCCACGTTGTGAAGGTGATGGTTGCTCGAGGTCCCCGGGAATACAGCCTTCTTTATGCTGTCACCGTACTCAGCCTTCGCTACGATCGCGCCTCCCTGGGGGCCA
This sequence comes from Nitrososphaerales archaeon, assembly GCA_050013375.1. Taxonomy (GTDB): domain Archaea; phylum Thermoproteota; class Nitrososphaeria; order Nitrososphaerales; family Gagatemarchaeaceae; genus Gagatemarchaeum. The sequence continues at coordinate 6,104 of JBEKFK010000011.1, read as the reverse complement.
AAGAGAGTCTTGTGGGTGCTGAAGCTCATCAGGTGGGCTCCCTCACGGAGCGGGTCCTGGAACTGTCCGCCTGCGATGAGACCGGCGACATGGGCGGCATCATAGACCGGAACTGCCCCAATCTCTCTGACGACCTCGCTCAGCTCGCGAACGGGCTGAGGGAAGAGCAACAGGCTACCTCCGAACATCACTATCTTCACCCTGCGTCCCTCTGCTCTGAGCGCTCTCAGCTTCTTCTTGGATTCGTCGACATCGATGTTCATGCTCGCCTTGTCGAAGGTGAAGTACTCGATCTGCAGGCCATGGACGAGGCCGGCCGTCCCGGAGAACTCCTTCTTGGCGGCTGAGACGTGGCCACCGTTGGGGATGGAGAGGGCCATCAGGGTGTCGCCAGGATCCGAGATCGCCGAGTATACTGCCAGGTTCGCGCAGGCCCCTGAGACAGGGCGGACGTCGACGAATTCCGCCTTGAACAGCCTCTTCGCCAGGTCGATCGCAGACAGCTCAATCTGGTCGATGTACTTGCAACCGGCATAGACCCTCTCACCGGGCCATCCTTCGGCGTATCTTTGGCCGAGGTCGGAGGAAAGGACCTCTCTGACTCCGCGCGATGCGACATTCTCGCTCGCCACGAGGGGCAGGCTTTCGGAGAACCACTTCTCATGCTGCGATACAAGGCTAGTGATCTTCTTGTAATCCGACAATTCTGACATACAGTCCTCACGACGGGCTTTCGCTAATTATATGTTTGCGGACGAAAACCGGGAATTTCAGATTACACAACGTATTTTAGAAGGCTTGAGTGGCGCCATCACGAGCGTACCGGAGCGAACCAACGATGAGCAACAAGAAGAAAAATGCGCCGATGCCGGCATCAAGTGCGGGTCTACTGCGCTTCTTCGAAGACGAAACCGAAGGGGTGAAGGTAAGACCTCAGTTCGTCTTGGCTGGCTCTATGGCTCTCATCATCGGCTCCATAATAATGAATCTGCTCTTCAGGTAGGTTCAACTGTACGGGTCATCAACGGCGCAGCTAGCAAAGAGATACAGGCACCTCTTCGTCCTGCCCTCATTCGCTGTCTCTCTCCTGCTTCTCATCGCCACAAGTGGCGTGCTAATGGGGCTAGCGTCAGTCGCCAAATCCCTCTCACTTGAGATAATCGGAGCGTGCATCGTCGCGGCGCCTATCGCAGCGTTCCTCCTGACGGGCTTGATCCGGGCCATCGACCGAAAGTCCATAGCATCAGCTAGAAGACTCTTCGGCCTCTTCCTAGTGTCCACCATGATCTGGATCATCCCGCTGACGCTGGGCGTGGCCGTCTCGTCGGTCAGTGGGCTGCGCGCAGGCACCAACGAGTTCATCTTCGGCGCGTTTCTTGTGTGGGGCTTCGAATCTATCGTAATCAATGGCGCATTCGTCAGGAACACACTGATGGCACTCGTCCTCGCCGCGATTCACCCGCTCTCCATACTAGCGATCGCCCTCTCCGCTGGAGGGTACACGTACCTCTATCCCGCAATAACGGGGGTGTTTGCCTTGGTCCTGATGATGGTCTTCCTGCTGAGGCTGAAGAACCTCAAGACGAAAAACGGCATACCAGCGCTACAGGTCCTCCAGGCGTTCCTCAAGACCTGGGTCGTCCAGGAACCCGATGACCTTGAAAGGTACTTCTCGAACTATGCAAGGAGCGAATCAGTTGTCACGGATGTAGTGCTGGCCGAGAGCGGTGAGAAGAGAGTCGCCTTCGTCCTTCCCGGTGTCCATCCCGGACCGTTCTTCCCTGTGGGGAGCTACAATCTCTCCGAACTCATTCGCCGCCATCTCCAGGCCAAGGGAGTGGCTCCGGTCGTGCTCCACGGGACAGGCGGGCACGAAAGGAACACCCCAACCAACAAACTGGCTGCAGCATATGCCGCAGAAATCTCACAGTTCTTGGAGACTCTCAGTGTCTCAGGAAGGAGCCTGATGAGGGGCCCAGTGCACGACAAGGTCGGCAGTACCAACATAACCTCGTTGTCGTTCGGAAGCGACATCATCTCGATAATCTCAAACTCACCTTACCTCTCCGACGACCTCGATCCAGGGAGTGTGACGGATGCCTCCGCGGCAGCGGAGAAACTCGGCCTCAGGCTCTCCATGGTGGACGCCCACAACTCTGTGGATGGCGAGAGCAGACCTCAGTCTCAGATTACGAGGGACGACTGGGAGTCCATATTCGCAAGGGTGCTGACACTGCCAGAGCGACCCTTCAGGGTCGGGTTCGCCAGCTCGACGGAGATGGGCCTAAAGCTAGGCTCCGACGTCAGCGAAGGCGGGATTTGCGTGACGGTCTTCGCCACGGATGACACCAAGAGCGTACTCGTGAGCGCAGACTCAAACAACGCGGCGTCCGGTTTGCGGGAAAGGATGGCGGAGGAGTTGGAAAAGACTGGTGCGGGGCTGATAGAGCTCTGCACATCAGACACTCACAATTTTGCGGCGCGAAACCGGACCAGCCGGGGCTACTTCGCTCTGGGCGAGGGCAGCGGGAAAGACGCTGTGGTGGAAGCCGTAACGAAGCTGGCTGCGGCCGCGGAGAGCAATATCGCCCCATGCGCCCTCACAGTCGGACGGTTCGAGATGGAGACTCCACTCATCGGCACCGAGTCCCTCGATGACTTCGCCAAGCTGACGAAGGACGCGATTGCCCTGTCGAAGAGCTACACGAGGATGCTCGTCCCAGCAATCCTTCTGCTCACGGCCATAACACTCTTTTATTGAAGGCGCGCGACTCGGGCTCGTTGAGCCGAGGGGGGCGGATAATCTCCATAGAGGGCGTAGACGCGGTTGGAAAGAGCACTCAGAGCCTTCGCCTGCTGACTTGGTTCAAGAGGAAAGGTGTCAAGGCGACCTCACTCTCGTTCCCGGACTACGAAACCCCAATCGGGAGAGAAATCAGGGCGTTCCTAGCGGGGAGACGTGACTTCCAGGCCGAGGTAAGGCACATGCTGTTCGCGGCCAACAGGTGGGAGAAACTGGCGGCGATTAGAGAGTCTCAGGCCGAAAACGAAATAGTGGTAGTGAACAGGTACACGGAGTCAAACCTCGTGTACGGAGTAGCGCACGGGCTGCGCCTAGAGTGGCTGGCCGCGCTAGAGCGGGGGATACCAAAATCTGATCTGGTCATGGTGCTTGACGCACCGTCCATGGCTCTGACATCGAGGAGACCTGGTACGAAGGACTCCTACGAAAAGGACCACGAGCTGCAGCTCCGCGTCCAATCGCTTTACAGGGACCTTGCACCGAAGTTCGGCTGGGTAATCGTGGACGGGTCTAGGAGCGTCAGAGTAGTGCACGACTCGATCGTGGAGGTCGTGAAGAGCAGTCTCGACGGCCGGCTGAGGGCAAGACTATGACGCTACGATATGTGGCAGAGATCAGGGACCCGGTACACGGGTACATCAAGATCACAGAGGAAGAACGCGCGATAATAGACTCCCCATTCATCCAGAGACTTAGGAGGATACATCAGTTGGCCGGCGCGTACATGGTCTACCCGGGGGGAGTCCACTCTAGGTTCGAGCACGTGCTGGGAACGATGCATGTGGCAGGTCTCATCGGCGAATCGATTGCCGATAAGGTCGACCTCGGCGAGGAGCAGATACAGGAGCTTCGACTGGCAGCCTTGCTGCACGACGTAGGACACGGACCGTTCTCACACCTCTTCGAGGAGGTACTCACCGACAAGACGGGTCTGAGCCACGAAGACATGTCGCAGCGGATTGTCCTCGAATCTGACATCAGGGAGATACTCGAGAAACACAGCGTCTCGCCGAGGGCGATGTCCCAGCTCTGCATCGGGAAACAGAAGACCCATCCGTTCATGAACGAGGTGATTGCAGGCGGCCTTAGCGCCGACATAATGGACTACCTTCTCAGGGACTCCTATTTCACGGGCGTCGAGTACGGCAAGGTCGACATCCATCGAGTGATTGACTCGCTTGAAGTGATGGGGGACCACCTGGTCCTCAATCAAGCGGCACTCTACGCCTTTGAGGCCCTCCTTATCGCCAGATACGAGATGTTCAAGGCGGTTTACTTCCACAGGACCGTCAGGGCGGCGGAGCTGATGCTCGCGCACTCAATGGCCCTGGCTGACGAGGAGCTCGGGCTGACGAACCTCTCCAAGATAGACCGCTACCTAGACTTGACCGACGAGGTCGTCGTCTACCGCTTGTCCTCTCTTCGCCCCAAGAACCAGAAGCTCAGGCTCGCAAGAGAGTTGGCGGAGAACTACAACGACAGGAAGCTCGTCAAGTGCGTCTTCGAGAAGGTCATGCAGCGGAAGGACCGCGTGGTCGAGAAGATTTTCAGCCAGAGGAGATTCAGGGACGAGCTGATCGGAGAGATAGCCAAGAAGGCCGGAGTCGAGGCGACGAACGTCTACCTGGATGTGCCCACCACCCCCTCCGTCCCGTACACATACACGAGAGAGACTCTGAACTCCATCACGCTGGTCTCCGACGACTTCAGCGGAAGACACAGCGAGAGGATATCAATCACAGAGCTCCCGCTGGTCGGGTCGATCACAGGGTTCACCGACGTGCTGCGGGTCTACGCCCTCCCAGAGCAGAGGAACGAGGTCGCCAGGGCCGTGCAGACCATATTCGGAAGGGAGGACTTCACGTCACGCATCTCGCTCTGATGGTTTGTCCTAAAATAGTGCGACAGACTTCCGGCGCGTGAACCTCAAGGAGCTATTTCCTTACCCGTCCTTCAGGGATGGACAGTTCGACCTGGCTAACTCCGTCTACGAGACCTGCAAGAACAGGAACCGGCTCGTCGTCGAAGCGATGAGCGGCTTCGGAAAGACAGCCCCGGTCCTCACAGGTTCGATTCTCGCGGCGGAGGAGGACGACAACCGCATAATCTACGCCTGCAGAACCAAGAGGCAGGTGTTCCGGGTGATGGAGGAAGTCGAACGGATGCAAAGGAAGTCTCCGGTGCGCACGACTTACCTCTTCGCCAAGGGGGACTATTGTCTGCTCAAGGAGACGTCGAGGTTTCCAGTCAGCCAAGAATCCTTCAAGTGGTACTGTAGCTTCAACGTGACCAACAACCTCTGCTCCTACTTCCTGAACATCAGCCTACTCAACAAGGAGGTCGATTCACTGGTAAGAGAGTTCAGTTCGTCGGTACAGAGTCACTCCAGGTTCCTTGGGACGTGCAGGACCGCCCACGTGTGCCCGTACGAAGTGGCGCGCCTTGCCATAGCCAATTCAAGGGTTCTGGTTACCACATATCATTACCTTTTCGATGAGGCATCGAGATCGCTCCTGCTGAACAGCGCGAGGTGGAGTCCTTCAGAGACCATCGTAGTCATAGATGAGGCGCACAATCTGAGGGATTTCATCAGAGACTCGGCCACGACCGAACTCTCATTCGCCGAGATAGAACAGGCGCTGAGGGATTCACGGGAGCTGTACCTGGAGCGAATCGTGTCGTCGCTCGAGCAGATTCTCGAGTCGCTCATCGACTTCTGCACCAAGAACACAACTTGGTATGTGGACAAACAACAACTGATTGAGAGGATCTCCCGGTCGCACGACGCGACGTGGCTGCCGAACATCGCGTTCGAACTCTCCACCTGCTCGGGCGTGGCTTGGCAGTCTATCGCAACGGGAAGAAACCTTCCGACATCGATCACCAGGGTCGGCGACTTCCTGAGGGGTCTCCTCTCTTCGCTCGGTTCCGAGAGGACCATCATCGCGAAGTCTGACAGGGCCCTGTTCCTCGTGGATACCGATACGTCGAGTCGATTCACTGGCCTTGTGAAGGAGTACAAGAGCCTGGTACTGCTCTCCGCAACAATAAATCCCAGTGACCTCTTCCTGAAGTCCATCGGCCTCGACGGCCGCACCCGCATTCACAAGGTCAATCCGAGCCAGACTTTCCGTGTCCGGACGATCATCGATGTCGGGGTCAGTACCCGTTTCAAACTTCGGACGTCTGAGATGTTCCGGAAGATGACCGAGAAGATCGCCGCGATATGCAGCGCGGTACGGGGCGGGATAGGCATATTCGCGCCCTCATACAGCGTGTTGGAGGCGATTCGGCCCCTGAT
>JBEKFK010000010.1:0-22858 GCA_050013375.1 Nitrososphaerales archaeon | reverse complement strand
GATGTTGTCAAACAACGTGGGAGCCTTGCTCATGTTTCGCCGTCCGTCGATGCTCTGCGCTCCGTGTTAAATCTTGGGGTGAGTCCCGGCGGGGTTCCTGCTCAGTTTCTCGATTGCATCGTAGCTCCGGAGGGCATCCCTTTCGTCGACCACGATTATCAGCTCGGGGACGCAGCTCATGAACTCGACCATGTTTATGCCGTTCATCGCGAGCTCGGTGGTGACGGTGGAGACTACGCCCGGAGTCGTGTCCGCGACCTGCGACATCGAGACGATTATCTCCGAGAGCCCTGTGACGATCTTCGGGATGTTCTTCTTCGGGATGATGCTCTTCATCTTTTCGAGGTTCTTCTCATCGATGACCACGCGTATCGACTCCACACCAGAGACGAGCCTGAAGGTCTCACCCATGCCGTAGTCTATCATCGACGCGAACCTGCCGAGCGCGGCCGTTATCTCCGGGTCGTTGAGTATCGCAAGGTCCACTATCTTGTTCCTCATGGTTAGCTTCTTGAAGAGCTGACCCGTGCTCTCGTGAAGGGCGACCCGCGCCCCCACGTCGTAGCGCCTGATCGCCCCGATCACGGCCTCGATAGAGAGCTCCTCCCCGTCGAGCCTTGCCTCGCCCTGGATGTACCTCGCCAAGGCGCGTATGTTCAGCAGTCCGCGGCCGAGGTCCTTCCTTATCGCCCCGTCGCTCTCGATTATCCTGTCGACGATGCTCGTAGTATGTGGCAAAAGCGCCGCAATTGTGTCAGAAGTGGTGTATTTATCCTATCTGTGTCATAAGTCTTTTACGCTCTCTGGCCCGTCGAGAGAGGTCAATGGCCAACATCGCGGTTGACAGGGAGAGGGAGGAAGAGATTCCGATTTCCCAGCTGCGACGTTTCTACGAGCTGATGCTGCTTACACGGACATTCGACTCCCAGGCGGTGAACCTCCAGAGGCAGGGGAGGATCGGTTTCTACGTCCCGTGCGAAGGCGAAGAGGCCGCCGAGGTCGGGAGCGCGCTTGCGCTCAGGCCCGCCGATTGGCTCTTCCCCGACTACAGGGCTTCGGGGGTCATGATTTCGAGAGGGATGGCGCTGGACACAATCCTGGCCCAGCTCATGGCGAGCTCAGAGGACATCTCGAAGGGAAGGTCGATGCCCTCACACTACGGAAGTCGAGCGCTCAACACCGTGCCGCCTTCTTCGCCCCTCTGCACCCAGCTTCCCCACGCGGTCGGGGTCGCGCTGGCCGCAAAGATTAGGGGCGACGACATCGCCACCATGGCGTACTTCGGCGACGGCGGTACATCAAGCAACGACTTTCACAGCGCTCTCAACTTCGCCGCTGTCTTCAAGACGCCGACGGTCTTCTTCTGCAGGAACAACGGCTACGCGATCTCCACCCCCGTGACCCAGCAGACCGCGACCGATTCGCTCGCGATAAAGGCGTCCGCCTACGGCATCGAAGGGGTCAGGGTCGACGGCAACGACGTCATGGCAGTCTACGCCGCAACGAAGATGGCGCTCGAGAAGGCGAGGAGCGGAGGGGGCCCGACGCTGATTGAGGCCGTCACCTACAGGATCGGAGCCCACTCGACCTCGGACGACCCCACCCGCTACAGGGACCCGAGGGAGGTCGAACTGATGAGGTCGAAGGACCCCGTCGCGAGGTTCGGGGACTACCTGCGCGAACGTGGAGTCTGGACCGACGAGGACGAGTCGGACGCGAGGCAGTCTATGCACGACCTGGTGAAGGAGGCGGTCGCCCGGGCGGAGAAGTTCCCGCATCCGGACGTGAGGAGCCTGTTCGACGACGTCTATTCGGAGCAGACATGGAACCTCCGCGCAGAGGCCGACGAGCTAGCAGAAGAGATCGGTGGTTACTAGCGTGCAGATGACGATAGTGCAGGCGATAAACTCTGCCCTGAGGGACGAGATGGGGAGGAACCGGCAGGTCGTCATACTCGGGGAGGACGTCGGAAGGAACGGGGGCGTCTTCCGCGCCACCGAGGGGCTCCACTCGGAGTTCGGGCCGTCGAGGGTGATGGACACGCCGCTGAACGAGAGTGGCGTGATAGGCGTCTCTATCGGGCTGGCCCTGTACGGGATGAGGCCCGTCGCCGAGATAGAGTTCCTCGACTTCGTCTACCCCGCCTTCGACCAGATAGTCTCCGAGCTCTCGAAGATGAGGTACAGGTCGGGCGGCGAGTATACGGCGCCCGTCGTCGTCAGGGCCCCCTACGGAGGCGGGATCAAGGGCGGCCCGTACCACTCCCAGAGCGCGGAGTCGTTCTTCGCTCACGTCTCCGGCCTCAAGGTCGTGGTGCCCTCCAATCCGTACGACGCCAAGGGTCTCCTGGTCTCGGCGATGAGGGACGAGGATCCAGTGATCTTCCTCGAGCCGAAGAGGCTCTACCGGTCTTTCCGCGCCGAGGTCCCGGACGGGGAGTACACCGTGCCGATCGGGAAGGCCCAGGTGGCCAGGGCCGGAGAGGACGTCTCGATATTCACGTACGGGTCGCTCGTTCCGACCGTCATGGAAGCGGCGTCGAAGGCCGCCGAGGCCGGGGTGGACGTCGAGGTGGTCGACCTGCGGACCCTCGTCCCGCTGGACGTGGAGGCCGTCCTCGGATCAGCAAAGAAGACGGGTAGGGCGGTGATCGTCTATGAAGCGCCCAAGATCATGGGCTATGGGGCCGAGATTTCAGCGCTCCTAGCCGAGGAGGCGCTCGACTACCTGAAGGCGCCCGTCGTCCGGGTAGGCGGCTTTGGCATCCCGTTCCCGTACGTCCACGAGGACCTCTACATGCCGACCGTGCCCCGGATTCTGAAGGCCATCCACAAAGTCATCGAGCACTGACGAGGGACGCCGGACCAAACCCAAACTATTTACCACACGCAGGGGGCGACCGGCACCAGCGTGCCAACGTCCTCTCCATCGGCGCCTCCCTGGCTCGACGAGTACGTCGCTGTCATCGACTCTAGGGTCTCGGAGCTCTTCGGGACCGGAGGCTCGACCCTCGAGCTGGCCGTGAAGGGGGCTCTTGACGGAGGCAAGCGCGTCCGGGCAGTGCTGGCGCTTCTCTGGTGCGAAGCCATCTCCGGCGGTTACCAAGAGGCCGTGCCGGTCGCGGTCGCCTACGAGCTGGCGCACGCGGCGGCGCTCGTGGAGGATGACATCCTGGACGAGTCCCAGTCCCGGCGAGGCGAGAAGTCGATAGTGGAGAAGCACGGTCTTCGGTTCGCCATACTGGCATCGAACATGCTGCTCGCCCAGGTCCCGCGCGAGGTCGCCACGTACGGCTCCCGCAAGTCGGGCGGGGAGACGCTCAGGGTGCTCTTCGACCTGCTGGGCGAATCGTTCGGGGCGGCCGTCCTCGGAGAGTTCCTCGACCTCGAGATGGCCGAGAAGGACTCGGTGACCCAGGGCGACTACGAGTACATGATCAAGATGAAGACGGGCGCCCTCGTCGCGGCCTCATCGGCCAGCGGGGCGATAGTCGGCGGCGGGGTCGACGGCGGTGCGACCGTGAAGACGGCCTACGGCTTCGGGGAGTGGCTGGGGATGGCATACCAGGTCCATGACGACATCCTGGACATCGTCGGGGACGAGGGCACCCTGGGCAAGCCCGTCTTCGCGGATATCAGGGGCGGCAAGAAGAACATAGTCTTGATCCACGCTCTGGAAAAGTCATCGGGGGACGACCGACAGTTCCTCAGGGCGCTCCTGGGCAAGAAGGGCGGGTTCACTGGCACGGAGGTCGCGAGGGTGCGGAACCTCCTCTCAGAGCACAGGTCTGTGGAGTACGCCGAGGGCGTTGCGGCCTCGTACGCGGAGAACGCGAGGAGGTTGCTCGAGACGACGGAGGTCGGAACGACCCGAGGGAAGCTCTTGGAGCTCTCCGAGTACCTCTCATCGCGGAAGTACTGAGGCCGAGAAACGCTCCAATCAACCATTTTTAATAGCGAAGCGCAATCGCTCTCTCACATGACAGCGGCCTGTAACGCGTCGGCACACTGCTCTACGGTGGCCCCGGCCGATTCCATCCCGCCTTGGGGCTACAACGTTTCTTACCTGCCCGTCGTCGGAGGGATGAGCTTCCCATATTCGGCGTTTCTGAACGGCTACTCCCAGGCCACCGCGAGCCCAGAGGCATCCGAGGCGGAGCGGCTACTGCAGGCTCAGCCGCGGAAAGGGGCTGACGATACAGGCGATAGGTTGTTGCGCCTGATCCACCCGGTCCTGGAACCCCTCAGCCCGGGGGAGTTCGTGGAGAGAGCAGCCGGCTTCTTCAAGTCGATAGGGAATGTTCATGTCGCCTCGGCTGAGGTCGACGGGAACGCGATCTACAAGCTAGAACCCGCGAATCCGGTCGACTTCCCGGCGATAAGGGAGAAGGCCGAAGAGTACATCAGATTGCGGAACGAGAAGGTCCGCGAAATCAGCCTAAACGTCTTCGGGAAGAACGACTTCTTCTTCCTAGACGTCGCTCTGCTCTACAGACCCGTTCACAGCCCGAGGGAGCCCGGTCTCACCCTAGCGATAGGCATGACCCCCGAGTCCCTCCACGCAAGGCCGGGTGAGTCGTTCGACGAGGTCAGCACTAGGAACGCCGGGCTGACGACGGACGGCCCTGAACGAGACCAGTTCCTGGCTGAGTGCAGGACGAGGAGCCAAGACCTGATCTCCGACCTCTCACATCACATCTCGTCTGCCTTCCCCGGGACACGGCTCAAGGTCCTCACGGAAGACGAGTCACCGGTCTAGGCTTCAGCTCTTCGACCTGGTCCGACCGTGCAGCTGAATCGGAGCGACCCTCCCGACCTCTGATCCTCGCCTGGTTCAGCTAGGATTAACTACAAGCCCCTCGCGGTGGACGCGGATTGGAACCGACCAAGGATGCTAGGCTGGCTTCTAGCCTTGAACGGACCTCCCATGCGGTCGAGGTCCTCACGATGGCGCTCGTGATCCTGGTCTCCCCGCTCTCGGTCGTGCTCTCTCTGCCGTTCGATATCACCCCTCACGACTGGCTTTCGATCTGGCAGCAGTACGTCTTCGTGTTCATTGTGCTCGCTATGGTCATCGCGCTGGTCGGGTTCGGGGCCGCGGCTTCCTACAAGGTGAGGGCGCTCGCTATCCGGCGCTCAATCCAAAAGCGCTGAGCCGGCTACTTGCCGTGGACCACTTGGTGAGCGTGGACCGGCTTGCTGCCCTTGAAGGACGCCCTCTCGATCATCCTCTGGTATGCCTCGTCCTCCAGCAAGGTCGGCTTAGGATGCCAGTGGTTCCCTTGGTCGTCTTCCTGCACGTTGAAGCGGACCAGGACCGCGACGTCGTCGGAAGGGTCATCGCTTTCGTAGTCGGAGTCCCATCGGACCTGTCCGTCGGGGAACTCCTTTGCGAAGCTCCTGAGGAACTCCGGGAGCCGGATCAGCCAGAGAGAGTTGATTCTCGACTCAAGCCCCTCCTTCCAGTAGATCGGGACAACCACCCTCTCCAGCGTCTTGCTCGCCGTGAGCCTTTTGGCCGCGTCTTGGTCGACGCCTATCGATGTCAGAGCCTTGTGGATCTTCACGATGTCGACAGGGGACTCTGGCGCGCTGTCTCTGCTCTTTGCCAAGCTAGCGGGAGCCTGGAGTTGGAGGCATAAATCGTTATGCGAGTTCTAGCGAAGGACCGATTTGGGGAAGATTTGGTAACAGGTTCAAATAGAGCCGGCACCCTGATTGCCACAGAGAGGTGCGATGGACTCGGCGGGTGACTGGGGCGGCGGTCGTGACGAGGGTGGCGGCTCCCCGCCTCCCGGACAATTCGGCGCCTACGCGGACTCGGAGTGCTTCAGGTGCTCCGAGGTCACCGTAAGCAAGACGGCGGAGATGCTCTACATGAGCTCCGAATGGGACTACTACTACTGCTACAGGTGTCGGGGATGGTTCAAGAGGCTCTTCTCGAATGAGGAGGTCGTGCTGCCGGTGACCGACCGGAGGGTGATCAGCCACCTGACCTGGATGTACGCATCGCAGATGGAAGCAATCTTCGAGAACCGGAGGATGCTCGAACAGGTGGGGCGCGTCTGGCACGGTCTCGAGAGGCGCCTCCCGCGAATCCTCCAGTAGAGCTCCGGGGCTATCCGCTGTGCTCTCCGTAGTAGGCCCAGATCCTTTCCTGCAGCGCTCTGACGTACTCCCGTTCGGCCTGGGAGAGCTTGGGGTCCTGCCCTCTGTCCTTAGGCCTCCTAAGACCCTCAGGAATGTCCTCCCAGCAGAAGAAACCCCCTCCGGGATAGCCCGTGTCCCTGCGAACCACGATGGCGGCGAAGCCCGGCGCGCCCGCCCGGGACTCGACCCTGTCTATCTCCCCCAGGACGCCCACAACTGTCTCCCCGGTGTCGCCCCGCGGGAGTCCGAACTTCTTCATGAGGTGGCCGTAGGTCACCGTCTCGCGCCTGAGCGCGACCCTCAGGAGCTCGTCGCGCATCTCCTCCCTGAGCATGGGAGGCTTCGTCTGCCCCCGCACCTAAAACGGTTCCGAGTCCCGCCGACCTCGGTCCGGCCACCGAAACTTTGTTAATCCACAGGGCGACGGCGGAAACCAGAGTGCCAGTCATCCTGATCGGGACGCGCCGCATCGAATACTCGGTGACGGTGGGCTCCAGCAGGCGCTACACCTACTTCAGGTTCAGGCCGGACAGGACCCTCGAGATCGTCCTCCCACGCGGCAGGAAGGTGGACCTAGCGTCCGCCATCAGGAGCAGGCAGAGCTGGATACTCAAGCACTTTGACGACATGTCCCAGAGCAGGAGGATCCTCGACGCGGACCAGGTCATGTTCGACGGGGAACACCTGAAGCTCGTCTTCGAGGAGAGCCAGGAGAGGGAGGAGCTCATCCACGACCCGATAAGGAAGGAGGTGGTCGTCCGCTCGAGCCAGAGGCCCAGGGTCCGGGAGCTCGTGAGGAGGTGGTTCCTGAGGGAGACGTCGAGGTACGTGGTCGGGAAGCTCGAGGAGCTCTCGGCGGTCCTCGGCGTGAAGTACCGCCGAGCCGACGTGAGGCAGATCAAGAACTGGGGCTACTGTACCAGAGACGGCAGGCTCTCATTCAACCTGCAGCTGATCGCTCTCCCCGAGCGGCTCCGTGAATACGTCATCCTGCACGAGCTGGCCCACCTCTCGGAGTTCAACCACTCTTCCGCGTTCAAGGGGAGGCTCGCCGCGTTCTGCCCGGACTATCGGCAGCGGGAGAGGGAACTCGACAAGATAGTCACCCTCTGAACCCCTCCGGCCGGGGTGGAGGGGCTTGAGAACCCCTAAATGCCGGACAATCGGAGGTGGTCCAAGGAATAATTTGTCCACTAGAAAAATCACTATGATACTCGTGGGGCTCCTCCTCCTTCTTGTGGGCGCGGTCTTCGCGCTTCAGGGGGATGGCGTGGTCGGGGGCAGCTCTCTGATGGACAACAACTCCAACTTCATCTACATCGGGTCCTTCGTTGCCCTGGTCGGCATAGTCTTGGCGGTCCTTGGCATCTGGCCCAGGCCGGTAATGCAGGCGCCAGCGGGAACCAGTCGGCAGAACTAGTCTTCAGAATACCGCCGTCCAGCCTTAGAGGACTGTTTATAGGAGGTCGGTTCAACCGACCGCGGTAACTGACTTGACCTCAGAGAGGCCTCAGAACAGGCTGGCCAAGGAAAAGAGTCCGTACCTTCTCGAGCACGCCCACAACCCCGTAGAGTGGTTTCCGTGGGGCGATGAGGCCATCACCAAGGCGAGGTCGGAAGACAAGCCGATCTTCCTGAGCATCGGGTACTCGACCTGCCACTGGTGCCACCGGATGTCGTCGGAGTCCTTTGAAGACGCGAAGATAGCCGCCGTGCTCAATGAACGGTTCGTCCCGATAAAGGTCGACAGGGAGGAGAGGCCGGACCTCGACGAGATCTACATGAAGGCCGTGCTCGCGATAAACGGGCAGGGAGGCTGGCCGCTCTCGGTCTTCCTGACCCCTGACCTGAAACCGTTCTACGGTGGGACCTACTTCCCACCCACCCCGGCGCACGGGATGCCCGGCTTCCCACAAATCTTGGACTTCATCTCCGACCTGTGGAAGAACAAGAGGGACGAGATTGCGACGAACTCCGACGACCTCGTGAGCCACCTGAACCACGGCTACGAGCTTCACTCCAGAGAGACCCTCCCGAAGTCCATCCTGGACGGGGGATACGTGGAGCTGATCTCCAACCTGGACGAGCAGTACGGGGGATTCAGCGTGGCTCCGAAGTTCCCCCTCCCGAGCTACCACGAGCTGCTCCTGCGGTACTACGCCCGGACCAAGAAGGAGCCGGCACTGCGCGCCGTGAAGAAGACGCTGCTGTCGATGTCCTCCGGGGGCATCCACGACCAGGTCGGGGGAGGGTTCCACCGGTACTCGACCGACAGGTACTGGCTCGTGCCCCACTTCGAGAAGATGCTCTACGACAACGCACTGCTCGCCCGCGTCTACCTCGAGGCGCACCAGGTAACGGGCGAGCCGGCGTTCCTCGAGACGGCCATCGACACCCTGGAGTGGATCCTGAGGGAGATGACTGGCCCCGAGGGGGCGTTCCATTCGGCCCAGGACGCGGACACGGCGGATGGGGAGGGCTACTACTACACCTGGACTCCGGCCGAGACCGAGGAGGTCCTCGGCAAGGACGACTCGAGGATATTCGACGACCTTTTCGGGGTCGTCCCCGAGGGCAACTTCGAGGGAGGGCGGTCGATCCTCCACATCACCGGCTCGTTCGAGAAGACCGCCTCCAGGTTCGGCGTCGACCCCGCCTCGGTAAGGGAGATCGTGAGGGGATCGAGGGCCAAGCTCCTGGAGGCCCGGAAGAGGCGGGCCCGCCCGGCGGTCGACGACAAGGTCATCTCATCCTGGAACGGGCTCGCAATCTCCGCGCTGGCGTGCGCGTACCAGGTCACCGGAGAGAGGAGGTACCTTGACGCATCGGCGAAGGCCGCCGATTTCATCCTCTCGAGGCTCGTGATCTCGGATAAGCTATTCAGGAGGTACAGAGACGGGGCGGTCGCGGTCGAGGCGACGCTCGAGGACTACGCGTTCCTCGCCGCGGGACTGCTCGACCTATACGAGTCAGGCTTCGACGCCAAGTATCTCAGGGGTGCGATCCGCCTCGCGGAGAAGATGGCCGAGATCTTCTGGGACGCCGACGGGGGAGGTTTCTTCATGAGCTCCTCGCCGGATGTCCTTGTCAAGGTGAAGGAGGGATACGACGGCCCGACCCCCTCAGGAAACGCCGCGGCGGCGCTCGTGCTCCTCCGCCTCTCGGAGTTCACGGGACGGCAGGACTTCAGGGCCAAGGCCGAGGCCACGCTGAAGGTCTTCGGAGACTCGATGGAGTCCTCGCCGGTGTCGCACACCTACATGCTCTGCGCGCTCGACTTTTGGTTCGGCTCCAAGGAGGTGGTCATCGCCGGCTCGATGGGCGAGGAGGGCGTGCAGGAGATGGTCCGGGAGGTCCACAGGCGCTTCCTCCCGAACAAGGTCCTCGCACTGGCCGGGGGCGACGTCCCGGAGACGTCCCCGCTCACGGAGGGCAAGACGGAGATCGGCGGAAGGCCGACCGTCTATGTCTGCGAGAACTTCGCTTGCAAGAGCCCCGCCACGAACCTCGAGTCTCTGAAGGAACAGCTCGGGTCCTGATGTGGCACGGGTGAGTGGAGCTTGAGAGCATCTATCCTGATAGACCCGGAGAGGCCAAAGGTGAAGAGGGCAGCGGTCCTCCGCATGCTAGAGGAGGCAGGGTTGAAGGTCACACAGACCAGACCCGACATCGGGGTCGTCGTCGGCGGGGACGGGGCGTTCAGCGACTACGGCAGACTGATCCCGATACCTCTACTCTTCGTCGGGGTGAGGTCCGCCGAGCCTACGGCCTCGAAGGGGTACCTCGCCGAGGTTCGCTTCGACCGCCTCCGCGAGGCTCTGGAGGAGATCAAGAGAAGGAAGTATACCGTGGTCGAGTACAGGCGGCTCAGGGTCGAGATAAACGGGGTCGTCAGGGGCGAGGTCTTCACCGACGTCTACCTTGAGAAGGGTGCCGACAGCAACTGCCTCAGGTACCATCTCGACGTGATGGGAGGCAAAGGGGGCGCCTTCACGGACTCGGCCATAGCGAACGGGGTGATCATCTGCACGAGCGCCGGCTCGACCGGCTACTATTCCTACGTCGACAGGCTGCGCCGGGGAGACAGGCTGGAGGCTGACCGCTACACGCAGATCGGCAGGGACCAAGTCGGCGTCTGCCACATCGCTCCGGTCCTCACCGCCCGAGACGACACGGAGGAGGCGCCACTCAGGTACACGGTCCCTTGGGGGACTTCGTTCAGGCTCAGGCTCACCCGCGACGCCGACGCGAGGCTCTTCGGGGTCATAAAGTCGAGGAACGGCATCCGCGTGAGGGTCGGGGACTCCATCGACGTGAAGCCGAGCCCCAACACGACCCGGGTAATCAGGCTGGCACCAGGGGTCGGCTAGCCAGCCGCTCCAGCAGGTCGGTCAACCCAGACCTGTCCGAGACGAGTGGCGCGTCCTCGATATCGATCCTAATCGACTCCTGGTCCTTCAGGCCATTCCCAGTGCACACGCACACGACGACCGCGTCCTTCTCGAGCTTGCCGCCGATCTCCCTAAGGGCGGCGATAGGCGCGGCGCTGGCCGGCTCCACGAAGATTCCTTCCTTGGAAGAGAGCAGGTTCCTGGCCGCCGTAATCTCCTCGTCGGTGACGGTGAGCGCCATACCCTCCGATGCCCTGAGCGCTGCGAGCGCCTTCTTCGCGGATGCGGGCTTTCCGATCCTTATGGCCGAGGCGACGGTGTTCGGGTTGTCGACCGGGGTGATGGTCTCGCTGCCCTTCCAGAAGGCCCTGGCGATCGGCGACGCGCCGACGGCCTGGACGCCGACCATCCGCGGGACCTTCTCCGTGATGCCGAAGTCTCTGAGCTCCTTGAACCCCTTCCATATCGCGCTGATGTTCCCCGCGTTCCCGACCGGCAGCACCACGTAGTCGGGGACGGAGAACCCCAACTGCTCGTATATCTCGAAGGCAGTCGACTTCTGCCCCTCGAGCCGGTAGGGGTTCACCGAGTTCATCCCCGCGAAGCCCGGCAGCCCGGAGATCGTCTGCAGGAGCATCGAGAGGGCGTCGTCGAAGTTGCCATCGACCCTGATGATCTTGGCGCCGAAGGCGGTCGCCTGGACCATCTTGCCGGCCGCGACCTTCCCGGCCGGGACGATTATCGCGGCGGTCACGCCTGCCCTCGCGGCGTACGCGGACATCGAGGCCGAGGTGTTGCCCGTCGAGGCGCAGATCAGGACCCTCACGCCCGACTCCACCGCCCGGGTGACCGAGACCGTCATCCCTCGGTCCTTGAAGGAGCCCGTCGGGTTCTGTCCTTCGTTCTTCACGTGGAGGTTCCTAACCCTGAGCTCTCGGGAGATGTTGACGGCCTTGATGAGAGGGGTCCCCCCTTCGTCCAGGGAGACCGGGCGGACGTCCGGGCCGAATGGAAGGAGGGCCCGGAACCTCCAGATCCCTTTCGCGGGCCTTCCATAGAGCTCTCCCCTGGTAAGGCTACCTCCCTCCTTCACGGCCTCGAGAAGGCCGTTGCAGCGCGAGCACGTGTAGCCTGCGGGGTCAGAGTCGAACGTCGATCCGCAGTCGATGCAGCGGAGGAGCCAGCCGGCCGCGACCTTCATACCCTCGCTGCCCCTCCCCCGACCTTGGTCACGAAGCCGTCCGAATCGACCTCCGCCGCGCCGAACCCCGCCACCATGTTGTCCATCACAGCACGGGGGTCGTGCTTCCTCCTGTCGAGTATGGCCAGCAACGAGGGTCCCCCTCCGCTTATGCAGACGCCCGCAGCGCCCGCGTCAATCGCGTGCCTCTTCGCAGAGTCGTACCCCGGTATCAGCTTCTTGCGGGCCTCCTCGACCACCCTGTCCCTCATGCCTGCTCCGATCATCTCGATATCCCCTCTCGCGAAGCCTGAGACGATCATGCTCGCGTTTGCAACGTTTGAAACCATCATATTCAGCTCGACCATCTTGGGGATGACGGAGCGGGTGTACTCGGTCTTGCGCTCAGGAAGCTCCAGGAGGGGCGTGACGAGGACGAGGGCGAGGTCCGCGGGAGGGTCGTACTTGATGGCGGTCGGCCTCTCCGCCATCCTCACCACGACGAACCCGCCGAGCACGGACGCCGAGACGTTGTCATAGTGCGCCGTCCCGGATGTAACCTGTTCGCCCTTGCCGGAGTAGAGTATCATGTCATCGCCGCTCATGCCCAGCCCGAAGAGCTCGTTCATCCCGAACGCGGCCGCCGCGGCCGACGCCCCGCTGCTCCCCATGCCAAGCCCGATGGGCACCCCCTTTGTAATCTCGACGCAGATCCTGTTCTCGATCCCGAAGTCTCGGGCTATCGCGAGGCAGACCGCGCCGGCCCCGTTCTTGGCTGCCGAATTGGGCGTCACGATGTCCCCGGCCTGCTCCATCTCGACCGAGAGCCTCTGCGCGCTCTCGGACCTCAGGGTCAGCCTGTCCCTGGGGCTGTCCAGCGCGATGGCGAAGACGTCGAAGCCGGGCCCCAGGTTCGCTGACGACGCGGGGGCCTCCACGGTGACCTTCAATTCTCTCGCCACGCACCCGTCAGAGATTATATGACTATTGGGTTTTTTCTGTGAAACCGGACAAACGCTTTTTAGTGCTCGGGGGCTTCTGGGAGAGAGTACCGCCTTGCTCCCAGAGAACGCCCTCCAACCCAGGGCATACCAGCAGAACATCGCGGAGGCGGCCTCTCGGACCAACACGCTTGTGGTCCTTCCCACCGGGCTCGGGAAGACCATGGTCGCGATGCTCGTTGCGCGGGCGAGGCTGGAAAAGTTCCCGAAGGGAAAGATCGTGATGCTTGCTCCGACGAAGCCCCTCGCGCTGCAGCACTACGAGACGTTCCAGAGGATGCTGGGCCTCAAGGACAACGAGATAGCCATCATGACGGGGGAGACAGACCCCGTGGAGCGGAGCTACCTCTGGAGGAGGTCAAGGTACGTCTTCGCGACCCCCCAGACCGTCAGGAACGACCTGAGGGCGGGGAGGGTCGAGCTTAACGAGACCGTCCTGCTCGTCTTCGACGAGGCGCACCGGTCGGTCAAGGACTACTCCTACACGCAGCTTGCGGACCTCTACAAGGATCAGGGATGGAACCCGCTGATAATGGGGCTGACCGCGTCGCCGGGGGGATCGCGGGCGAAGGTCGACGAGATAATGCGCAACCTGTACATCGAGAAGGTCGAGATCAGGACCGAGGAAGACGATGACGTGAAGCCCTACGTCGAGCAGACCAAGCTGGAGGGGATCAAGGTCCCGCTCCCGGCCGAGTACTCGACACTGATACACGCCCTCAGGGAGATCTACAACGAGAAGGTGACCAGGCTGGTCGAGGCGGGGTTCCTACCCAAGACGCGGCTGACCAAGACGATGCTCCTCGCCGCCAGGGGGACCATCCTGGCGAGGCTGAAGGCCGCAGACTCGAGCGGGGGGAGCAAGGGATACCTGTTCGGATCCCTGATCAGCCAGGCCCAGGGCATCATGATACTCCACGCGGTCGAGCTTCTGGAGACCCAGGGTCCGGCGGTCCTGGAGAAGTACCTGGTCAGGTTCAGGGAGAAGCCTGAGCAGGGCAGGTCGGCCCAGGCCCTCCTGAAGGACAAGCGCTGGCTCTTCATCGAGGCCGAGGCCGCGAAGCTGAAGGACGTCAAGAACCCCAAGCTCGAGAAGCTGGCCGAGATAGTGAGGGACCAGCTGGCCGGGAAGGCCGACTCCAAGGTCATAGTCTTCACCCAGTACAGGGACACGATAGAGACCATAACCGAGCGCCTGGCGGCGATCGGGGTCAGCTCGATGCGCTTCGTCGGCCAGGCGAACAAGGTCGACAGCGAGGGGATGGACCAGAAGAAGCAGACGCTGACGCTCGAACAGTTCCGCGGGGGCGATTTCACAGTGCTCGTGAGCAGCAGCATAGGGGAGGAGGGACTGCACGTCCCGGACGTGGACCTGGTCGTCTTCTACGAGGCCGTCCCCTCTGCGATAAGGTCGATCCAGAGGAAGGGGCGGACGGGACGGACCCGCCCTGGTAGGGTGATAATACTCCTCGCCGAGGGGACCGTCGACGAGGCCTACTACTACAGCAGCATGAGCAGGGAGAAGTTCATGAAGAGCCTGGTCTCGACCGGCCGGGTGAAGAAGCCGGAGATGAAGGCCCGGCCCTCGACTCTTCTCGACTACATGTGACCCGCGTCGGGGCCCGCCAGCACCATCGCGTTCTTGATGCCAGTGAAGACCTCCTTGACCTTCTTCTCGGCGAACCCCTTGATTATGCTCGAGCCTATCCCGGCCATCACTCCGGTGATCTCCGCGTCCGCGGCCCACTTCATCTTCGTGGCCGTCTCGCCCTCGAGGTCAAAGTCGCTGGTGATCTTCATGTGGCTGCCGCTGCCAGAGCCCTCCACGTACAGCCTGGCGTGGCCCGGAGGCACTATGTCGGCTAGCTTCAGCTTCACGGCCATCTGGGTCGTCAGGAACGTCATCTTGATCTTCAGCTTCGCCTCGATGTTGCTCTCGTCGATCACCTTCGCATCCTGGGCGTCCGGGAGGGACTTGGCGATGAAGCTCGAGTCGGTCAGCAGCCGAAAGACCCGCTCTCTTGGAAGGTCCAGATTCTCTGAACCTTCAAGATGGAGTTGCATGTTCCTCCTCCTCCGGTCTCTGTCTTTATCCCTTCTTGTTTACCTGTACGCCTCGAAGTCCTTGCCGAGTACGGTCGAGGCGATCTTGAGCTCCATCACCTCGTCGGTACCCTCGTAGATCCGCGCGACGCGGGTGTCCATAAGGTGCTTCGCGACCGGCGACAGGATCGAGTACCCGAAGCCCCCGAAGCACTGGACCGCGCAGTCGGCCGACTCGAACGCAGCCTTCGAGGAGACGTACTTCGCCACTGCCGAGATCCTGTCGGCCTCCGTCCGGAGCCCGAGGTCTGCCTTGTTGCCATCGTACTCCTCCTTCTTCAGAGCCGCCTGGTAGGTCAGCCATCGGGCGGACTCGAGGTTCGACGCGATCCTCGCGACGTGCCTCTGGATGAGCTGGTGCTTGCCTATCGCCTTGCCGTGCTGAGTCCTCGAGGACACCCTCTCCTTCACCTGGTTGAGGCAGTCCTCCATCACGCCGAGGCACCCAGAGGCTATCCCTATCCTCCCGTTCAGGAGGGCCGAGTAGGCCACTGCGAGCCCCCTCCCTTCGTCGCCGATCCGGTCCTCGCCCCTGACCCTCAGGTTGTCGAAGGAGAGCATGGCCGTGTCCGAGGTGAAGAGCCCCATCTTCTCCTCCAGCTTCATGTCGACCGAGAACCCCTTCTCCTTCGAGTCGACCAGGAACGCGGTCATCCCCCTGGCCTGTCCCTCCGGGTAGGCGAAGACGATCAGCCTGTCGGCCACCGACCCGTTCGAGATCAGGTACTTGGAGCCCGTGAGGTAGTAGTCGTCGCCGTCCTTCCTGAACTGGGTCTTCAACGAGGCGGGGTCGCTCCCTGCCTCGGGCTCCGTGAGCGCGTAGGCGAGGACGACCTCCCCAGTCGCGGCCTTGGTCAGGTATCTCTGCTTCTGCTCCTCGGTCCCCCAGTCCTGGATCGTCATGCTGCCGAGGGCCTGATGGACGTCGACGAAGGTGACGACCCCCAGTCCCAGCTGACCGAACCTCTCAAGGGTAAGCGAGTGGACGAGCGTGCCGGCTCCCACACCCCCGTACTCCTTTGAGATCGGGATCCCCATCAGGTCGTACTTCCTGAGTATCACGGGGACCTGGTCGTTGAACTTTCGCTCGACGTACCTCTCGAACTCCGGAATCAGCAGCTCGTCGCAGGCCTGGTCCACCCTCCGGAACAGGCTGCGGTCATCATCGGTGAGCTTCGTCAGCCTCGATGCGTCTCGTATCGACCTCTCGAAGAGACTCTCCACGTTGCTCAGCTCGCGGGGAGCCGTTTAAACTATCCCGGAGCGCAGGTTTTTCTAGACCGCCGCTCGTCCGGGGCTGTCATGGAGATCGACGACGCGGGGGACCTGATCTTCCAGACATACTACATGGTCGACTGGGAGAAGGTTGGGCAGAGTCCCTCGGATGACCGGTGCGTCGCTTGCGGGAGGCCCATGCTGAAGGTCCAGCCGGTCCGCGATCGCAACGGACTCGTTTACGGCGGCCGCGTCTGCCACAGCTGCAAGTCTGTCTTCTGGCTGAAGGAGGACTAGAGCCCGAGCAGCGCGCCCGCGAGAGCCGCTATGGCGACTGCGTAGACCGAGTAGTTGTAGATCTTCAGAAGGTACAGCGCGTCCTTCCACGCCGGCGACTCCCTGCTCATGATGGCGAGGTGGTGCATCATCACGACGCTGAGGCCGATGAAGACCGAGAGCCCAACGGCGAGCAGGCTGATCGTCGAGGCCTGGATGAAGTAGGCGCCCAAGAACGGTATGGTCCCCCAGGTGAGTCCGAACCCGAGGTACGAGTGCACCCTCTTGGGGTTCTCCCTCGGATACGCGACGGCGGCGAACCCCTCCACCAGGACGAAGGCGAGGAAGGCGAGGTCCCATCTCACCGACATGTACACCCCCACGGCGATGCCGAGCCCGACCGCGACGAGCCCCACGGCGAGCATCCCGCGCGGGATACGGAGGTAAGGAGAGAACTTCTCCCTGCTCGACCCGATGTCGATGTAGTGCGCACCGACTATCAGCCCCAGGAAGGCCGCGAGGAGGGTGAAGAGGTAGATCTCGAAGTTGAACTTGGGGGCCACCGCCTGCGCGAGCGTCAGCCAGCCGACGAAGACGAGGCTGAAGGGCGTCCTCAACCCGTAGACCCAGGTGTTCCTGCTCCACGGCGTCATGAGGTCAGGCTCGACTGGAGGGGTATCCAACCGAGGCGAAACTGGACCTTCAGATTATTAAGCTATCTCGGCGCCGAGAGGAACGATGAGCCGGGGTCTCCAGCCACTCGCCCGGACGATCTTTGAGGGGCTGTCGCCGTCCTATGACAGGGTGCTCGATGCCGCGACGCTCCTGCAGGACAGGTACTGGAAGCGGTGGCTCCTAAGCGAGGCGTCCATAGCGGAAGGGGAGAGGATCCTCGACGTCGGGTGCGGGACGGGCGTCCTGGAGGAGGGCCTTCAGGCGGGCCGCGGGGAGGTCGTCGGCTTGGACCTCACGGAAGAGATGATCAGGCTGGCTCAGCGGAAGGGAGTCCCTGCCATCGACTCGCTCTGCCTGGGCGACGCCGAGAGGCTCCCCTTCGCGGACGGCTCCTTCGACCTGCTGCTCTCGTGCTACGTCGTGAAGTACTGCAGCGCGTCGCTCCTCGCCTCCGAAGCCGCTCGCGTCCTCCGTCCCGGCGGCAGGCTCGTGCTCTACGACTTCTCGAGGCCGCGGGGCGCCTACGCCCCCTTCCTCGCGTTCTACACCTACGGGGTGCTGAGGATACTCGGCGCGGTCCTCCGGCTTGTCGGCGCCCGGGGCGCGTTCACATACGAAGCGCTTCCCTCGGTGATACAGACGCGGCCCTGGGACGATGGGTTCGGCGGCCTCCTGCGGTCCTCAGGGTTCCGAGACGTGGGGATGAAACGGCTGTCCGGCGGAGCCGCGACCGGGTTCTGGGGGACCAGGTCCTAGGACCCCCAAACTCGCTAAGCTCTTTTATTCTCTGCGGGAGGGTACAGCCTGATGTCAGTCGTAAGTGGCGAAGAGGTCGCCGCCTGCTGCAAGGCCTACGTCAGGGTGAACCCGAACGGGGTCGACCTTGCCCCCAGGCAGGTATCAAAGCTCCCCATGGGCTCCACCATCTACCTTCACGACGGAGAGAGGGGATACCTCGGTCCGGGAGGGGACCTCGTGACCGAGAAGGAGGAGCTCGCGCCTGACCCTTCAGGCTTCTATGTCTTCGAGCGAGGAGGAATGTACGAGCTCAGGTTCGACGAGGTGAGCGTCCCGCCCACGTGCACCGGCCTCGCGTTCCCGCGCTCCTCGTTGAACCGGCTCGGAGTCATAAAGCTGGAGTCGGCCGTCTTCGACAGCGGCTACCGAGGGGAACCGACCCAGGTGATATTCACGCCGATCAGCGCGAAGGTCCACCGCTCAGAGGCCTTCGTTCAGCTGGTCTTCTTCAGGAACGAGAAGCCCGCGACCTCGCTATACTCCGGGTTCTACCAGAACGAGAAGGGCAAGTAGGCGATCACTTCGTCCTGGGAAGGACGACGTCGCGATAGTAGACGCAGCCGGCCGTGAGGGTGCAGATGTCGCACCTCGGACCGACGGGCTTGCAGGTGGTCTGGCCGAACCTGACGAAGAGCTCGTTGAGCTCTAGCCAGTACTTCTTGGGTACGGTCTTCATCAGCTCCAGCTCGGTCTCCTCCGGTGTCTTGGTCTTCACGAGCCCGAGCCTGTTCGCGATCCTGTGGACGTGGGTGTCCACGGGTATCGCAGGCTTGTTGAAGGCGTAGACCAGGACGCAGTTCGCCGTCTTCCTCCCGACGGCGTGCAGGGTCAGCAGGCTCTCCAGGTCGTCAGGGACCTCTCCGCCGAACTCGCTTACAATCTGCTTGGCGACCCTGATCACGTTCCTGGTCTTCATGTTGTAGAACCCTACGACCCTGATGAGCTCCCTCACCGACTTCGGGTCGGCGTCCGCGAGCTTCTGGGGGGTGTCGTAGACCGAGAAGAGCCTCTCCGTCGCCTTGCTCGTGCTCTCGTCCCTAGTCCTGTGGGAGAGGACGGTCCCTATGAGTATCCTGAAGGGGTCGTCCTCCTCGGCCGACCTCAGTTCGGCCAGGGCGGTGGCGCGCTTGTCCTGGCTCGACTCGACCATCCTG
This sequence comes from Nitrososphaerales archaeon, assembly GCA_050013375.1. Lineage (GTDB taxonomy): Archaea > Thermoproteota > Nitrososphaeria > Nitrososphaerales > Gagatemarchaeaceae > Gagatemarchaeum. Next base: position 3,916 of record JBEKFK010000010.1, on the reverse strand, counting down.
CCGATGCGCCCGAGTATGAATCCTATTCGGGGCTTTTCGTCACCCATGGCTCTTTGCGATACCACGCGGACACCTCCATGACGACCTTCTCCAGACTGAACGCCGGTGAATAGGCGAGCTTCCTCGCGGAATCTTCCTCGGCAAGGGTCAGCCCGGCCTTGATCTCCTCTGCGGGGTACTGCGAGATGAGGCCCCTGCCCGAGAAGACCCCCTGCTGCTTCACCTCGGCTTCTTTCCCGCCCGCCTTGACGAGCGACCTCGCCAGTTCGTCGACGCTCAGGTCGAAGGACTTCACCTGGTAGGGCGTCCAGTCGCCGACGGAACCCGCCGCCTTGAAGAGAGCTTGGGAGATGTCCTTCGGATGGGTGAAGGACATCTTGGCGGAGCTGCCGGAGGGGAGGGTGACCTTGCCCGTCTCTATCATCTTGAGCATGGGCGTGACGATGGTCGGGTCCCTGGAACCCACCGCCTTGGCCGCCCGGACTATCCTCACCTGCAGGTCGGGATGCGCCTTCCCGAACTCCGTGACTACCCTCTCCCCCTCGAGCTTCGCGCGCTGGTACTCGTCGGTCGGGCTCGGGACCCTCCCCTGCCCCACAGTCCTCCCCGAGCCAAACCCGTACACGTCCAGGGTGCTAAGGTGGACGAAGGTCTTGGTCCCGTGCTCGTGGGCCTCCTCGAGCAGGTTGGTGAGGCCCACCTGGTTGAACCTGACGTAGTCTTCCTGAGCGCGCCCAGGGGGCGGGGATGCGATGCTGTAGACAACGTCCACCCCGTCCAGCGGCTCGTGCAGGGTGTGCCTGTCCATTATGTCCGCCTCTAGGCACTGGACGCCGCACTGGTCCATTATCCTAAGGTGGGATCCCTTCCTGAAGATGCCCTTGGAGATCTCTCCCTCGGTGAAGAAGTACTCGGAGAGATGGCCTCCGATGAACCCTGTGCCTCCGACTATGAGGTTCGTTTCTCTCTCCCCCTTTACCCCGTCGGCTGGGGAGGCGGGATTCCGCCCTTGGGCTTTATCTCGAACTCGCCGCTGACGAGCCTCATCTGCAGGTCTTCCTCGAACTTGGGGATGTCCCCGAAGACAGCCTTCAGCTTCTTCTTGGCAAGTGGTGAGAGGCGCGGGGCTACGTTCTGCCCCCCGTAGCGTCCGTAGGCGATGCCCTTGAAACGTATCTTCTGCTCCCCGACTAGGATGTACCCTCGCAGAATGTTCGCGATGTCTCCTCCGCTGACGTCGTCGATGACGATGTTGTAGGCGGGGAGGCCGCTCTTTCTCTCGGGTCTCACGATTTGAGCGGTGGGGGAATCAGCTATATGAACAGTGAGGGGCCGGCTACTCTGAGACGAGAGGGTACCTGAAGTCTTCTTTGTACGTGTTCAGAACGAGGTGGGTGTTCGTCCTCTCGACGTGAGGGATGCTCAGGAGCTCCTTCGCGAATCCGCTGACCTCGTCCCTGTTCCTGAACTTGGCTATCACGATGCTGTCTTCGATGCCCGTCACGTCGAAGACGGCGCAGACAGAGTTCATCTTGGCGATCCTCTCCTGCACCTCGACGAGCTTGCCCTTCGAGACCGTCACCTCGGTTATCGTGGTGATCTCGTAACCGAGCTTGTCCTGGTTTATGAGGGCCGAGTACCCCTTCACTATGCCGTCCTCCTCGAGCTTCCTCACCCTCTGAGCGACAGTCACGACCGAGACTTCCGTCTTCTTGGCGAGGTCCCTGAATGACTGGCGGCCGTCGATCTCGAGCTCCTTGAGTAGCGACCTGTCCAGGTCGTCAGGTTTCATTTGTGAGCAACATCACCCTGTTATTGCGCATTTGATAAAGATTCTTGGTAACTTTATGGACGGATGTAAATTCATGTCAGCAAAACTTATAACCGCAGATTCGAGAAGCGGGTCGTTTGCCTTTCGACAAGTCGGCAAAAGGCTATGTTCCTAGAAAGAGGACACCAAAACAAATCGTTGACGCAGTAGCGTCAAAGGGTATCCGGTTCATCGACCTGCAGTTCACGGACGTTCCAGGTCGCAGCCAGCATGTGACAATCCCGTACAACATGCTCGATGAAGAGGCCTTCGAGGGCGGAGTGCCAAAGCTCGACGGCTCCTCGATCAAGGGCTTCGCGGAGATCTTCGACTCGGACATGCTCCTGCTCCCTGACCCATCGACGTTCGGCATCATCCCTTGGGGCGACCAGCGCTTCCCGACCGCGAGGATGATCTGCGACGTCCACTGGGGCTATCAGAAGGGGAGGTTCTCCAGGGACCCGCGCTACGTCGCCCAGAAGGCCGAGGAAGCGGTGAAGGCCGCAGGGTTCACCCAGTCCTACTGGGGGCCAGAGATGGAGTTCTTCGTCTTCGACTCGGTCACCTGGGACGTCGCAAGCCCGTTCGGGACCAGCCACAGGATCACCTCCGTCGAGTCCGCAGCCGAGGCCCGCGGCACGAACTACCCGATCCGGTTCAAGGAGGGCTACTACCCGACTCCGCCGTCCGACACGCTCCAGGACTACAGGAGCGAGGTGGCCTACCACCTCGACGAGTCGTTCGGCATAGTCAACGACGCGCACCACCACGAGGTCGCGACCGCAGGGCAGTGCGAGATCAACATCTACAGGGACACCCTCACTCCGATGGCCGACAGCATCATGACCTACAAGTACGTCGTGAAGAACGTCGCATCGAACAGGGGGATGATCGCCACCATAATGCCCAAGCCCATCTTCGGAGACAACGCCTCCGGGATGCACGTCTCCTCGAGCCTCTGGAAGGACGACAAGAACTCATTCTACGACGAGAAGGACGAGTACGCCAACCTGAGCCAGACCGGAAGGTACTATGTGGGAGGCCTGCTCGCCCACAGCAGGGCCCTGTGCGCCATCACGAACCCCACCACGAACTCCTACAGGAGGCTCGTGCCGGGCTATGAGGCGCCGGTCTACGTCGCATGGTCCCGTGGCAACAGGTCGGCTAACGTGAGAATCCCGCTCCACTACAAGGGCAAGTCTGGCATGAAGGGGAAGAGGGCCGAGTTCAGGACGCCGGACCCCTCCTCGAACCCATACCTGGCCTTCGCGGCCATCGTCTCGGCGGGCCTCGACGGGATCAAGCACAAGCTGGACCCAGGAGACCCGGTCAACCAGGACATCTACGAGCTGACGCCCAAGAAGAGGAAGGAGCTCGGGGTCAGGGAGCTCCCCGGCAGCCTCCTCGAGGCCATCGAGTCGCTGAAGTCCGACTCAGAGTTCCTCAAGGGAGTCTTCTCCGACGACCTCGTAGAGATGATGATCGAGCTCGAGATGGCGAACTACCGCGCGGTCTCGGCCAGGCCCCACCCGTACGAGTTCTATCTCTACTTCGACATATGAATTGAGATAGAACTCGCTCAAGGACCACCGCTCAGCAGTCTGGCCAGAATCTGCGCCCTAGTCCCTAGGGCCGATGAGGTTCGGCCAGTGTACTTTCGTCCGATGGATTCGAATTCTATATCAGGAATAGATCTCATCGTAGTCGCTCGTTCTCGTATCGGTAACGCGGTGATTGATCGACCAAAGCTAATCAGAAGCGATACAGCTATATGTTGATTAAATATTTAATCAATACTGAGAGGATTCAGCTTGCCCCGAACAGAGCAGGTCAACAGGCAGATTCGGGAGGAGACCGCAGACAAGATCCTGGTCGCGGCGAGGGAGGTATTTGCCCGCAAGGGGATGGCTGCCAAGATGGCCGATGTAGCCTCCCAGGCTGGCGTCAGCCCGGGGCTGGCATATCATTACTTCCCGAGCAAGGGCGCAATCTTCTTGGCCTTGGTAAGGCAGTTGATTCGACCCGCAGACGAGCTGCTTGCAATCGTCCAGCGAATGCCGGGCACACCAAGGGACCGCTTGAAGCGAATCGTGACTGCGATGATTG
>JBEKFK010000009.1:0-23099 GCA_050013375.1 Nitrososphaerales archaeon | reverse complement strand
TCCTCACCGGCGGGAGGCAGCGCGATCACGATCATTCAGGCCTATCCTCCGATTTCCAACGCTGTCCTCTCCACGGTGAGCCTCTCGGGTCAGGTCATAGGGATCGAGATAGCCCAGGACCGCCTGATGGTCATCGACCAGGGATACACGAACAATACCACCTACATCGGGCTGCTCCTCTACAACACGTCGAGCCTCTCGTCGCCCAAGCTCATCGGCAACGTGACCGTCGCGGGGGCCTACGTCGCCGCCCGCATGGCCCAGGGCTACCTCTATGCGATCGTCCAGCAACCCTCCTACAGCTTCAACGACCAGGGGAACGCCACGGGAGTGATGCCGTATCTGACAGTAAACGGCCAGAGAGCGGCGCTGCCGCCGTCCTCCATACTGTACACGCCGAACAACTCGCAGATAGGCGACTACACGATGATCGTCAGCGTCAGCATGTCCTCCGGCGCCGAGACCACGGTCTCGGTACTCACGGGCCCCTCATCGACGGTCTACGTCTCGACTTCGAACATCTACGTCGTCTACTCCGACTACACACTGTTCGCGAACGCCGATGACATCCCGGGGAACGTCTTCACGGGCGGGGTCATCATCACCTCGCCCTCGGTCCAGCAGGACCAGAACAGCACCATCTTCCGCGCATCGTACTCGTCGAACGGCAACGTCCTCGTGCAGGCGGTGGGGTCGGTCCCCGGGTCCGTCCTGAACCAGTTCTCGATGGACGAGTACAACGGCTACTTCAGGGTCGCGACGAGCCGCCTCGCCACCATCGACGGGTCCGCCACCGAGAGCGACGACGTCTATGTCTTGAACCAGAACATGAGCCAGGTCTCGGCCCTCCGGAACATCGCGCCAGGGGAGAACCTCTACGCTGTTAGGTTCTCGGGCGACATGGGGTACGTAGTGACCTTCGAGCAGGTCGACCCGCTCTTCACGATCTCCTTCGCGGACGTCGCACACCCTGTCATCCTCAGCGCGCTGAAGGTGAACGGCTACTCGGACTACCTCCAGCCGCTCTTTGGCGGCTCCTATCTTCTCGGCGTGGGCAAGGACACCGTTGCCTCGTCGACAGGGAACTTCGCCTACTACCTCGGGCTGAAGCTCTCGCTCTTCCACGTGGCAGCCAACGGATCGTCTTCGGACGTCTCCGACTTTATGATCGGCGACCGCGGGACCGACTCGCCCGTCCTGACCGATCACCTGGCGCTGACCTACGACCCCGCGAACAACATAACGGTGATCCCAGTCCTCCTCGCCCAGGTGCCCGCGAGCGAGCAGTCCAGCGGCACTTCGCAGAGTCCGCCCCCCGAAGGCAACCCCGTGTGGCAAGGCGCCTACGTCTTCAGGCTCAACGCGACTGGCTTCACCCTCCTCGGGACGGTGACTCAGTACCCGGTAGGCCAGAACTACGGCGACTCTCCGAACGGCAACCTGCAGATAGACAGGTCGGTCATCATCGGGGCCTACCTCTACACCATATCGCAGAGCGAGGTGCTGGTCAGCAGCCTGAGTACTCTCGCTACTGTAGCGACGGTGCCGCTATCCGGAAGCTGAGAGGCGCCAGTTTTGCTCCCGACAGCCTCCAGGCCAGTCCGTAGCTTCAGCCGGAAGACGTAAGTGAAGAGTGAGGGGACCCCCCAGGACTGGGCGAGTATGAATTGTACTGCCCGAACTGCGGTACAGCGGTCGACGAGGGGAGCGCCTTCTGCTCCAACTGCGGGGCCCTGATCAAGGGGAACCCCGAGGCAGCGGGTGCGCTGCAAGGAGAGAAGTGCGCCCCGTCGAGAAATAAGAAACCAAGGACTGGATACCTTCTCAGCCTCATCGGAGGCGTTCTCACGTTTCTGAGTGGAATCGCGTATTTTGTGTTAGGAAACCCGGTCGCCGGGGCTCTGGGGGTCGTCTTCGCCATCCTGATCATCTTCTTTGCGCGGAGGATGTTCGCAGCAGCGGATGTGAAGAAGGTTGGATTCTTCGGTTTCATTCCTTTTGTCCTCGGATGGTTCATCCTGATAGCTAGCGGGACATTGCTCCCCTTCGACATTGTGGTTAGCATCGCTGGCCTCTTGACTGTGGTCGGCAGCGTCAGCCTGTTCTCGGGCAGATAGGCTCAGCGGAGCGGAACCTCATCCCAAGGTCTGCCCTTTCCGGTAAGGGTGCCCGAAGGTCGCCAGACAGCCGGTTGGTGGTGCTCAGCCTGGCGTTCGACCTGTCCGTGGTCGCGATTGCGCTGGCTCTAGTTAGTGGGCAGCCGTTATCCTGCTGCCTAGATCGGAGAAAGGAAGATAACGCATATCGCGTCGCTTCCGCCCTCCGGAAGATATCCACATGGGATTGACCCAGCCAGAGAGACAAGCATCGAAGAGCAACCGGCAGAGCTGGGTCTGGACCGTCCTCCCGCTCAACATAGGAGTTGGGGGCTTCGGCACCATGGTCCCGCTCTACGTCCTCTATCTCGGAGGGAACGTGGTCCAGGTCGCTCTCATCACGACTCTCTACAACGCCGTTCTGATCCCCGCCTCCATACTCTGGGGGCGGATGACCGACCGGCTGGAGAGGCGGCGCGTCTTCTTTGTTATCGCCTCCGCCGGGACGACGGCGATCTTCGCCGCCATGTTCCTGCTCCCCAACCTCAGCGCCCTGGCCGCGCTTTACGGTGCCCTTGGGCTCGTCGTGACCGCCAACGCTGTAGCGGCGAACCTCCTCGTGATGGAGACCTCGGAGAAGAAGGACTGGGTCGCCTCCTACTCGACCCTCTACCTGATTGTCAATCTCGGGACGATCATCGGGACAGCGGTGGGCGTCCTCTGGACGAGCACACTGCCGCTCGGACCGTTCCTGGTCTTCTGCGCGGCGGCGACCTGCGCCTCTGTGGTGCTCTCCTACCGCCTGATCTCGGAACCCAACCGCACGATGGAGACCGGTCACCTGTCGCCCAATCCGGCGGACCTTCCGTCCAGATTGTACCGACGAGCGGTCGTCCTAGCCCACCCAATCTCCCTCTCGAAGGAGACGGCCAGGGATACCCTGCGAACGCTTCGCGCGGCTCGCGCTGGAGCGATGACCGGCAGCTTCCTCCTCTTCTCCTCGGCCTTCATCTTCACGACCGCGTCCGCGTTTTTCAACACCCCGTTTGTGCCCTTCCTGGTCCATTCGGGCCTCGGCGACAACGAGGTCTTCGCGGTCGCCCTGATCAACACAGTCGCCGCGATGGCAGTGTATCGCTGGATGGGCGGCTTCGCTAGGTGGCTTGGGGGCCCGAAGGGGGGCCTCGCCTCCCTCATCGCACGCACGATCCTCTGTCTCGTGCTCGCGGCCGCTGCACTTGCAGTAAGCGGATTCGCAATGTTCCTGCTCGCCATGGTCTTCTACGCCCTGATGGGTCTTACCTACGCTGTCTGGAACTCCTCTACCTCCGTGGTCCTTCTGTCCAGCCTTGGCCAGGCGCGTCAGGGTAGCATCATTGGACTCTACGCTGCGCTCGGGGCACTCGGGACCGTCGCAGGCTCGCTGTTCACCGGCTACGTAGCCTACTACCTCGGCTACGCGACTACCTTCACGGTGGCCGCGGCTCTCATGTTCCTCTCGTTCCTCGTGCTGAGGTCCGCTCTCAAGAGTCTGGGTCAAGCGACCGCTCGAAACCCTCTCCAAGACCCAGAGTAGCGTCGTGCGTTCCCCCGAAGTGTCGCAGCTGTCGTCGCAGACTCCGGTAACAAGCCACACCATATGTTATACCCATTTCCCGTATGATTGGTTTATGATGCTGTAGTCGAGGGCCGCGTTTGGAAGTCGAGAAGATGTCAACCATTCAAGAGACCAAGTTTCAACCAGCTCCCCTGAAGGCGGGAGGCTACGAGCGAGCTGATGGCGAGAATCGCCCCAATGCGGGGAGTCGGTTCTCCTCGCAGGGGGGATTGAGCGCAGCTGGCGACTTGGTTCTTCCGTTGGATGGCAAGACCGACTTTGAGGGGGCTCTGGAGCACTCCATCAAGCTGGCGAAGACCTACGGTGCCAGGATAGTCCTGTTGTATGTCACCAGCGAGAGGGCAGTGCCCGAGGAATATGCGGCGTACGCTAAAGTGGAGAGGATCCGAGACTTCGGTTCGTCGTACTACAGCTCGCTCGGAGCAAGCACGATCGCGAGTCTGAGGCACCGGGTGGAAGGAGAGGGCGTGGAGTGCACCGGCCATGTCTTCTTGGGGAGCCTCGAGGACGCGATAAGGGCCAGCCAGCGGGACTCCAGGGTCCTCATGCTCGTGTTGACTCTGCCAAAAAAGTCGTCACGACTCAAGATAGGCAAGGCCAGCCTCAGGATGAGCGCGCTCTCGGGTCTGGGTGTGCCAGTGGTGCTCGTGCCGGCCAGCTGACAAGGTCCGTCGGCTCGGAACCCGGCACCGGAGCGGACTCCTCCCTAGAACGTTGGAGCAGATGATGCTGATACATGCTAGGGACCGGCCAGGCACGGGCTCGCATCCGCACAGCCTCTCGGCGAAGGTCATCCCAAGGCCTAGAGTAATATCTTACATCCTCCCGGCTTGGAGCCTTGATAGTCGCAGTCCTGGGCGCTGGAAAGATAGGTGAGGCGGTGGCGAGAGCCGCTGCGAAGTCCTCCAAGGTTTCCAAGGTAATAGTGACAAAGAGGAACATCGCGACGCTGCGGCGCCCACTTCCAGCGAAGATGCAGGCCTCCACCGACAATGAGGCCGCGGTCAGGAGCGCCGACATCGTCATACTCTCGGTCAAGGCCGCGGATGCGAAGTACCTCCTCGACAAGATCTCCCCCTTCTGTGGTGGCAAGATCGTAATCTCCCTCATGGCTGCCATCTCGCTCAAGAGACTCGAGCGGCATCTTCCAACGGCCAAAGTCGTCCGCGCCATGTCCAACATGGCCGCGCAGGTCGGGGAGGCTGTGACCGCCTACTCGCCCGGGGGGAATCTCTCGGAGGCGGATGTCCGGGACGTGGAATTCTTGCTTGGAAGGTTTGGCGAAGTGGTGAAGGTCCCGGAGTCGCAGCTGGACGCGGTCACTGCGTTGAGCGGCAGCGGTCCCGCGTACATCGCCATCCTGATCGACGCCCTCGTGACAGCAGGGCTCAAGGTCGGGCTTCCAAGGGACACCGCCTTCAAGCTGGCCGCGCAGACGCTCGTCGGGACGGCAAAACTTCTGCGCGAGACGGGAATGAGCGTCACGGAACTCCGGGATGCCGTCACCACGCCTGCCGGGACGACCATCGCGGGAATCTACGAACTCGAGAAGGGCGCCTTCAGGATCAGCGTCATCAACGCCGTAGAGGCAGCGACTGCGGCCGCCGAGAGGGTAGCAAAGAAGTTCGAAGCCGAGCGTTAGCTGCAGCCCACCCCAAGACCGGAGCGTCAGGACATCCCGGGTGGTGAAGGTCCCTGGGGACAAGGCAGACGAAGCTCGAGCAGCACGAATCGCGCCACTACGAATCAGACCAGGGAATCAATAAAGTACCGACTTCCGAGGGGACAAGTCATCATGAAGTTCGGCGTCTGCGTCCCAAACTATGGAGCCACATCATCGGTCGAGTCACTCTCGGCGGTTGCGGGTGAGGCGGAAGCGCTGGGGTACGACTCGGTCTGGACGACCGACCATATCCTCATGTCGAGGAACAGTGGAACCCCATATGAGAGGATCTTCGACAGCCTCGCGTCCCTTGCCTACCTCGCCCCGCAGACCAAGAGGGTCAGGCTCGGGGTTTCGTCCCTCATCATTGGGATGCGCAACCCGGCGGTCGTAGCGAAGCAGCTCGCCTCCATCGACGCATTCAGCGGAGGCAGGCTCCTGCTGGCGATAGGGGTCGGTTGGAACCAGAGGGAGTTCAACTCGGTAGGCACCGACTTCCACGACAGGGGGAAGAGAGTTGACGAGTCGATTCGGCTCCTCAGGTCCCTTTGGCGGGGCGAGACGAGCTTCGAGAGCAAGCGACTGCCGCAGAAGTTCGAGGACGCCGTCTTCGAACCCCGCCCAGCCTCGAAGGAGATCGAGATCTGGATAGGTGGGAACAGCGAGCCAGCGATGAGGAGGGCCGCGAACCTCGGTGACGCTTGGCACCCAAACGTCTTCCCTATCGACGCCTTCAGGGACCTCGTAGCACAGTTCAGGATGGCCTCCCCGAAGGCAGCTGAGAAACGAATCTGCGTGAGGCTGGGACTCGATATTCAGGCGGAGAAGGCCGAGTACCTGGGGGTTCAAGGGGACAGGCGCCTACGGCTCACCGGAGACATGGCGGGGAACGAGAAGACCATCGCGGACCTCGAGGCGCTCGGTGTATCCTTCGCGGTCATCGTGCCGAGCCCCGAGGGCAAGACTCCGCTTCAGGAACAGCTCGGAGGAATCCGTGCCTTCGCGAGCAAGTTCGTGAGCTAGTCCGAACCGCGACCAAACCCCTTCTCGCGGAGGGACGCCCGAATCCGCCCTCTCCACATAACGGGAGGGAACAGAGAGGCGCGTCTTGATAAGACGGGGCCGTTGGGCGTCAGGAAACAACCTTGGCGTTGATCATCAGAGAAGGCAGCGAGGAGGACTTTCCGGTCCTCCTCGGTCTCATCAAGGACCTAGCGACCTTTGAGGGGGCACCTGAACAGGTCAAGAACTCGCTCGTACAGATGAAACGCGAGAGAGACTCGTTCGGGTTCTTCCTCGCCGAGGAGGAAGGCAAGGTCCTGGGCGCCGCCGTCTACTTCTTCGCCTACTACACCTGGGTCGGGAAGAGCCTCTACTTGGACGACCTCTACGTGAGGCCCGAACACCGGCGCAAGAAAGTAGGATCCATGCTCCTCGAGAGGGTGTTCGAGCTCGCAAGGCAGGAGGACTGCAAGCGGCTGCGTCTGATGGTCCTCGACTGGAACGAGGTGGCCATATCCTTCTACAAGAAACATGGAGGAGCCATCACCAAGGAGTGGCTCACCTGCGACTTCGATCCAAAATCCTTGAAGAATCGGCGCTAGGGCAGGCTCTCGGCATATCTGGCGAACGACTCGAGCTCCTCCCGGATTGCGGGTTCGAACTCGTCGGACTCCCTAGTCGCGAGGAGCTTGGCCCACAACCCTTTGACCCGCACGTCGAGCTTCGCAGTCACCTTCGTTCCTTCGGGGACCTCTTCGAACACTACGGCCCGTTTCGTCCGAGTGTACCTCGTCTCGCTCTCGGACTCTACCAGGCTCGGCTCCGTGAGCTTGAGGCTCCTGGCAGCGTTCCGCCCGCCTCGCCTGGGTCCTCCCTCGCTCTCCAGGCGGACCAAACCTCCCTCCTTCGTCACAGTCACTGTGCCCTGCATCTTCGCCCACCTCGGCATGGACCCGAAGTCAGTGTATGCTGCGTAGACCTTCACGCGTGGTGCCTTTACCGTGACCGCGATCTCGAGATGCACGACAGCCGTTCGTTGAGTTGTTGAACCTTAAGGATTCTCCTGGCTTGACCTTGGACCCCTGCGACTTAGGGGGATAATGCGCCGGGTTAATCGAAGCGTGAAAGTTCCTTCACCCTCGCCGGTATTACCTCCTCTGACCATCGGTGAGTCGGTATGTCACACTTCTCTGCGAATTGGGATGATAAGAAGAAGGGGCCCGGTCTCGGCGTTAGGCTGCGCGGCAGCGTGAATCAGGGGACGCCGCTCAAGCCCCGTCTCGAGCAGGCAAATCGCGAGATCCAAGGTGTGATAGGAAGGCTCGACTCGACCATGGCGAAGCTGCGCGAGAAGGACACCGCCCTCTTCAACAAGATTGTGGCGGCGACGCAGAAGCGCGACTCCGCGAGGGCGTCAGTCTACGCGAACGAACTCGGAGAACTGAGAAAGATGAACAGAATGGTGACTCAGTCGAGGCTCGCCCACGAGCAGATCAACCTGAGGCTCAACACGATTAGCGACATGGGCGACATCATAACGACCCTCGCACCAGCCACTTCCATCCTCAGCGGCATGAGACAGAGCCTCTCGGGATTGGTACCCGAGGCGGAGAGCGGGATGAGTGAGATTTCGAGCCTACTCGGCGGGATCTTGGTAGACGCCGGCTCGGTGAGCGGCTCCTCGATAGACTTCGGAGTCGCCAACGAGGAGGCCGAGAGCGTCCTCTCAGAGGCCGCGGCAGTAGCTGAGTCGAGGATGGAACGCACCTTCCCCGACATTCCAGCCACAATCGCCCGGCCCGAAGCAGAGATGGAAGAGGCCTAACCCTTAACGGGCCGGCAGGATCGACGGTTCCTGATCCGCGGTACTAGGCGCCCTGCCACAGCATGAGCAGGTTGCCTTCCGAGTCCTTGAAGAACGCCTCGGCTCCCCACGGGTCGCGGGTTATCGGCCCCTCGATCTTCGTCTCGGGGCTGGACCGCTCGGCCCGGCTGAACTTCACTCCTCGGCCCTTCAGCTCGGCGACCGCAGCGGAGATGTCGTCCACGACGAAGGCGTTGTAGGTGAGCTCTCGCTTCTCCCAGGCAGACGGAGTTATCAGCCAGAACTCGTGCCTGCCAACCTTCACGGAGGCGAACGAGTCCTTCATGTCGCCCTCTCCTCTCATCTTGAGCTTCCCGCCCAGTCCCTCCGTGTAGAACTTCAGAGCCCGGTCCATCTTCCGGACCGGCACGAACGTCACGAAGCCTGCCTTTTCTAGCATGAATGCTTCGGGGAACTTGAAAGTAATAAACCTGTCAGCGACTTCGTTCAGGACAGGCAATGACGTTCAAGGCGTACCTCGACAACATCCAGGCCAAGACGGGCAAGTCGCCGAAGGAGTTTCTGGAGCTGGCCAAGAAGAAGGGCTTCATAACGGACGGGAAGATAGTGGCGAAACACGCTGAACTCCTCGGATGGCTCAAGACCGAGATGGGCCTGGGGCACGGCCACGCCAACGCGATGATCCTCTACTTCCGAATCCAGACCAAGGACCCGAAGCTGACCGGCAAGAAGCTGCCAAAGTGAGGCGCCGGGCTAGTGTGGCCTGGACAGACCCTAGCTCGAGTACCAGACGCCGCTGAGGATGCTATCTGATGCCGTCTCGCCACCTATGCAGTACAACTGACCCCCGGAGGTGACGCAGGTCTCGCCCCAGACGGCGACCGGATAGCCTGTGGCATTGACCCACTCGCCGACGCCGGATGCTGAGATGGGAGCGTGGTAGACATCGTTTGAGACGTTAGAGCCAGTGTGACCACCCACGCAGTACGCCTGATCCCCGATCGTCACGCAGGAAGCCAGGTTGGCGCCGATTGTGAACGGATACCCCGTCGTGTTGGCCCATGGCCCCACCCCGGTCGGGGAGAGCGCCGCATAGTAGACGCTGGTGCTCAGGTATCCGCCCACACAGTAGATGTCACTTGCAGACGAGACACAGGCCTGCTGCTTCACGCCGACCGGGTAGCTCGGGCTGCTTACCCACTGGCCGATTCCCGAGGACGAGAAGGGCGCGAAGTAGACGTCCTGGGTCGATGATAGGGTCGGCGAGTCGGTCCCGCCTCCAACGCAGTAGATGCCGCTGCTCGACGCCACGCAGGCGGTCAGCCAGACGGGGAGGGGGTAGGCAGTCCCGTTCGACCATGCGCCCACCCCGGAGGCGGAGAGCCGCGCATAGTAGACGGCGTCGGTAAGAGTAGAGCTATTGTAGCCTCCGACGCAGTATACCATGCTCGACTCGGTCACGCATGACTCAGACCGGATGCTCGTCGGATAGGCGGTCGTGTTCACCCAGTTGCCGATGCCCGAAGGCGAGATTGGGGCGTAGTACACGGCGCTGGTGGAATCGGTGACCGTGTTGGACCCGGTCAGGCCCCCCACACAGTAGACGTATCCGCCCGACACGACGCACGACTGGGTCCAGACCGTGAGCGGGTAGCTTGTGGATGGGTTCCACGCCAGGACTGCTGGCGGGATCGTGGAAGTCGACAAGGTCGATGAGCCGGTGGAGTTGCCGGTTCCCGAGCTCGAAAACGCGGGATTAAGCGTCGCCGAGTACCCCACGGTCGTCGTGACCACGACCATGACTATGATGATGACCGTGACTATCGTGTTGTCCAGAGGACCCGTGATGGATGCCTTGTTACCTGGAGCGCTGTTCCGAGACATTCGCCGGCCTGTTCGACAGGATGGGGATGCCCGTGGCTTAAGCGTTTGCCGGGCACGGGTCTGGAAACCGGCGCGAGCTCTGGTGGGGAGACAGAATGGGTGTGCGGAGCAAGGCGTTTCTACGGGTCGATCCGACACCTCGTCTCGACAGCTGTTGGCGTTCGGTCCGAGACTCGGGAAGACGAACTTCACTGACACCCCAGCCTTTCGGCTGCTCGGACTGCCCAGGGAATCTGCCGAGCCGCCACGGAGATCGTTTCCGAGACAGACGCCGCCGGCGCGCCCTCGCCCCGGAAAGCGCTGGTCTCGGAGAGACACGGCAGTCACGGTCGCCGTCGTCTTCGTAGTCCTGATCGCGCTGTCCGCGCTCGGAGCCGCGGTCCTGCCCTCTGCGCGCGGGGCCTCTTCGAGCTCGATGAGTGCAGCTTCGGGCTCTTCCGGATCGTACAGCCTGCAGATAACCCAGTTGGCCCTGGACGCCGCCGACCCGCCTCAGGTGGCCTACGTCCTCACGGTCGACGTCGGGAACCACGGAGCCTCACCTTGGAGCTTCAATCCCCTTTACTTCCGGCTCGTCACCAACGATTCTCAAGTCCACGAGTCCAGATTCACCTTCAGCGGCTTCACGCTCCTTCAGGCGGCAAGCCTGTCTCCGGGAACGCAGGCCTCGGGCCTGATCGCTTTCACGGTGTCTCCTGGCGAGATCCCGACTGCCCTGGAATACAATGACACCCTTACCCAGTCCACACCCCTCTTCCTCATGATCAACACCCCCCAGGTCTCCTCATGGATCTCGCACCTCCCTGAGGTGTCCACGGTCGAGCTCATCCCCTCCTACTACGACGCCTACACCTTTGCAAGCGCGACGCTCTCCAGCAACCAGACCTACTTCTTCACGGGCCAGCGGGTCACCGCCTCGTTCACGCTGCTGCTCAGCGAAGCCTCCCTTCTGGCGGGGCCGGCCGACACGGTGTATATCACCTCGGTCAACGACTCGGCCGGTGTCCCGATGACGGTGGCTCCTGCGGAACCAATTCCCTTGATCGATGGCTCCGCTCTCACCATAGACGTCAGCTTCGTGGCGCCCTCGGCCTGTCTCACACCAAGTTTCGTATTCACGGTAACCATCTCGCCGACACCCTAGGGTCGAGCCCTTCTCTCGTCGCTCGCCCCGAGACGCTCACCGTCTCGCCTACTACAGGCTGGTTGCGCCCCGCCTAGACGGGGAGAGGATGCCCTGAGGTTGAAAGATGGGATAATCGCGCCGGCGAACTCCGGTACCTAGCCCTTCTTCAGCGTCGTCCGCATGCCCTGGAGATTCCGCGTGAGGTTAGTCTTGGCGAGACCGCAAAAACAAAAAAGACGAGAGAAGAGGTTACCGTTCCTCTTCAAGCGCAGTTGTACACGGCCGGAGGGCTCATCTTTGCGCCTCGGACATCCGTCTCTCGAACCAGCATCCCGCATCGTTTTAATGCGCTGCTGACTCGGTTGACACGCTCGTCCAATGGCCTCGCTCAGACGCATTGCCGTCATCGGCGTCATCTTGCTATTCGTGTTCTCGGCAGGAGCGAGAGGGCAGACGGTCGCCTCCGTCGTCACTCCGATGCCGATCCCCGCCACCTTCTTCGGGGTGTCGGTGGCCTACCTGACAGTCACAGGCTCCTGGCCCCTCAACATCTCCGTGGGAACTCTGGGGAAGACCCAGGGAACGGAATGGAACGACGTCGAGCCGTCGAACGGGACATACAACTGGGCGCCCCTCGATGCCACCATATCGCAGGCGAAGTCCGCAGGGATCACCTCGTTCATGTACACCTTCTGGTCCACGCCCGAGTGGGCCTCGTCCAACCCGTCCCAGTCCTGCATCCTGACTGCCATCGAGAACGTGACCGGATGCGCGGCCCCGCCGACCAGCATCAACGACTGGGACAGTTTCGTCAAGGCGGTAGTCACCCGGTACAGCGACCAGATCCGGTACTTCGAGCTCTGGAACGAACCCAACCTGGACGAGACCTTCTCCGGGTCCGTCGCCCAGATGGTGACCATGTCGCAGCACGCCTACGCCGACATCAAGGCAATAGATCCGAGCGCCATCGTCCTCTCTCCCGCGGCCTCCCGCGTCGGCGTCCTGCAGTACTCCCCCGGCTGCAACGTCGCCGAGTGCTGGCTGGCGGAATACTTCGCGGCGGGCGGAGGGGCTTATGCGAACGCGGTCGCATTCCATCCGTATGCCTGTCTCGATAACGACAGCGCGTGCGCCAAGCTGGGGATAGGCTGCCCGCAGGGCGACATCCAGGCCTGCGCCGGGACGCCGCTCACCACCGAGGTCAGCGACATCCGCGCCATAATGGCCGCCTACGGACTCTCGAAGCCCCCGCTCATCGCCACCGAGGGCGGCTTCCCCTCGGACATCATCTCACAGGACGGGCTGGGGAGCAGCGACCAGCAGACGGCCTTCGTAGCCAGGTGGTTCATGCTCCAGGCGAGCGAGAACGTCTCTACGGCGGTCTGGTTCTCCGAGTTCCATCCGGAGAACGGCCTCCTCGGGTTCGGGACGACAGGCGCCCTGAGCGAGATCAACCAGGGGTACGAACAGACCTACCGGTGGCTCGTCGGCTCGACGTTCGAAGGCCCTTGTTCGCTCTCCGCCGGTATCTGGGCGTGCGACCTTACACTCTCGAACGGAGCGTCGGGACAGATCGTCTTCGCGGATTCAAGCACGGCCCCTGTACCCTATTCGCCGCCGTCAGGATTCACCGAATATCAGAACCTTAACGCCAGCATCTACCCGCTCGGGTCCTCGGTGGGGGTAGGGATGGAACCGATTCTTCTGACCAGCTCGGCCCTGACCAGCTCGAGCGCCGCGACGAGCACCGCCGCTTCGACCTCCTCGGTCACGACTGTCGCCACCACCCAGGCGACTTCCGCCTCCGTCACCAGCAACACGTCCAGTGCGAGTGTGGCGGCAAGCTCGAGCTTCTTCCTCTCGGCGATGGTCCAACTGGCCCTGGTCGCGACCACTATCATCTCGGTTGTCGCCGCATCCTCGTGGAGAAGGGAGAAGCCACGGGGCTGAAGGCGCCCGGTCGCACAGACCCTGGACACGGGTTCCTAGAAGCAAACATACTACCCCCGCTTGGGGCCTGCGAGGAGCCGGCGACGAGTTGACATCTACCCTAGGGAAGGTCTTCAAGTTCTACGTCAACCGGCTCTCCATCGTCTACGCCGGGACCGGGGCCGTGAATGCCCTCATTATCGACGGATTGCTCTACCTACTGACGCACGACGCGCATCTCGCCCTCCCGGTCTCGACCCTCATCGCCGTGGTGACCTCTATCTTCACGGACTACACCTGGAAGTGCGAGGTCGTCTTCCGCAGCCCGCTCCTGTCCAGCCATCGCTTCTCCAAATACTTCCTCAACGGCTCGGCCGCCACGGTCATCCAGTACGTCCTCACGCTCCTGCTCTCGACGCTGATCTTCTACTCGATAGCGTACATCATCGCAGTGGCCATCGGCTTCCTCTTTGCCTACACCGTCTCCAGGTTGAAGATATGGAGCCAGTTCGCCTCGCGAGACTCCCAGTCCAGCGGCGCGAGCGACACCTAGTCTGCCTATAGCGTCCCTGACTGGTTCACGACGCGGGTCGGGCCGTAGATCTTCTCCAGGACCAGGACGCGCCTGTCCCCCGCGTCGAGAGTGTATCTCGGCATCTCCGGTGTGCCGCGGTTCACGACAATGCCTGCCCTTCCGAGCCTCTCCACGACGGTCCTTACCTTCCCTTCGGGCAGGACCGACCGCCTGCCAGAGCGGCATCTCGAGGCGATGGCCCGAAGCGACAGCGGCTCGACGGAACCGCGGAGGATCTCCAGCACAAGCCTGCCCGGAGAGTCTGCGAATGCGGCTTCGATCAGCTCGCGGAAGCAGGACACGACCTCCTCTTCCCTGACGGCCACGAGCGCAGCAAGAACCGCGCCGAGCCTCCGGAACTCCTCGGAGTCATATTCCACTATCTGGCTAGCCATAGGTCCTCACTATCGCCCTGAGCTGTGGCCTGGTCAGCTCGACCTGCGCGGCCCCGAGGGAGTTGATCAGCACGGTCGCCGCCCCCTCCCTCCCCTCATTGACCAGCCTCTCGCCCAGCCCCTCACCCCGGCTCGCACAGACGCTGCTTAGGAAGTTCGTGTAGACGTCGGCCTCCTTGACCTGGAACTTCTCGCCCAGGACCTCCAGTGCCTCCCAGACGAGCGGCTGGCTCTCCAGCTTGGGTCCGGCAGAGGGGAGCGTCGCTGCCTCCTTCATCGAGTTAGGAATCCTGACGTACCCCGCGGCCGCCTTGAGCAGGTGCCCATCCGGGTTGAGCACGAGGGCGTCGAAGGGAGTGGAGTTCAGCGAGACGACGCCGTCCCGCCCGTACTCCATGGCCAGGTCGACCGGCCGCAAGCGCCAGGCCAGTCGAGCGCCCGCGTCCGCCCCGTCGAGAGGCAGGACGTAGGCGCCCTTCGGGCTCAGAGACCTTGCTATCGGTGCCAGGTTCTCAACTATCCTCCGGTCGGCCTGCGGCGCCGAGAGCGCGATGGTCCTCATCGGGAGATAGACCGAGATCCTCTCGGAGTCCGTTGTAAGGAGAAGCTCGGTCCCGATCGAGGAGAGCGCCCTGGCCATCTGGGAAGTGGCGAACTTCACCTCGACGAGGGAAGTCCACGAGAACGGGAACCACCTGCTCCTCAAGAGGATGGAGCCCGGGACCGGCCTCACGCTCGAGAGGTGGGGGCCGAAGTGCAGGACGCCCGAGAGGAGGACGACCGACCCCAGGGCGAGGAAGACGTAGGGTGAGGACCGCCCTCCCTCGCCAGACGCCACGAGAGCGAGGACGAAGAGGAGCCCGGCGACCGCGTACCTCTTCCTGAATGTTCCTCGCCTGTTCCTCTTCGGGGGGGCCGCTTCCCCCCTCGTCTTGTCCATCACGTAGACGCTCCTCCTCCTGGTTGCCGACCAGAGCGAGTACCCGAGGTATCCGAAGCACGGTATCCAGAGGGGCCAGAACCCGAGCGTCAGCGAGAAGAGGCCGGCGAGTAGGAGGAGCCCCTTGAGCATCCAGCCCATCAGTGGAACCCCTCCTCGTCGACCTTCGAGAACCCGAACTTCGAATACTCCTCCATCGCCGGGTGACGCGCCACCCAGAACGCCTTGACGTTCTCGCCCCCGTCCTCCGGGTTGACCGGTTCGGCCTCGGCGTTCCTCTTCGCCGTCCCCTTGGTCAGCTCGAGGGAGAACTTCGCCTCGTGACCCAGAATCACCCCTCCGTAGGGACGCCGGTCCCAGGCCTTGATCGGGTCTATGGAGACGTGGCTCACCACCTCGACGGCGATGCCGAACTCCACGCAGAGCCTCTGGGAGTGTGCCAGCAGCATGGCGAGCCCCGCGGAGCGCGCCGGAAGATCCTGGGTGTTCGTGAAGGTCGCCTTGAAGGGCGCGGAGACCGAGTCGTAGACGAGCAGCTTGGCGCTGGTCTGCCTGATGATCTGGTGGAGGACGGACTGGTAGACCGGCGTCGACTGCAGCCGGAGCTCGACCCTCCCTCCCTCCGAGACCTGCTTCTTCGAGTCTATCCCGTGGAGGGCGAGCAGGTCTATCACGTCCGGCACCTGCAGTATCATGACGGAGGGCCCTTCGTTCTCCGGGAGCTCGGCGTGGAACTCCGGAGAGACGATGTCCGCGAGCGAACCCAGATGGGAGTCGCTGTACAGGATCCCCAGCTGGTCTAGGGTGCTGCTGAAAGCCGAGATGACCTGTCCTCGGGTCACGGCCTTCTTCTTCCCTCCGACCTTGGGGGCCCTTTCGAGCTTCACGTCGTGGATGGGGATATCCTTCCCGAACCTCCTGCTCATCCTCTCCCGCCAGTAGGGGATGAGATAGCTCGCGTACGACTGCTCGGTGTCGAGAATGATGGCGCTCGACCCGCTCGCGACCGCGGCGCACGCGGTCTGGAACGAGATTATCGACTTGCCGAGCGCCTTCTCCCCGAATATCTGGGTTATAGTCCCGGTCGCGAGCCCCCCGTCGGTCAGGGTGTCTATCGCCCTGCACTGGGTCTGAATCCTCGGCACAGAGCCCACGGTGGTCGTCACTGCCCCAGCGCCTCCAGCAGGGTCTCCCCGCTCGGCGTGAGGGCGTAGACCATCATCGGCGGACCCCCGGGGCGCACCTCCTTTTCCTGAAGCGTGATGTGCCGCTGCGAGTGGAGGCGGTCAAGCTCTCGCTGCACTGCCTCGGCCCCATACTCCCCGGAGAGGAACTCGATGAGAGAAGCCCTTGTGGACGCCCCGTAGCGCTTGATGTCGTCCAGGACGATGAGCGTGAGCTCCTCGTCGTGGACCCTGTTCGATTCGACCGCTGGCGGCCCCTTCCTGAGCTCGGCTCTCTTCGGCTCGAACGACCGCGCTATGAGCGTCCTCTGGTGTCCGAAATGTCCGTCGGCGATCACGTACGAGTTCGGTAGGATGGGCTCGCGAGGGTTGCCCTTCCAGCGCTCCTCGGCCCCCTTGTTCCAGGCGTCGCTGGAAAGGATCTTGAACTGGAAGGCGTCCTGGACCGGTTGGCTGAGGAACTGCCTCTCGTCGGAAGCGAGGACGAACGTTGTACGGGACTCGAGGAGCTCGGTCAGGAGCCGGTTCGAGTGGTCGATCTTCGGCAGCGCCCTGAAGATCCTGTGGGCCCCGTTGATTATGACCAGGTCTGGTGCCGTCTTCGCGGTCTGCATCACCGTCAGCAGCTTCGCGACGAACGCGGCGGCAGCGATCTCCATCGCCTGCGGATAGCTCGCGCTCCTGAAGCTGATCAGGGACCCACCGAGGGACATAAGCGACCTGAGGGAGCCGTTCTCGGCGGACTCGAGGTACTTCACCGCCCCGATCCTCCCCTGGAGCTTCTCGACGTAGAACCCTCGGAATCCCTCCACGGTCCCGATCGCCTCGAAGAGCACCGCGGGACTCGCCATGATGTCCCCCCGTGCCAGCTTGTGGAGCGCCGCCATCATGATCGCCTCCTCCTCGGAGCTCAGGTTCAGCGCCGTCGTGTAGGCGGCCGCCAAGAGCTGGCTGTGCTTGGTGGCGTCGTCCTCCTCGAGGAGGAAGGCGTCGTAGAGGAAGCACGTGTAGTCGTAGGACTCCATGTAACCCGAGACGCGGTCGGATATGTTCCCGTCGAGGTCCAGGACCAGCGTCCTCAGCCCGGCCTCGCGGCCAGCGTAGGCGAGGAGGGCGGCCATCTCGTCGGCCCGGCGACCGGCGACGAGCACCCTCTGCCTCATCTCCACGTGCCTTAGGGAGACTCTCCCTCCGGTCGGCGCGTATCCCAGCCAGAGCGCAGGCGCCCGACCGCGCTCCCTGTCCTCGATCGACCTCCCCGTCGTCTTCTGTGAGCTGTTGTACATGGGCCGAAAGGATTGAGGCCGCTTATAGAGAATTGCACATCTTAGTGACTTACCTAAGATACGTACCTTAGGGACCTCCGGTCTCGCCTGCTCGCTTGCTTATTACCGGCGCCGCCTCATTGGTGAGGGTTGAAGAGGAGGCCCAACATCCTGATCTACATGGAGATACTCATGCTCCTCCTCAACGGGCCGAGGGGTCCTACGAGGCTCTCCCAGGCCATGGGGCTCAACTTCCCGAAGTTCATGGAGTTCGCGGCGTTCCTCGAGTCGAAGGGGCTCATCCGGCGCGGGACGCTGGAGGACCACGATGTCTACTACATCACGCCCGAGGGTGTCGAGGTGAGGCGGGACTGGGAGAAGGTCTGGGGAAAGATTGGACCGGACGTATCTTAGATGAGCAAGGGTTTTATCCCAAAGGGAGCAATTCTCGCCGTTGTCTGAGAAGCCTGAGCCGGCCATCATCATCGACGAGGCGCACGAGGACTTCGCCCAGCACATCGAGTCTGGCAGCGGGAGGATCAGGATGCTGTCCGTCCTCACGCTCATAGTCTCCGTCCTGCTCCTGGCTTCATACTTCTCCCAGCTCCTCCTACCGTTCGTGACTGGTCAGACGACGGTCACTGTGAACTTGGTCGACCCCTCGCTCCTAGTCTTCGAGGGGCTGATCATCATTCTAACCTTCGCATGGCTCTACGTCGGCGCTGTCAACTACCTGTTCTCGACAAGGCTGGGCAGGCAGGTCAAGCAGGCGCGAGCCAAAGAAGAGGAGATAGAGAAGCGGATAACCGGACCCCGCTAGACCGTGGCGACCTTGTCCCCGAACGAACTTCATGTCTGCTCGTTGCTTCGGGGCAATGGATAGTTCTTGTTTAGCCACGCCACGAGTGGGCCCCATGACCCCTCGGGAAAGACGGCGTGCCGACCGCCGGGTATGACGATGAACTCCTTGGTAGGGGATCCGAGGCTGTCCATCAGCTCTCTTGCGGAATCCACGGGGAACAGCTCATCCTGGTCGCCGACACCGACCAAGACGGGGAGATCTGGCCTCCCAGAGAGGATCAGGTTCGGAGACTCGATGAGGTTCTTCCCGGCCATCCTGACCACCGACATCGCGCTCGTCCCATACATGGTCGAGTAGAACCTGGCCGAGTAGTGGAAATTGAACAGGGGATCGTCAAGACCGCCCATCCCTCTCCTCTCGTACTCTATCAGCCGGCTTCCCGGTAGCAATGCGATTCCAAGCAGGGTCTTGAGCGCGGCCCCCGCTGAGGGCTTGCTGTAGGCCCCCGGCCTAATCTTCCTCCCCGCGCTAAGCAGGATTAGCCCGTCGATACTGCTCCCGCAGCTATTCGCCGCCGCCACCGCGGACAGGGCACCGAGGCTGTGTCCGAGGACGACTACCCTAGGGAACTTTACTTTCAGAAACGCTATCGTCTCGCACAGATCTTTCGAGAGCCTCTCCCGACCTGGGTAGTCGCCCCTCGTCCCGTCGGACAGCCCGTGACCCCTCAGGTCCATTCCGAAGACGTTGAAGCCGGCTCTTGCGACCTCTTCTGCGAGGAGCTTCCCGTAGGGTCCGCTGTAGGCCGTTATTCCGTGGAAGATGAGGATCGCGAGGTCGGGTCTGGCGCCCTCCCAGTGACGAAGGAAGATGGTCTTGTCGTCGGAGGTCTTCACGAGGTCATGAGGTGCCTTGAACTCCGCCCTCAGTTTGACTACGTCGGGTGCCGCCACGATATCTTGCGCTTCGTAGGGTTTGCCGCTTTGGCGGCTATAATGTCATCGGGTCGGGTACGTCAGGGCCCGCGGACGACCTCAACTGCGCGACGTCTATCGAGTTGCTTGAGGTCCTGAGCGGTGAGCGGAGTACCCCAGCTTACGGAGGTCAGCAAACCCCCAGAACGCCAGTGAGCTGATTAGGATTGCTCCACCTGCGATCCCGTAGCTCCAGGATAGGCCGACCGCTGCTATTGCGAGTCCGCCCACAATCTGGCCCACCGGGATGACGGCGAAGCTCCCGAGCTGGTCGATCCCGAAGTACCGGCCCTGCATCTCGTTCGGGACGATGATCTGCACGATTGACAGCCATGTCGTGACGGCGAAGCCCATGGCCACTCCAAATACGAAGATCGCCGAGAAGGCCACCAGGGTATCCGGGACGAGTACTAGCAGCAACAGGAGGATCCCTCCGACCACGCCTGCAATCGTCCAGGCGAGCCCCGCCCGTCTCACAGCCCCGATCCTCGCTACCAGGAGGGAGCCCGGGGCGGCCCCGAGAGAGAAGAGGCCGAGGAATATCCCGTAGGTCGTCGCGCCGCCGTGCAGCAATTCTGTCGTGTAGATCACGAAGAACGGGAGTATCATCCCGAAGAAGAGGTTGAAGACGCCCGCGGAGACGGTGAGCAGCAGCAGCGGCCTGTTGGCGACAAGGTACCGCACACCCTCCCGTGTGTCTTCCATGAAGCCTACCCTAGGCTGCTCAGAATTCCCTGCTTCCTCCCCTCCCGACGAGGGTTTCCGTGTCGCGAGGGTCGCTATGAGCAGACCAGAGACCAGGAACGTCACCGAGTTGAGTCCGATTGCGAGAATCGCACCCACAGCGACGACCAGCGCGCCTCCAAGGGCGTTCGAGAGCGCCTGCGCGAGCGAGGAAGTCAGCTGGATCAGCCCGTTCGCGCTGGCGAGCTGCTCCTTCTCGAGGATCGACGGGATCATGGCACGTTCTGCAGGCTGGAAGACCGCGCTGAAAGCGCCGAGGATGAAGCTCGCCGCGAGGACGAGCCAGAGGTTGAAGCCGAGGAAGATGAGAGCTGCCGCGACGAGCGCGAGGGAGACCGCCCTGACCCCGTCGCAGACAATCATCAGGACGCGTCGGTCCTGCCTGTCGGCCAACGTCCCTCCGAAGAGGCTGAGGCACACCAAGGCGACCGTGAAGGCGACTCCTGTGACCGCCAGGTCGACCGAGGAGTGGGTGCTGGTGTAGACCAGGTAGTTTATCGCGACCTGCCCTATGGAGAACCCTCCAATCGACGCTGCGCCTGCGAAGAACAGGCGCGCGAAGTTCCTGTTCTTCAGGACTCCGCTTGGGTTCAAGGTGGATGCCTTGGGCCGCCAGAGTTCAAGGTAAGATAAGTCTTGGTCCGTCTCGAAGCAGGGTCAGCCACCGGACAGACCCTCCCTCTCCCGCTAGGACCAAAGGCGGGCTTCATGAGCGCCCATCGTGCTTCGGACACCCGAGGCGCTCATGGTCGTCAACGGATCTCTTCTCCAGACCGGAATCGTTCAAGAACCTGGTGCGAATGGCAGATAAGCAACCCCTAGACAATGCAGCGGCGATGGCGCGCGTCCCGAAGCGAGGAGTTGTGTCCAAGAGGCCCTGGGGCCACTTCACGACTTACATCTCCAACGCCAACAGCGTCACGGTGAAGGCGATAGTGATCAACCCAGGCCAGCGCCTGAGCCTCCAGTACCACTCCAAGCGCAGCGAGAGGTGGATCTGCCTCGAAGGCGAGGCAACCGTGGAGATCAACGGGAGAAAACGCGCGCTCCGCGTAAACCAAGAGGTTATGGTCCCGGTGGGGGCGAAGCATCGGCTCGGGGCGGGCCCCCTGGGAGCAACGGTCCTGGAGATCGTACGGGGTGATTTTAGTGAAGGCGACATCGTGCGGCTAGAGGACGACTACCGAAGGGTCTGAGGGACCGATAAGAGACCAGATACCAAGGATTCGTGGATTTCGCACAGATGCTTTGAAAGACCGGCGACGGGAAGCCGATATCTCCATCGCGAGGTACTGCGATTGCCCGGCCTGGGCGAACAAGAGAGCCCAGAGGGTCGCGGGCAGAAGGACGAGCGCCGCGCGACGCCGCAACGAGGCGATCGTGCAAGCCATTGGCGCCAAGCATCCGTAAATATCCGCCGCGATCCAATCCTTGCCATGGAAGATCGGAGGGCCTGGCAGATCATCGAAACCAACCTAGACAAACTCGTTGCGGTGATGTTGACGGTCCAGAAGGGGGCCTCAATCGACGTCTTCACCGACCCGACCGGGGCAAACCTGGCTGTATCACAACCCTCTGGGACCGCGAACATCAAGCTCTGTTCCGTGACCGCCCCGGACCTGGAAGGCAGCTATGGGGTACATCCAAGTGGCACCGGATTCGTGAACGACGACGGAGAGGAGATTCCGAGGGACCAGCTGGCCGCCTACCTTGTGCAGTATATCCTTGGCGCGAAGGACGGTGGCGCAGAGTGGGGCTGGGAGTTCAAGCCGTCTGCTTGATGGCCGCAACAAACCTCGTGGTCGATAGGGGACCAAGAAGTCGCGGGATTTAATCGCGTGAGCGACAGAATTGGACTAGCCCTACGGGGCCAAGTTTAAATCGTGAATCTCGCTTGTTCCGAGTAATGGTCCCGAAGAAGAAGAAACCACCCTTCGCAAGCCGCTAATCGAGAGCTTGTCTGCCGCCCGGTGTATGCTCGAGATCCAGGCAGGCTGGGCCCGATCTGAAGAGGGCTCAAGGTTCACGAGGCTTGTTCTTCTCTTGAGAGACAGTCCTTGCAGAGACAGTCGTTGCTTTCCTTTCCGATCTTACCGAGGCTCTGCGACCTGAGCAATACGGCGGCGCACCAGCAGTCGGTCGCGGCCTCACACTCGAACGTGCGTCCGCAACCGCCGCAGACCAGGGTTCTTGGCACGATGGTGGAGATGACCAGGCCGTTCTAAGCCTGCCTGATGCCTCGCTTTCAGTCATCTGATGGACTTTACAATCGCTCTACGATTGCCACATCATCGACGGCTCGGCGGAGATGAATCCCTTCTTCCCCTTTGCCTTGACATACCCGTCGTAAGCTAGGGCGAGCGAGAGAATAAGGGAGATTATCCCGAAGGTGAAGATACCTATCACGACGTCGATGATGAAGATCACGATGACGAAGAGAATCGTCCGCAAGCCGAGGACCTTCTTGTAGCCGAGGTAAAGATATCCGATTCCCCAGAATAGATTGAGGATCGCGGCGACGATAGCGTTCTTCCCAACGGCCGTCTGGGAAGCCGGAGCGGAGAATCCGCCCTGAGACGTTTGGGCCGCGGGGTTCGCCGCCGCTCCCAGCGCCGTGCCGCATTTGCTGCAAAACGCCACGCCGTCCGGATTCGGGGAACCGCAGTTGGGACAGAACATTGGGGGGAGGTCGGAGTTTCGTTATTTAAGACTTGAAAAGTTAGAGCACTTCTTCACTGATGCGCTGGCCCTCACCGTCCGGGTGCGTGACGCCCCGTGGCTGGAGAACTCTTCCTCAGGACTAGCGGCAGAATCGACCGACCCAAAGTCGCATCCTGTAATAGTTATGTCACGTAGTGCCAAACAACCTATATAGTGTGATAAGTATTACATTCTCGAAGACAAATGATAACATCAACAATGAATCCGACGACCATCATCGCAACCATTCATCCAAAAATGCGGAACCAAGTGGCAGAGCAGCTGAGGAAGATCCAGGGGATCACCTACTCCTCGCCACTCACCGGTAGATTCGACTTCGCCATCGAGCTGAAGGCAGCCGATCCGAAGCAGGTCTAT